>CANKAJ010000164.1 GCA_947479645.1 Betaproteobacteria bacterium | reverse complement strand
GAGGCTGGCGGCGTGACGGGTGATGGTGAGAACGAGGACGGCAGCCAGGGTGGCGTCACGCTTGCCGAGAATGGCATCTGGTGCAAGGTGAGGGTAAGGTCAATTCACCATTGACCAATAATCAGACATTTAGCCACCATCATTTGGGATTTTGACGGTGGGTAAATTGGTGGGTATCAGATATTTTTAAATAATTATTACTATTTATATCAATTACTTGCGCATACCGAGTGGCGGAGAGGGAGGGATTCGAACCCTCGATGGCATTGCTGCCATGCCGGTTTTCGAGACCGGTACCTTCAACCACTCGGTCACCTCTCCGGAGGCGCGAATTTTACCATCGCGCCAGTCGCAATTGCTTGTTATTTGGGTGGTGTGATTGTTTCCAGCCCGCCCATATACGGGCGCAATGCCACGGGAACATCCACGCCACCGTCGGCGCGCTGGTAATTTTCCAGTATGGCCACCAGCGTGCGACCTACGGCCAATCCAGACCCGTTTAGTGTATGCGCCAGTTCCGGCTTGCCCTTCTCATTGCGGAAACGCGCCTGCATGCGTCGCGCCTGAAACGCCTCAAAGTTGGAGCATGAAGAAATTTCACGGTACGCGCTCTGCCCCGGCAACCATACCTCAATGTCATAGGTCTTGGCCGCCGAGAATCCCATGTCCCCCGTGCACAGCACGATGGTGCGAAAGGGTAATTCAAGACGCTTGAGGATTGTTTCCGCGTGACCGGTCAATTCCTCGAGCAATTCATATGAACGCGATGGATGTGCTATTTGCACCAGTTCCACCTTGTCGAACTGGTGCTGCCTGATCATGCCCCGGGTATCCTTGCCATAGGATCCCGCCTCACTGCGAAAACAGGGCGAGTGGCAAACGAATTTAAGGGGAAGCCTGTCAAGTGCGACGATTTCGTCGCGGACGATATTGGTAACCGGCACTTCTGCGGTCGGAATCAGATACAGCTTGTCGCCGTCCCCGCGCGCCACGGAGAACAAATCTTCCTCGAACTTGGGCAATTGCCCGGTTCCGCGCATGCTGGCCGCGTTGACGAGATAGGGCACATAGACTTCCGTATAGCCATGCTCTTCGGTGTGCACATCGAGCATGAACTGGGCGATGGCGCGATGCAGCCGCGCAAGCGGACCTTTCATCAATGCAAAGCGCGCGCCCGAAATCTTGCCGGCAGTTTCGAAATCGAGCAGTCCAAGACCGGCACCAATATCCGTATGATCCCTGGGCTGAAAATCAAGACTACGCGGAACCCCCACCTTCCTGACTTCCACGTTATCGTCGGCCGATTTTCCTACCGGAACGCTGTCGTGTGGCAGGTTCGGCACAACCAGCAGCATCTCCTGCAATTGAGATTGAATCGCCGCGAGTTGCTTTTCAAGATCGGCAAGTCGCGTGTTGGATTGCTCGGATTCGGCCATCAGCGGCGCGATGTCCTCTCCTTTCGCCTTGGCCTGGCCGATGCGCTTGGAAAACTGGTTGCGCGCCGATTGCAGCTCCTGCAACTGAACCTGCTGCTCCTTGCGTCGTGTCTCAAGCGCCTTGAATCGGTCAACGTCAAGCGTAAACGACCTCGCCGCCAGTCGGCTGGCAACAGACTCTACATCGGTTCGCAATAATTGGAGATCGAGCATTGTCTTTTGAAATTGTTATCAGTTATTAATAATTTTAAATAATTAACAATCATCTTAGAGATAATTGTTATCAGTAGTTAAGAGCCTTCGTTACTCTTCCCTGGCCTTCTTGTCGAGGCTGCGCAACCAGGTCAGTTTTTCCGAGATCTTCGACTCCAGCCCCCGATCGGTCGGGTGATACCAGCTGACCTCGCCAATTCCGTCTGGCAGATAACTCTCGCCGGCAGCATAGGCATTGGCGTCGTCATGGGCGTAGCGATAGTCCTTGCCGAACCCCATGTTTTTCATCAGTTTGGTAGGCGCGTTTCGCAGGTGCAGTGGCACCGGCCGGGACTCATCTTCCGAGATGAATTTCCGGACGGAATTATACGCGACGTATACCGCGTTCGATTTTGCCGCCGCGGCGGCATAGAGCACCGCCTCGGCCAGCGCCAGTTCACCTTCGGGACTCCCCAGTCGTTCATAGGTATCACTGGCATTGAGCGCGATCTGCAACGCGCGTGGATCGGCCAATCCAATGTCCTCCACCGCCATGCGAATGATGCGCCGCGCCAGATAACGCGGATCGGCCCCACCATCCAGCATGCGCACAAACCAGTACAAAGCCGCATCCGGATTGGACCCTCGCACCGATTTGTGCAAAGCCGATATCTGGTCATAGAAAGCATCTCCGCCTTTGTCGAAACGGCGCAGGTTGCGTGCCACCGCATTCTGGACGAACTCACCACTCACCACGGCGACGCCGGCACCCGCCGCCGCTGTCTGCAACAGTTCAAGCAAATTCAACAGACGCCGGGCATCGCCATCGGCCAGCCCCAACAATCGCTCCCTGGCCTCAGCCTCGAATTTCAGGTCGTGCATCGCTTTCGCGACCGCCCGATCAAAGAGCGCGCCGAGCTCAACTTCGGAAAGACTGGTGAGAACATAGACAGCCGCCCGGGAGAGCAAGGCGTTATTGACTTCGAAAGAGGGATTCTCCGTCGTCGCACCGATGAAGGTGAACAAGCCCTGCTCGACGAAGGGGAGAAATGCGTCCTGTTGCGATTTATTGAATCGATGGACTTCGTCCACGAACAAGATCGTGCGTCGGCCCGACGTTGCGAGTACGCCCTTGGCTCGCTCAACGGCCTCTCGGATATCCTTGACGCCAGCGAACACGGCAGACAAGGCAATGAATTCGGCATCAAATGATTTGGCCATGAGGCGCGCCAGCGTCGTCTTGCCGACGCCCGGTGGCCCCCACAGGATCATGGAATGGGGTTTGCCTGACTGAAATGCCAGGCGCAGTGGCTTGCCTGGCCCGAGGAGATGGGACTGCCCGACAACATCATCCAGCGTTTGCGGCCGGAGCGCTTCCGCCAGTGGCGCCACCGGCTCTGCCTGACCAAAAAGGTCACTCATGGTCTGCGGTTGCCGTTCAGCGTGCCGCTGTGCGAGCTGTCATTTCACATCGCCGATGACGTCGGCACCCTTTGGCGGCGTGAATCGAAAGCTGTTCGCATCAATGGCCGGATTGCGTTGAAATGAGGTAAAGCGCAGCACCGTGGTCTGGCCAAAACTGTCGTGCAGTTCCATCGCTTCAAGCCCGGAAAATCCAAAGCCCATGCGCACCTTGTCAAAGTTTGACTCGGTATCACGCGGCTCGGCCTGCAGCCATTCCAGGCCGTCACGAGTGCCCTGGTCAGTGATCTTGAACGCCTTGACGACTTCGTTATTGCCAGAGAGCAAGGCTGCCGGCGTGGAGCCCAGCGCCTGATCAAACTTGCGCACTGTGACCTGGTTCAGATCCTCATCGTAAATCCAGACTTTTGTCCCATCACCGACGATGAGTTGCGGATAGGGCTTGACATAGGCCCAGCGAAATCGCCCCGGCCTTTGAAACACGAATGTCCCGCGCGATTCCTGCACGAGTTTGCGCTTGCCGTCGTAGATTTTCTGTTCAAAATCTGTCTTGCCAGACAGCGTCGATTTCAGGAACTGGGCGAACTGATCCACACTGGATGCGCCAGCCAACGGCGTGAACAAGCTAATCGAGATTGCAATCAGTAATGCAGAAAAACCGTGCGCGACTCGTTGCATCAGACTTACTCCGCTTTGGCCGGCACCAGAACTTCGCGGTTGCCATTGGACTGCATTGACGACACCATCCCCGCCTGTTCCATCTGCTCAATGAGGCGTGCGGCTCGGTTGTAGCCGATGCGCAGGTGCCGCTGCACCAATGAAATGGAAGCTCGCCGGGTCTTCAGCACAATTTCGACTGCCTGATCGTAAAGGGGATCGTTCTCGGTACCAGGCTCCCCGGCCAGACCACCGTCGAATGATTCACCATTGCCTTCAGGGGATCCCTCCAGAATTCCCTCAATATACTCTGGCTCACCCAACGCCTTGAGGTAATCGACGACCTTGTGCACTTCGTCATCGGCCACATACGCCCCGTGCACGCGCTGGGGCATACCAGTGCCGGGTGGCAGATACAGCATGTCACCCTGGCCCAGCAGCGCCTCTGCACCCATTTGATCGAGGATGGTGCGCGAATCGATCTTGCTTGATACCTGAAAAGCAATACGCGTTGGGATGTTCGCCTTGATGAGCCCGGTAATGACATCCACTGAGGGTCGCTGCGTGGCCAGTATGAGGTGCACGCCAGCCGCACGCGCTTTTTGCGCGAGGCGTGCAATCAACTGCTCTACCTTTTTACCAGTCACCATCATCAAATCGGCAAGTTCGTCGATGATGACCACGATATGGGGCAATTTTTCAAGCGACTGCGGTTCGCCCGACTCCAGTGTATTGGGGTCCTGCAGCGGTGTCCCGGATTTCTCCGCATCAGCCACTTTATGGTTGTAGCCAGAGAGATTGCGCACGCCGACCCAGGACATGAGTTTGTAGCGTCGCTCCATCTCCGCCACGCACCACATCAGCGCGTTGGAGGCCTGCTTCATGTCGACCACGACCGGCGCCAGCAGATGCGGAATACCCTGGTAGATCGAGAGTTCCAGCATCTTGGGATCAACCATGATCATGCGCACATCACGCGCTTCGGCCTTGTACAACAGGGACAGGATCATGGCGTTGATCGCCACCGATTTGCCAGAGCCGGTCGTGCCCGCTACCAGCAGGTGCGGCATCTTCGCCAGGTCGGCGACAACCGGTCGTCCACCAATATCCTTGCCCAGCACCAGAGTCAGTGGCGATGCCTGATCGTGGTAGGCCTGAGAAGACAGTATCTCAGACAGGCGCACAATCTGGCGGTGCGGGTTGGGCAACTCCAAACCCATGCATGACTTGCCGGGAATGGTCTCGACCACTCGAATGCTGATGACCGACAATGCGCGAGCCAGATCCTTGACCAGGTTGACGATCTGGCTGCCTTTGACGCCGATTGCCGGCTCGATCTCATAGCGGGTAATGACAGGCCCCGGATAGGCTGCGAGCACTTTCACCTGCACGCCAAAATCAGCCAGCTTCCGTTCAATCAGACGCGACGTGTATTCCAGCGTTTCCGGCGAGATTGTCTCGATATCCGCGGCTGCCTCATCCAGCAATTTGAGTGGCGGCAGTGGCGTATCCGGGAGGTCTTGAAACAACGACTCCTGCTTTTCTTTTTGCACGCGCGGCGACTTCGGTATGACGGCAACCGGCGCTTCAATGCGTATCGGTTCGTGCTCGACAACCAATTCGCGCTTGGCTTCGACCACGGCCTCTCTTTCAACGGCGGCAACCTCCCCCGCCTTGCGATCCTGCCAGGCCTGCCATTTCTGGCAAACAAACTGGTACATGCCTTCCAGACCAGCCCCTGTCAGTTCGGCCGCTGTAAGCCAGGAAACCCCGGTAAACAGACTGGCTCCAATCGCCCAAAGCGTCACCAGGAACAGGGTTGCCCCGGTAAATCCAAATGTGCCGGAAAGCGCCTTGGAGAGCACAACCCCAAGCATTCCACCGGGAACCAATGGCAGCGAAACCTTGATAGAGTAAAGGCGAAGCGCCTCAACTCCACTGGACGCCGCAATCAGAACAAGGAATCCGGCAAACGAGATGACAAACGGGCGATGATCGCTGATGGAACTCCCATCCAACCGCCGGTAGCCCCAGATGACCGTATAGACCAGAACAAGGATCCACCAGTACGCCGAAATACCAAACAAATACAAAAGGATATCTGAAATCCAGGCCCCAACCCAGCCACCGGCATTATGGACCTCGGCAGTGGTTGCCGCATGCGACCAGCCGGGGTCTGCCTTGTTAAAGGTCAACAGAACCAGCGCGAGGTAAGCTGCGGCTGCGACCAGCGCGAACCACTTGGATTCACGCAGCAACGCGGCAACTTTTCCTGGCAGAGGTGCCTGGTTATCCTTCAAATCAATGGCCATTTACTCGATTAGACAGCCAGAATAGGCCGTCAAGTCGTGATTCTAGTGGGGCAGGACTACGAAGGCTAGGAGACAAATAAAAATCCCCGCTTTGGCGGGGATTTTTATGATTTTGTAGCCTAGAGTCAGCGCCTTACTACACATTCCAGCGAGCGGCCAGAGTTCACTGCTGAACCACCCGTAAGGCTCTGAACAAAAGATGCAGGCGGTGTGAACTGCAAACCCGGATCGGTCGACAAAAAGCGCGGCCGCCGCTCTGCGCTGTCAATCAGGCCGAACTGACCGGCCAGAAAATTTGCAGAGCCCCCGTTCGTGGTGGCAATAATCTCTCCATCCGACACCCCTACGTAGACAGCAGACTCCAAACCGGCACACGAACCCTGACCTGCTGCCGCCCCTGTGCAATCATCAGCATTGAAGGCCGTGCCACGAATTCCGATCGTCGCGGTTGCCGTCTCCAGTTTGTATGCATCAGGGTCACCGCGCTTGCCCACCAGTCCGCTTACAGCGCGCATGCCGCCCCGGATCAGGTTGTAAAGGAAGCTGTCTTTCTGCGGTTCTTCCTGAGTAAAGTTGAAACTTTGAAGTTTGACGCTGGTATTCGGTTTCAAAGTCACCTGCGCGCCATCTCCAAATTTGATCTGGGCGAACGTGTCTCGCTGGGTAATGACCGTGTCACCGGGCGCGATTTCAGACTTCTGTGACAGTATCCGAACCGACCCATCGGCTTTCCTGACCGACAGCGTTCCCGACAACTGGGTGACCGTACCGGCAGCCGCCAGGACGGAAATCGAAACGCCAGCCAAAGATAGTGCCAGCACCAGATCAAGAATACGCTTCTTGGATATGTTCATCATTACCTCCAAACTACATTCCGCACCAATCCACGGTGTACAGGTTGTAGTCTAGTACTCGACCGATTCAAAACCAACGGACTTTTGTCACAGAACTCGCAGAATTTTCATTCAAATGTGACTTTTCCAGCATTGTCGGACGCAATAGGACGATTAGTCCATTGCCAGCAGGTTTTCCTTGAGGTAGATACGCCCGGCACGGGCGTCAATGACCCCCGCAGTTTGCAGGTCCTTCATCACCCGACTCACCATTTCACGGGAGGCGCCAATCATCTTGGCGATGTCCTGCTTGGCCAATTTCTTGGTGACTACCTTCTGACCATCGACGGTTTCCGCCATCTCCAGCAACAACCGTGCGACCCGTCCATAGACATCCATAAGAGCCAGGCTACCGATCTTTTGGTCGGCCTCACGCAGACGCTTTACCAATCCCCGCATGACGGTCATAGCCAGTTCAAAATTGTCCTGCAAACAACTGTTGAAATCACGCTTGGACAACGTAAGCAATTCACAGGCCTCCAGCGCAACCACTGAGGCCGACCGTGGACTGTCGTCGACCAATCCCATCTCTCCGAAGTACTCCCCAGGTCCCAACATGGCGAGTATGACTTCGCGGCCCTCGTCATCACTCATCATGACCTTCATTCTTCCGGAAATTACAATGTAAAGGGACTCGGTCGTGTCCCCAACAGCAATAATTGTCGTACCCCTGCTGAAACTCTTGCGCGCAACCACACCGGTCAGCAGCGTCAATTGTGAATCCGGCAAAACCGAAAAGAGGGGAACATTGCGTAGCAACAGTGTCGATACGCTTGCGGGACCAGCCATAGATCAACCTCCCAAATCAGCAGAATCGGAATTATTACCTATCATAGTATAAGTGCAGTCACGATTTCCGACATTGTCTGCCCATACCTGAAGCTCAAACCAGGGCATGATGTCCCTGCATCAATTACATGATGGCAGATCCGAGTTGTCTGCAGTACCCCGGCCAGTGCGAATGCGAGCGGCACGCGTTTCTTCGTTTGCCGCATAGATAATATAGCTCAGCAGATCATCCGAGGGGCGTGGCGAGTTGGCCTGTACGGTCGCAGCGGCGCGGCCTGGATCATAAATGGTCACCAACCCCCCGCCCGAGAGCTGAATCTGATCTCCCAGCAGCACCGTGTTCGCCTTGCCACCCAGCAGCCCTGTTCCATTGCCTCCAATCAGAATCAGCCCGGTTGCCGTACCCACGCCTGCAATGCGTGTAAAGGTGAAGACGTAAGGCGTGCTGCCACCCACGGTCAGCTTGACGTCCCCCTGGTTGAGGATCTGTGCCTGACTGCCAGGGCCCACCCCAGCTTCAAGCACAATATTTCCTCCCGATATAATTACCAGGTCTGCAGCAGGATCAATAATTCCTGCGGCCAATGCCTTGCCAGTAATGGAACTGTTTCCCCCCTTGGCAAGTAGGCTATCGCCCAGCCTAATGGACACGCTGGTGTCACCAAAAAGTACCGCATCAGCCGCTGCAAGCGCAATACCACCGGCAGAGGTTTCCGAATTTGCATTACCCCCAAAAATCTCCAGCGTATTGCCCGTCCCTCCAGTACCCACAATCTTCAGATTGTCGCCGGCGATCCTCGCATTTGCCCCGGCAGTAATGATGTCATTCGATCCGGTTGTCGTCGCGCTGACCGTGCCAGCCTTCACCGTCATCGCACCGGTGTAATAGATACTGATATCCCCCTCCGACCCGATCAATGCATCAACGCTTCGTCCAAAATTGCCGCTAACGCCATTGACAGTCAGAGAGGCGGCTGATGAATCCAGTGTGACATTCTTGACCGGCGCAGTAGGAGCACCAATATTGATGCTGGACGCAACCACTTCAACCGGAAAGGCTCGACCCGCTGGTACCGAGACCGAAACACTGCCGTCATAGCTGCCATTGGCTGCCACCGGATTAGGGCTTGTCTGCAACGACAGGTTCGCCACTTCGGCACCAGATGCCCCCGCACGAAGATCCAGCGCCCCTTCCAGATAAATGGAACCGGTCACCCCGATATCACTGGAGGAGACCAGCTTCAGGTTGTGATCGAATTTTTCAATTGTGACGTCACCATTTGGCTTGGTCGTGCGTGATCCGATCAGCGTATTCTCAGGGGCAGTATCCCCATTAAGAACAATAGGCCCATCGGCGATAAAATTAAGCGAGCCACCGGGTTTTCCCCCGTTAATATCGGAATTGGTGATCGGCACATTCAGTGTGATGCCGCCATCATTGTTCTGCGTACTGGAGTCAGATCCGTATCCATAAAAATAAACATTAGTGGCCTTGATGCTCCCTTGCGCCACGGTAATTCTTGGATTGTGGAATACGATATCCGCAGCGGTACCCAGACCAAATATTGTTGTGCCGTTGATGCTGCTGTATTTGATATCGCCATTGGCAAAGTTAGCTGCCCCCCCACCCACTAATCTGGACTCGAACAACAACGGGCCGGCACAATTGCCGCTACCTACTACTGTGGAACAGATACCAGCCCCAGATGTCTTGCTGTTTTGAAGATCAATGAACGCCCCCGGATTATTGTAGGTAATAACCCGCAATCCACCGGTCGTAGGTGAATTATTGGATGTCTGTATGCCAGCATCTATGGTGCTGGGCAACCGCGAATCATGCGTGGCATTGGTCTGTTGCAGCACCGAACCAGTCGAGAAAATATTTACGTTGTAAGTCGCATTGTTCGAGGAGCGAACTGGAGCGTTAATTACGATAGCCGAGTTCAATCCACCACCTGACAATGGCGCGAGTCCCGCCACCATTCCGCTCAGCTCGGCATCCATGCCCGCCGAGCGCCCTGCCGCCAGATTCACGACACCACCCGTCGACTGCACCCCAGTCCCGGCTCCAATCGTCAAAGAACCCGCTGAACGCAACGTAACGTCGCTGGTCGCCTGTACGCCACCTGATCCAATATCAATCGGAGCTGATGCACTGCTCGACGCACTGTTCGAGTTGGCTGACAACGCAATCGATTTATTGCTGCCAATAGTATCCATCAGCCCTGCCACTGTGGAGATACTGCCATTGACCACATTCACAGTGATATTGCCACCCGCATGCGCAGTATTAGCAAATTGCACCGCACCCTGACTGCTGACAGTGATGTCATCCAGGGTGCTGATGGACTGGAATGTCGCATTGCCGGCATTGGAAACAGTAAGCCTGTTTATATTATTGATTGCACCCGTGGCATTGACCGCACCGCCACTTCCGGCATCCACAGACAGATTGGCATTATTGGTTCCCGCAACCGAGTTCACCGAAATTGGCGCTCCAGAAACAGCCCCTCCGTTGGTACTCCTCAACGTACTGTCGGAAGTGACACCAAGATTCCCCATTGTCATGGCCGTACCATTGGTCAGCAATAATCCACCGATATTGGTGCTGCTCGCTGCCGCAATGTTCAGCCCACCGCTGAAGGTGGCTGTGTCGCCGGCCTGATTGCCAATGGTGTTGACACCGTTATTGCTGAAAGACACAACCGGAATCGTCGTCGTCGTATTGCTGTACACCGATCCGACACCATTACCCTTATTGAACTCAACCCCAAAAGCACCTGCTACGGCAGTCAGGCTGTTCGCAATCAGATCACCCAGGAAAGATATAAATCCGCCTGTCTTGTTTAGCTGCACATTGTCAAGCCTAGCGGACTCGATGGAGTCATTACCAGACGTGACAACCGTAAGTTTGTGGGTGTTGGAATTCAGCGGCCCGGTGCTGAGGGATTCTCCGGTGAAAACAGTGTCCTTACCGAGAGAAACATTTGTCGTTCCAGTTGTTGGCGAATACATAAAGCTTTGCGCACCAGTGGTGGTCACTGAGCCCCCGTTAATCTTGGTTGTCCCAGCGCCGTTGGCGCTCAGTTGGGTACTTATACTTGCCACAGGCGTGATTGATCCAATCGCATCAGTAAAAGTGATCGAACTTCCGGGTGCACTGGTCACCGTCAAGCCAAAACCGCCATCAACCTTTCCTGCAAATAACACATCACCCGCTGCGCCAACACCTGTGCTGGTTAATGCGATGCCAGAACCCAAGGTCACATTGTTGTTAAAGGTCTGCTTGCCACCACTACTCACTCCAGCACCACCAGTAAGAATGATGCCACTTGACGCAGTTACAACCAGATCACGGCCGAGGGTCGAGGTGCCGATAGACAACTGATTGCCGTCAACAATGACGGAGTCATAAGAGCCGGAGTTGGAAAGTGTTACGACACCGGTAAAGTCGTTTGTATTTGTCGTAAGACTAATAAAGCCGGATCCGCCGCTAATAACACTATCACCTGCATTGATCTGTCCACCAGTTTGATTGACCCCTGAGGCAGCTGTCATATTCAGCGTGCCGGCACCAGAATTAACATTCTTATTCAATATAAGTTGGCCGCCGCTAGTAAGCGTCACCGCGCCGTTGGTCCCACCCGCCACCGTCTTCACCGCCGTGTTCGCATCCACTAGCTGCGCTATGTTCGCACTGGCCGACGCAGGCGAACTCAGCGTCCCCAAGCCCGCCGCCACCGTCTTCAGCGTCAGATCCGTCGTGTCG
>CANKAJ010000163.1 GCA_947479645.1 Betaproteobacteria bacterium | reverse complement strand
GTCGTCTGCCATGGCGCGCGTTTCTTTTCTGCGTCAATCTGATCCAGCACTTCACGGCTATCGGGAAGATATTGCGCGCCGGGATCACGGTGCGCACGCAGCGTAATGAAGCCCAGGCCCTGCTCGCCGTACTTGATCGGGCCATAGGGCGTGTAGGCACGCGAAAAATGCACGCCGCCAGGAGCCAGATCATGCTTGCCCAGCTTGCCATCGCCATTGAATATCACCTGGAATTGGTCAACTTCATGGAAATGCGTGCGCAGCAAGCGCTGTGCCGAACCCTGCGCCAGAAACGCCATGGGCGTATCCGTGGTTTTATCTGCGGGGTCAGGCCGCTTGATGAAATCAGTGCGCCAGCCACGATGCCCACTGGGGAGTATCCGCTCCACACGGGGATTTTCAACTTCATCATATGCTTTTACCAACGCCATGCTGCTCTCCTTGGTATCGTTATTGATTACTTGGCCAGCGACAAACTGGCTTGCCCATGGTCAGCCACCACCTAAGTGCACATACAGGTTATCGAGGCCTCAAGTTCCGTATATACCACAGACGGCCCGGACTCGGCATGAGCCATGCGTTCAAGCCAACGCCGAAACAAACTTTATAGAAAAACCGTCACACTCTGTTCTCATGGCCAGGGTCGAGGCTGCTGGCACCAGCCTAGACGACCATTTTTTGAACTCGCCGGGCAAATGGATTTCCCGACCACTTTGGCCTAACATCACCGCCACCAGCGAATGCTCAGCACAGGAGGAACCAGAACATGAGTACCACGTCCAGCACCACTTTCAAGAATGGCCTGTTGGCAACGCTAATCACGGCCGCAGCGCTGCTGGCGCCGCAGGCGAACGCACAGGAATTCCCATCCCGCCCGGTTCGAATCATCGTTCCTTATGCCGCCGGCGCCGGCGCCGACCTGCTGGCGCGTCTGGCCGGGCAGAAAATGCAGGCCAACCTCAAGCAGCCCTTCGTCGTGGAGGCACGCCCCGGCGGCGACACCATGATCGGAGCGCGAGCCGCGCTGCAGGCCCCGGCTGACGGCTACACCTTGCTGGTGGGGACCACGGCAACTGCCATCGCGCCGATCGTGCACGCCAATCCAGGCTATCGCTTTGACAATCTCGAAGTCCTCACACCGCTGAGTTATGACGGATTCATCCTGTCGGTCAATGCCGCTGTGCCCGCCAAAAACCTCACTGAGTTCATCGCCCATGTCAAAGCCAATCCGGGCAAACTGAACCAGGGGTCACTGGGCAGTGCCGGGCCGATCGAACTCATCACCGATCGTTTTCGTGCGATTGCCGCACTGGACATGGCAAAAATCATTTACTCAGGCACCGGTCCCGCACTCAAGGACCTCGCCGGGGGAATCCTGCAAGTCGTGGTTGCCGGACCCACCGCAACCATGCCGCTGGTCAAGGGCGGTCACATCCGCGCGCTGGGCTATACCCTTGCAGAACGCAATCCGTCGACACCCGACATTCCGACCTTCAAGGAACAGGGATTCCCCACCATTGTTGGCGGCGTGTGGTACGCCCTGATGGGCAATGCCAGCATTGCCGAGCCAATCAAGCAAAAACTGTCACGCGAGGGCATTGGCGTCGTGGCGACAGCGGATTTCAAGGAAAAGTTGACCGGCCAGGGACTGACGCGCTGGCCGGGCACGCTGCAGGAATTCATCAGCTTCACCAAAACGGACCTGGTCCTGTGGGAGGCTGACATCAAGCGCGGCAACCTGAAGCCTGAATAGCGGCCTCGCTTCTGCGGGAACCGAGTCAGTCAAATTTGATCTTGGCGTCCCGCACGATCTTGCCCCACTTCACATATTCGTCGGCGATGAATTTGGCTGTCTCCGCCGGCGATGAAGTGCCTTCGACGGCAAAGGCTTCCGCTTCAAGCAGCGCCTTGACCGCAGGCCTTTGCAGCACCGCATTGATATCCCGATTCAGCCTGTTCACAATGGCCACCGGCGTGCCCGCCCGGACCATGATGACGTACCAGGTCCCCGACGTGAAACCCGTATAGCCCAATTCCTGCATGGTCGGCACATCGGGATACGCAGCCATGCGCTTTTCCGAGGTCGCCACCAGCGGTTTCAATTTGCCTGCCTTGACCTGACTGGTCACGGCTGACGGTCCGACCGCGGAGATGTCCACCGTCTCGCCAAGCAGATCGGTGACCACCTGCGATATGCCCTTGTAAGGGACATGCAGCATCTTGATGTCCGCCCGCGACTCCACCAGCATGCCGGCGAAATGCGGCGACGAGCCATAACCCGTGGTGCCGTAGCTGATCGTGCCGGGTTTGCTCTTCGCCAACGCAACCAGTTCAGGAATGTTGTTTGGCGCGAATCCCTTGCGCGCAACGATCAGATGGTAATTGGCCACGACTCTGGCGACAGCAGCAAAGTCCTTCACCGCGTCATAAGGCAGCGTCTTGAACGCAGCAGGATTAACGACCAGCGCGGTGCCTGCCGACAGGAACATCGTGTGCCCGTCCGGCGCGGACTTGGCGACCACTTCCGCGCCAACTATGGTACTGGCCCCCGGCCGGTTGTCGATCAGCACCGGCTGCCCCAGCAATTCCGCCAGGCCCTGACTCAGCGGTCTGGCGATCGCATCACCGGCGCCGCCCGCCGTATAGGGAACGATGATTCTCAGCGGCTGCGACGGAAACGTCTGACCAATTGAAGCAGTTGCAACCAGCGCGAGCCCGACCGTCGCGGACGTAATCAATCTCTTGACAATGAATGAATGCATTGTTTGACCTGATTAATCGAAACTGATCTTGGCATCGCGCACGATCTTGCCCCAGCGCACATACTGGTCGGCGATGTACTTGGCGACCTGGGCCGGTGTCATATTGCCTTCGACTGAAAACTCTTCGGCCTCGAGCAGCGATTTCACCGCCGGCCTTTGCAGTACCGCATTGATATCCCGATTGAGCCGGCTCACGATGGGCGCCGGTGTGCCGGCCCGAGCGACGATGAGGTAGGAAGCGCCTGAAGTGAAACCGGTGTACCCCAACTCATGCATGGAGGGCACATCCGGATAAGAGCTCAGGCGTTTTTCGGATGTCGCCGCAAACGGTTTCAATTTACCTGCCTTGACCTGGCTGGTCACGGCAGACGGCCCAACGGCCGAGATGTCCAGGGTCTCGCCAAGCAGATCGGTGACCACCTGCGAAATGCCCTTGTATGGAACGTGCAGCATTTTCAAGCCCGCCATCGACTCCACCAGCATGCCGCCAAAATGCGTCGGGGAACCATAACCCGTCGAACCATAACTGACCTTGCCCGGATTGGCTTTGGCATAGGCAACCAGTTCCGCCACATTGTTCGGCCCGAATCCCTTGCGCGCCACGATCAGATGATAGTTGGATACCACCTTGGCGACCCCGACGAAGTCTTTCAAGGCATCGTAGGGCAGCTTCTTGTAAGCGGCGGGATTCACCGCGAGCGCCGAATCCGTTCCCAGAAACAAGGTGTATCCATCCGGCGCCGAGCGAGCCACCACCTCCGCGCCAACGATGGTATTGGCACCCGGCCGGTTGTCGACCAGCACGGATTGGCCGAGCACTTCACCCAGCGCCTGGCTGAGGGGGCGTGCGATCACATCGGCGGCTCCGCCGGCGGTATAGGGCACGACCAGCTTCAGCGGTTGCGACGGAAACGTCTGGGCACTGCACAGGAATGGCAACGACGCCATCACCGCACCCGCGCTCAAGGCTGCCGCCAACGCACGCCCTGGCACACGCTTTGTCGCCGCTGATCGCTGCTGAAGGTCATTAAAAACCGAATGAATATCAATGCTGTGCATGTGCTTCCCCTTTTAATTGCCGTAATCGCCCCGATGCTAGGCTCCGCCTGCATCAGCGTCAAGGAACAAGCCATACGAACTGGTGTGGCTGAACACGGGCTATATCAAGCCTGGAATAAAGCGCCGCACCTTTTCCGCATAAGCCGTGTAGGCGGCAAACTGCTCGCGCAGGCCGCGCTCTTCGAGTATGGCCTTGGCGGACAGCACTGCAGCCAGCGCCACCCAGGCAAGGCATTTCCACACATCGGCGTAGGCGACCACCTCGGCGGCGGCAAACAACAACACCGCCGAATACATGGGATGGCGCACGAACCGGTAGGGCCCACCGGTCACCAGCATCGCCGAGGACTTGGGTTCCGGGCGGATGTTGAAATTGCCCGGGCGATTGTGATCCAGCGTCCACGCGCCGAGCAGCACCGCGCACACCACCAGCCCTAGCGCAGGGAAAGACCAGACCTGCGGCGTCATCGGCCAGATCAACCAGCCAATCAGCGCAAATTGCGCAACCACCAGCAAGCGCCCTGAGAGTGCAATATTTGTCATGTCAGTACAAAAGGAATACGTCAGAATAGCGAACAGCTTACACAGGAATGCATCGATAGGCCGCGCTGATTGACCATCTTGCTGATCCGGGGCCAGGAAGCGTATCGTTGCGACCGTCAATTTGAATCTCAACACAAACAAGGAAACACCATGGCACTGAAAGGAAACACCATGGCACTGACACTTCCCGAGTCCGTCAAGCAATTGCTCACCGACAAGGCCTATGGCCACGTCGTCACCATCAACCCGGATGGGTCACCCCAATGCGCCATGGTCAGGATGGACGTCGATGGCGATTTCGCGACCTACAACACCGCCGAGGGCCGCCTCAAGGTGCGCAACCTGGTTCGCATCGCCGTGGACAAGATCGGCGGCTTCGCCCCCGGCATGAAGCCCTGAGCCTGATCAGCAGGAGCCCCCGGGGATACCGCCATGCAGGAACAAGCCACGGCCTTTCGCGAGGAAAGCGATGCGCTCTATGCCATCCTTGAACCGCTTGCGGATGCAGACTGGCAACGCAACACCCAGTTCAATGGCTGGACCGTCAATGATGTGATCGCGCATCTGCACAGCGGCAATCACTCTGCCGAATTGTCCCTGCGCGATGGCCCCGCCTACAACCGCATGAAGGCGGAACGCAAGAAGATGGGGGATGAACAGGGCCTGAGCAATCTGGCCATGACCCATCTGTGGCTCAATGGCATCAGCCATCGCGCCTTGCTCAGGCAATGGCGCGACACCTGCATCGCCGTCGCCGACGCCTTTGCCATTGCCGACCCGCGCAAGCGCGTACCCTGGGCCGGCCGCGACATGAGCGCACGCTCCAGCATCAGCGCGCGCCTCATGGAGACCTGGTCACACGGACAGGAAATCTATGACCTGCTTGGCAAGGAGCGCGTCAACACCGATCACATCCGCAATATCGCCACACTGGGCGTCAACACCTTCGGCTGGACCTTTGCCAATCGCGGCCTGCCAGTGCCGCCGCTACGGCCGCGCGTGCGCCTCGTTTCGCCCTCGGGCGCGAACTGGGAATGGGACGCCGAACCGAAGGACAACAACCCCAACCTCATCGAAGGCAGCGCCGCCGAGTTCTGCCAGGTCGTCGCCCAGACCCGCAACATCGCCGATACACAACTGCAGGTGAGCGGCGACACCGCCACGCAGTGGATGGCCATTGCACAGTGCTTCGCCGGGCCGCCGCGCACGCCGCCGCCGCCGGGGGCGCGGTTCATGCGGCGGGTGTAACTGGCATCAGCGAAGTGCATGAAAATCCGGTTTTATTATCAATTTTGAAATACTTATGAATTTCAAAGGAAATCATTAGCAGGATTAATATCAGGATAGTCGCACTTCAGGCGAATCACCTGCGGGCACCTACTGATCGCCTGCGGCTTTGGGATCGCCTGCGGCTTTGCAATGCAAGAACAACCCGTCGACACCAATTCGCTTCGGTCAATCCAGAGGACATGCTTGTGGACAACAACACGCGTAACGCCGTCGGCAATGCCACCCCCAGGGCGGCGGTGAAGCACATCGTCGCAGGCATCATGGCCTGCCTGGCCGCATTCAATTTCATCGAGGCAGCCGCACAATCTTATCCGAGCCGCCCAATCCGCCTCATCTCACCCTTCCCGCCGGGCGGCGGCAGCGACATCCTCTGCCGCATCATGGGACAGGCTGTCTCGAAGAGCATCGGCCAGCCGGTGCTGGTCGACAATCAGCCCGGCGCCAATACCATTGTTGGCGTGGATATCGTGGCCAAGGCTGCACCCGACGGCTACACGCTGGTGATGGCCAGCAGCAGCCATACCGTCAATGCCACGCTGTATGCCAAGCTGCCGCATGATTCGATCCGGGACTTCGCGCCGGTTTCACTGCTGGCATCAACGCCGTATATCGTCGCCATCTATCCCGGTCTGCAAGCCACGAACATCAAGGAACTCATCGCACTCGCACGCGCCAAACCGGGGCAACTGTCCTACCCCTCGGCCGGCACCGGCAATCCTTCGCACCTGTCGGTGGAGTTGTTTGCCTCCATGGCCGGCATCAATCTGCTGCATGTTCCCTACAAGGGCACCAGCCCGGGCGTCGTTGATCTCATTGCCGGGCGACATGCACTGGTCATCACCACGGTGCTGTCGGTGGCGCCCTTCATCAAGTCGGGCAAGCTGCGCGCGCTGGCCATCACCTCCGAGACGCGCTCGCCCGCCATGCCGGACCTGCCGACGGTGATTGAATCCGGCGTGCCAGGCTACGAAGTCAGTTCATGGTCAGGCGTACTGGCGCCGGCAAAAACCCCGGGCCCGGTCGTCAATCGCCTGCATGCTGAATTCGTGAAGTCGCTCGCCGCACCCGAAGTAAAGGAACTCTTCTCCACGCAGGGCATCCTGCCGGTCGGCAATACACCGGAGCAGTTCGTTGCCATCCTGCAGACGGATATTGCGCGATGGGCCAAGGTCATCAAGGCGACCGGCGCCACGGCGGACTGACCATTCATTACCAATTGAAAACCCGGCGAGTTTGTCATTCCGAGCACCGCGAGGAATCTGCTGTTCCAGGCGCTAATCGTCCAGCGCCAGCCCCAGCCGCTTGATATCGGTTTCCCAGCGCGCCGTATCCTGCTTGACGTAGGCCGCGAATTCCTCAACCTTGCCCGGAAACAGGA
Organism: Betaproteobacteria bacterium; assembly: GCA_947479645.1. Classification (GTDB taxonomy): domain Bacteria; phylum Pseudomonadota; class Gammaproteobacteria; order Burkholderiales; family SG8-39; genus CAIYPG01. The sequence continues at coordinate 4,475 of CANKAJ010000163.1, read as the reverse complement.
AAGTGCCGTTCGCGGCCAGTTTGTCCTTGAGATCGCGCGATGCACTCACCAGCGCCACCCGCAACCTGGCGATATTGGGTGCGGCCGTTTTGACCGGCGCGAGCAGTGCGAACCAGGTGCCACCCAGCATGGTCGGGTAACCGGCTTCCTTGAAAGTGGGAACATTGGGCGCAATGGACAGGCGTTGCTCATCGGTAATGCCGATGGACACGCTACGCGCCAGCGTCATGTTGGCGGCGGTGGCACCGGTGAACTGCAATTGCACCTGTCCGCCCATCAGGTCCTTGTTCGCGGGTCCGGCGCCGCTGTAGGTGATCTCGACCGCATCGAATCCTGCCACGGCCATGAAGCGCGCCATGAACAATTGCGTTGGCGAGCCCTTGCCCAGCGACGCATAGTTCAACTTGCCGGGATTCGCCTTGGCGTAGGCCACCAGTTCACCCACGCCGCGGAAAGGCACGCCCTCATGCGCGATCAGCACATAGGGAAACTGCCCGCCCGGCCCGATGATCGCGAAGTCATCGAACTTGTAGCCCGGTTTCTTGTACAGCACCGGATTGATCGCGACGATGGAAGTCGAATAAAGAATGGTGTAGCCATCCGCCGGCGCGTTGGCCACGGCGCGTATGCCGATCATGCCGCCCGCGCCGCCACGGTTTTCCACGATGACCTGCTGCTTCAACAACTCCGACATGCGCCCTGCGAACATGCGCCCCAGCACATCGGTTGATCCGCCCGGTGCGTAGGGAACGATCATCGTGATGGGCTTGGCCGGGAAGTCCTGCGCAATGGTGTGGCCTGCAGGCAAGGCAGCGCAAAGCAAAGCGCCCATCATGGCGGTCATCAGTCTGCTTCGCTTCGCGTCAAGCACCAGTGCATTCAAATAACTCAAGCTCATGCCGTCCATCCTTTTGAACACGTCATTCAACAGAAACCGTTGCATCCGCCCGAAGCCAGTGCAATGTTATACACATCCCAGGTCAAGCCGTTTTATCGCCAGGCCTGCCGACCAGGGCAGCCATCTCGCGTGACTGCTCGTCCATGCGTTCCAGCAGTCCGGTGACCGTTGCCGCACGATCAGCGTCCGCGCGATTCTGACTGACTTTCCATTTGCCAGCCAGCTTTGCAATTGGAATTTCAATACCGACAATGGCACGCAGCATACTGTCGATGTAATCGGGTGGCGCATCGGCGACCTGCCATGGCAGCACCTCCCGAGACTCCTGCGTGTCAACCATCGCGCTGACATGCGCCAGCAACCAGTCGCGATCGTCGATCGACCGGGGCAGGCCATGCGCATGCACCACTGCGTAATTCCAGGTGGGCACGACCTTGCCGTGCTCGCGCTTGCCGGGATACCAGGATGGCGTGATGTAGGCCTGCGGCCCCTGGAACACCACCACCGAGGGCAGCGCCGTCGAGAACAACTTCCACACCGGGTTGGCACGGGCCACGTGGCCGCGCAGCACGCCGCATCCGGCCCCGCTGTCATCCAGCAGAAACGGAATGTGGTTGACGATCAGTTCGCCGTCGCCTTGAGTGACCCACGTGCCCAGCGGGCGGGAACGCATCAACGCATGCAGGACGGCGATGTCGGTTTCCTCAAAGTGCCGTGGCATATACATTGCGCGGTTCTCCAACCCAAAAGGAAGACTGGCCTGACTCAGCGACGACGCGAAATTCTATTATTATTATTTTAACAACCAGCGCCATAATCCCAGAACGATTTTTCGCTAATTGTTATCGTTACCAACCTCGCTTCTGCCCGATCCTCGGCGTCTCTGTTGTCACATCCCCGCACTGCGCGCGATGCCGCAACGCATGATCGATCAGCACGCAGGCCAGCATGGCCTCACAGATGGGGGTGGCGCGCAGACCGACGCAGGGATCGTGGCGGCCGTTGGTCTGTATGGTGACGCTCTGGCCGCTCTGGTCGATGGACTGGCGCGGCACGCGTATGGATGAAGTCGGCTTGAGCGCGATGCTGACGGCCACATCCTGGCCTGTCGAGATGCCGCCAAGCACGCCACCCGAGTTGTTGCTGAGAAAACCTTCCGGCGTCATCGCGTCGCCGTGCTCGCTGCCGCGCTGCTCGATGGCGGCAAAACCGGCACCGATCTCCACGCCCTTGACGGCGTTGATGCCCATCATCGCCGAGGCGATATCGGCATCGATGCGACCATAGACCGGTTCACCCCAACCCACCGGTACACCGCTGGCAATCACGTTGACGCGCGCGCCAACCGAATCGCCGTCACGCCGCAACTGGTCCATGAAAGCTTCCAGCATCGGCACGGCATCCGGATCAGGTGAAAAAAATGAATTCTGCCGCACGGCATCCCATGATTTGAGCGCCAGTTTGTGCGGGCCGATCTGTGCGACGTAGCCGCGAATCTCCACACCATAGCGCTCGCGCAGCCATTTGCGGGCGACGGCGCCGGCGACGACACGGATGGCGGTCTCGCGCGCCGAGGAGCGACCACCACCCTTGTAGTCGCGAATGCCGTATTTCTGCCAGTAGGTGTAATCGGCATGCCCCGGCCGGAACAGTTTGGCGATATCCGAGTAGTCCTTGCTGCGCGCATCTTCGTTGCGGATGATGAAGCCGATGGACGTGCCGGTAGTCCTGCCTTCGAATACACCGGAAAGAATTTCTACCGTGTCCGATTCCTGGCGTTGCGTGACATGGCGCGAGGTGCCAGGCTTGCGGCGGTCGAGATCCGCCTGGATGTCGGCCGCGCTCAGTTCCAATCCGGGCGGGCAGCCGTCAATGACGCCGCCGATCGCCGGGCCGTGCGACTCGCCAAAGGAAGTAACGCAGTACAAAGTGCCGAAGGAGTTGCCAGACATGGGAATTTTCCGAGTGAAATCAAGGCGAGTTTAACACCACAGCCCGCCCGCGCATCAAAGCGCGGCGATCAGTTCCGCCGCGCGTGCTGCACCGTCCTCGCCACGCACCGCATCACCGATACCCACTGCGCGCTCGCCATGCGCAGGATTTTCCAGCAACAGGCGCAGTTCCCGCGTCAGCGCCGCCGCCGTGGCAGAGCGAAAGGGCAACGAGCGCGACACGCCCAGACGCGCCGTGCGCGCAGCGTTGTCCGGCTGATCGAAGGACACCGGCGTGATCAATTGCGACCGCCCTGCCGCCAGCGCCTGCGACAATGTGCCGATGCCAGCCTGATGAATGATGGCCGCGGCATGCGGGAATACCAGGGAGTACGGCAAATAGTTGAACTCGGCGATGTCATTGCCAGCTCCAATGCCGGATGCAGGCGGTCGACCGGTGATGAGAATGGCACGACGTCCCAGGGCACGCGTCGCCGCGATCGCGTTGTCCCAGAAGTCACCGGCGATCATCACCGCCGATGAGCCGAGCGCAAACACCAGCGGAGCGTCGCCCGGCGATCGGCCCGCGGCGAGAAATTCGCTCAGGCGTGCCTGAGTCGCCGTGTCCGGCAACGCCCCGTCAAAGCGCGGAAAGCCGCACACCTCGGTGTTCTGTGGCCAGTCCGACTGGCGCGCCGCCAGCAATGGCGAGAACAGCGCAAGATTGAGCAAGGGTGAAAACTGCCCTTCGAACAAGGCAAGGCTGCGGCTCGCCGGCAGCCCCAGTTCGCTGCGCAGTTCACGCAGCGGCGCCTCCCAGGGCCTCCCCATCCACTTGATCAGCCCGAACATCGCGCGATACGGCGTCACGCCCAATCCACGCAGATGCCGCATCCATGGCATGGGCGTGAAAATGGGCGGATCGCAGGTCGACAGCAGACTGAGCGGCGAAAGAATGGTCGATGCCCAGGCAATGCCGGTCTTTTCGGCAATCAGGGGGCCGGTCACCGCCAGCGGGTGCGTCACCAGCACATCGGCAACGGCGGCCAGGCGCGACAGATCGGCATGCGTCTCGCGCACGAAGGCCATGACCAGATTGCGAATGAGGTATTCCGGACCGCGCAGCGGATCGAACAGCCTGGGCATGAGCTGATCCAGCGGCGGCAACTGCGACTCATGCGGTCGAACCGGTGCAAATTCAATTCCCTCAGCCATCACCGGCTGGCGGTACTTGTCGATCGTCGCAATGACCGGGCGATGTCCGCGCCGCCCGAGCGCGCGAGCCAGGGCGATGTAGGGATGAAGATCACCCAGCGAACCGAAAGTGGCCAGAATGATGCGTTTGGATGGCATTTGCGGCGCATTGTCGCATTGTCGTGCCCGTTGACGTGGATATTGACGCGAACAGTGACACGGTTTTATCTCCACTCTCGCCTTCCTGCTGGCGCCGAGGGCCGGCGCGGAGTACCATTTTCGAATTACAAGAACTGCGGCCCACAGGACTGGAGGCGACCATGAAAGTCAAAGAAGTTCTCAAGGTGAAAGGCGGCACGCTGTTCACCGCGACGCCCGACATGCTGCTGTCCGATGCCGTGGTCAGCATGGCCGACCAGGACATCGGCTCGCTGGTGGTACTCGAGCACGGC
>CANKAJ010000162.1 GCA_947479645.1 Betaproteobacteria bacterium | reverse complement strand
GGTCTGTACGCGCTGCAAGAGAGTCCTGGATCGTATTCGCAGAACGCCGCGGATGCGCCTGCTGATGGGAAGCAAACGTTTTCGATGCGATAGTTGCAGCACGGAATATCTGTATTTCCTGGGCCGGACATTCCGGCTTTGATCCGGAATCACGCGGGGAAGGCGGCTGCCATGTTGCCCTGAGCGCCGCCCTTGGCTACTCGAACTTGATATTGGCTTCCTTCACCAGTTTCTTCCAGCGCTCGTACTCCTGCAGGTAGTAGCGCTCGAATTCCGCCGGCGTGCTGCCGATCAGTTGCAATTCGGTGCCGATACGCTTGACGATGTCGGGCGAGGTTACGATCTTGTTGAGTTCCGCTGCAATCTTGTTGCGGATGGGGGCCGGGGTCTGTCCCGGTGCGAGCAGCCCCAGCCAGCTCGAATACTCGAAGCCCGGCAACCCGCCTTCCACCGCGGTGGGCAGCTCAGGCGTAACGGGATTGCGCACCAGGCTGGCCTGCGCGATTGCGCGCAACTTGCCCGACTTGAGGTGCGGCAACGCGGTGAGCAGCGTCGAGAAAGTGAGATGGGCGCGCCCGGCCAGAAGGTCGGGCATCACGGCGCCGGTGCCCTTGTAATGCACCATGGTCGCCTCGGTGCCGGTCGCCGCGTTGAGCCACACGCCCGTGAGGTGCTGCGAGCCGCCTGCGCCGGCGGTCGCCAGATTGAGCTGGCCGGGATTCGCTCTGGCATAGGCAATGTACTCGGCCAGATTTTTCGCCGGGACGGACGGATTCACCACAATCAGGGCCCAGCGTTTGGAGAGCAGCGATACTGGCGCCAGCGCCTTGTACGGATCGTAGGGGAGGTCCGAGTAGATGAGCGGAATCACCGAGTGGGTGGAGGCCGTGTACATCAGGGTGTGGCCGTCGGCGGCGGATTTCATCACATACTGGGTGGCGATGCGATTGCCGGCGCCCGGTTTGAAATCGAGCACGAATGACTGCCCGAGATTCTCCGAGAGTTTCTGCGCATAGATGCGGCCCTCGTTGTCGGTGGGGCCGCCTGCGGCAAAAGGCACGATCATCGTGACCAGCTTGGAGGGATAGCCCTCGGCAGAGCCTTGTGCCGCTGCCGGCTGCGGCAGGGCAAGTGCGAGGGAAAGGGCCAGGCAAATGAAAAGCGCGCCCAGCGTCTTCGTACACGGAGTCTTCGCACATGAGGTCTTCGCAAAGGGTGTCTTCGCAGACAGCGTCTTCATCAACCCGGATTTCGACATGGCACTTCTCCTTTGGATCGAATCCAATCGGAACGTCTGCTTTATATCGTGCGGCTGGAAGTCAGTTCGGGCCGATTATGCATGAATCGGGAATCCGCCGTTCCCGGGGCAAGGCCTCCCGAAGTCCCGGCCGGGGAGGGGATCAGATGATTAATGTTCTACAATCGCAGCCGACTTCACTCGACAGCGGGCTGCCGCAACGCGCATTCAGGCCGCCGGAAAAGCCGCCATCGCGTGGCGGCAGGACTTCCCGCAATACAGACAAAGCAATGATCGTTAGCCCGGAACCTCAATGACAACCACGCAACCCGCGCCAACAGACCTGTCGTTCAAGCTGCAAGCCGGTCTTGAATTGCATCAAAAAGGGCAATTGTCGGAAGCGGCGACCATCTACGAAGCGATACTGGGAGCACAGCCCGATCACGTTGACGCCCTGCACCTGCTGGGGGTGGTCGCCTATCAAACGAATCGACACCAGCTGGCCGCTGATCTGATCGGCAAGGCGATCGCAATCAATCCGGGCAATGCCACCTTCTACAGCAATCGTGGCAATGCACTGCTGGAACTCAGGCAACTGGAGGCTGCGGTCGAGAGCTTTGACCGGGCCATCGCCATTCGACCGGACTTCTCTCCGACCCACAGCAATCGTGGCGTTGCGCTGAAGGAACTCAAGCAATGGGAAGCCGCTGTCGCCAGTTTCGACAAGGCCATCAGCATCAATCCCGGCTATGCGGATGCCTACAGCAACCGCGGCAATGCGCTGCTGGAACTGGGCCGACTGGACGCTGCCGTCGAGAGCTTTGACAAGGCCATCAATATCAACCCGAACTTCGCCGATGCCTGCAACAACCGTGGCGCCGCCCTGCAAAAGCTCAATCAACCGGACGCGGCTGTGGCCAGTTATGAGCAGGCCATCCGGATCCGGCCGGACTACGCCGACGCATGTTCCAACCTGGGCGATGTCCTCGCCAGTCTTGGAAGGCTGGATGAGGCCGGTGCCAGTTACCGTCGCGCCATCGAGATCAATCCGGGCTTCGCCGAGGCGCACAACCACCTGGGTAATATCCTGGCCCGCCTTGGGAGCCTCGATGAGGCGGATGCCAGTTACCAGCGCGCGATCGAGTGCAGGCCCGATTTCGCCGATGCACACCACAACCGGGGCAATGTGCTGGCAAGACTCGGCCGACTCGACGAGGCGAGTGCCAGCTACAGCCGCGCGATCCAGTTCAGGCCCGATTTCGCCGAGGCCTATAACCATCTTGCGACGGTGCTCAACATACAAGGCAAATCGAGTAGTGCCTTGGAAACCATCCAGCAGTCATTGCAGATCGGGGAAACGGCCGAAGCAAGGCAGGTATTCGTTGAATGCATAAAGCGACTGCGGTTCAAGCAAGAAGACAGCGTCATTCGGGCATTGCTGATCAGAGGTCTGATCGAGCCCTGGGCGCGCCCGGAGCAACTGGTGCCGGCTGCCATCAGTCTTATCAAGTTGAATCCGGACCTCGGCGCGTGCATGGCACGCGCGGCAGAGGCCTGGCCGGCACGGCTGTCAGCCAGGGTGTTGCTTGGAGCAAGCGGATTGTCTGCACTGGCGGACAATGCCTTGCTCTGCGCCGTACTGGGTTCCGCCCCGATTCAGGATATCGGCATGGAGCTATTTCTGACGTTGGCGCGGTGGGCCATGCTCGAAGAAGCATCCGGTGCAACGGTCCCTGAGCCGGCCTTGGCCATGGGAATGGGTATGGGGGGGCTGGGCCTGGACTTTTGCTGTGCGTTGGCCCGCCAATGCTTCATCAATGAATATGTGTTTGCCTGCACCGATGGCGAAATACAAAAAGCGGGTGAAGTGCGCAATGCGCTGGAGGCCGCGCTTGACGCCGGAGCGCCGGTGCCGGTGCGGCAGCTCATTGCGGTCGCAGCGTATTTCCCGCTTGGCTCCATCCCGCTGGCCGGACGGCTGCTGGAAGCACAATGGCCCGAAGCGGTCATGGCCGTGCTGGAGCAACAGGTTCGCGAGCCGGCCGAGGAGCAACAGTTGCGTGCCACCATTCCCCGGCTGACCGGCATCGATGATGCGGTGTCACTGCAGGTTCAGGATCAGTACGAAGCCAACCCTTACCCGCGTTGGGTCCGGGCGGCGCCCGGGGTCATGCAAACGACTGTCGTCGATTATCTGGGCCATAAATTCCCGCAGGCATGCCTGCGTCGTGAGGGCGGGGGCGGCCGCATCGATTTGCTGATCGCCGGTTGCGGCACCGGTCAGTATGCGATTGATACCGCACAACTGTTCCGTAATGCCAACGTGCTGGCGGTGGATCTGAGCCTGCATAGCCTTGGCTATGCCAAACGAAAAACGCACCAACTCGGGCTGACTTCGATTGAATTTGCGCAGGCCGACATCCTGAAACTGGGCTCGCTGGATCGTCGTTTTGATGTGATTGAATCAACAGGTGTTTTGCATCACCTTGCAGACCCATTCGTCGGATGGCGGGTGCTGCTGTCCATCCTGCGCCCTGGCGGCTTCATGAAGCTTGGCTTTTACAGCGAATTGGCGCGTCGGGAAATCGTTCGGATAAGGGAATGTATTTCCGAGCGGGGCTATGGCTCCTCTGCTGAAGAGATCCGGCGATTTCGCCAGGAAATCATGAATTCCGGCAAAAATGCGGATTTCAGGTCCGTATTGAACCTTGCTGATTTTTATAGCATCAGCATGTGCCGGGATCTGCTTTTTCATGTTCAGGAACATCGCGTCACCCTGACCCGGATCGAGACTTTTCTCCACGAAAATGATCTGGTGTTCCTGGGGTTTGACATTGCCAGCGAGGTCCTGCTGGCCTACCGGCGACGTTTTCCCGATGATCCTGCCGCCACCCGGATTGATCAATGGCAGGTATTTGAGAATGAGAATCCCGATATTTTTATCGGCATGTACCAGTTCTGGATTCGGAAGGCTGAATAATTCACAAAATCAATTCATGTCGCAAACTTTCAGGGCGTGACAATTGATAGAATTCACCCACGGCGCAATTGTTCCGCCGCAATTCTTAAGGGAGTCAGGCAAATATGAAGGCAATCCAGAAAGGTTTCACGCTGATCGAATTGATGATTGTGGTGGCGATCATCGGTATTCTGGCTGCGGTTGCGCTGCCGGCATACCAGGACTACACCGTGCGTGCCAAGGTGTCGGAGTTGATCCTGGCCGCGTCCAGTGCCCGCACCGCAGTCTCCGAAAAACTGCAATCGGATCCGTCCGCGACCGCTTCCATGGGCGTTGGCGTGACCATCAACGTCGTGGGCAAGGTTGCCACGGCCGATGTGTCCGATGTCGGCCTGATCGTTGTCACCGGCAGCACGGCGAGCACCTCGACGGGCCAGAGTGTCACGATCACGGTAACACCGACAGCCAATACCAGCACCGGGACGGTCACCTGGTCCTGCGCGGGAACGCCGGCGAAGTACCTGCCTGCCACCTGCCGCTAAGATACCTGCCGCTAAGTTGGTTCAGGCTGGACCGTGCCGGTCCGAGCCGAGCCGGAAATTTAAAAAGCCCCTCTTCGGAGGGGCTTTTTTGTTGGGTTCTTGCCACCCTTACCGCCCTCCATCTCCCACCAGGCTGAACGGCGCCCAGAACATGGGATGGGCATAGGTGTAGATCGGCAGTCGGGTCGCTGCATCAGCCATGGCGCCGTGGTCAATCAGATCGAGCATCGTCCGCCGCAGCGCCTCCGCGCGAGTGAGCGTTGGCTCTGCCGCTTCGCGCCGGAACAGGTCCGTCGTGATCATTCTTGCCGACACCGTTTCCACCGGCCAGTTGCTGACCAGAATGGCGCGCGCCCCGGCATAGAAAAACGCGCGCCCCAGCCCGGAGACGGCTTCACTCCCGGCACCCTCGCCCGAGGCGGTGTTGCATGCCGACAGCACGACCCAGTCCGCATTGAGCTTCAGGGCGAGTATCTCGTCCATCGTCAACAGGCCATCGCCATCGACGTTCGCGATTTCCGGCGCCGTCAGTGCAAGGGCGGGTTGTTCCAGCCCATTCAGGTCGCCTGGTACCAGGCCGTGCGTTGCAAACGCAATGACCTTGCGGTTGGACAGATCCATGCTCTTGACGATTTTTTCATTGGCGCGAACGCCGAGGAAGATATCCTTCTCGGGATCGGCCTTGAAAGCCTGTCCGATTTCCCGGATTTCGTCGGCCGTATCGGGCAGGCGCATCAGGTCGGCGATGGTGGACGAGTTGGCAACCGGCGGCGCTGATGGAAGCGAATGCGTCGTGACGTCTTCCGGGTCGGGTGCGGCGACGGGCATGACGACTTTGGCAATTTTCAGGTTGCGCAGCCGGGTGTCTCCCTCCAGCAAGGCCACTTGCACGCCGTTCTCGCGCGTTGCCTGCGCGTATTGCGCCCGGGTGAAGTAGGGGTCGCCGAAACCGGCGAAATCGCGTCGGCCGGGTTTTGCCGCCGGCACCGAGCGCAGCGTGACCAATGCGTTGACCGATGGCAGCTGTGTAATCGCTGCGCTGCGCAGCAGCCAGGGGATGTTGCGGTAGCTCACATAACGCGGCGTCGTGTCAGCCGCTGCTTCGGTCGGCGCGGTGACCAGCACGCCAAACGGCAATTGGCCCAGTTCGCGATGGGGAACGATCAGCAGGCTCGCGGCGCCCTTCCAGCCGTTTTCCACCGGTTGCAGCAGCGCGCTGTACAGGGCATGCGCCGAGGCAGTATCGAATTTCGGAAAGCGCTCGATCGGCACGTCGCCGACATCCAGTGCCTTGCGCAGTTCGGCGACAGTCGAACGAATTGTTGCCGCGTCCCACGGCACGAGTGCGAAGGCGGTGGCGTTATCGCGAACCGCCCACACGTAAGTCCTGCCGGCGCCGACATAAATCGAAATCAGCGCTTCGCCCGGCCGCAGCGCCTTGCGCACCTGCTCCACGGTCGCGGGTTTCGGGGCGATCAGTTGCGCATAGCTCGGGAAGCGTCGCTCCACTTCGCTCTTGAACTTGCCGCGTTGCGCGCGCAATGCCGCGATGTCCTTGCGCATTTCGGTCATGACGTTGGGCAATTGTTGCTCTGGCGGTGCGGAGGCCAGTCGCGACAGCAGATCGCTCAATACGCCCAGGCGCAACTGCGCATCCTGCTCTTCGCGAGCGAGCGCGGCGAGTGCCGGGTCGCTGATATTGCTGCGTGCCGCGCTTTCGGCGAGCGCGCGCTGCACCGCACTGCCGCGCGCGGCATCGGCAATGCGAAAGGATTCGGCGACCGGATCGAAATTGAGACTGCCGCGCGGTTCGCGCGTCATATCGGCCAGCACGTCGAGGTACCCCTCAAGCACGCGCCGCGTGCGCAGCGCGCCGGCCGCACCGTAATCGGAACGTCCGTCGGTCTGCGACTGATCGAGCAGCACTTTCAATGCAGCGTTGAATTCAGACAGGGAGCGCGTGCGCTGTCCGGTCGCGGCGAGCGCCATGGCCAGAAATCCGCGCGTCTGCGCCGTTTCGTAAGAGGCGTCAGTCAATCGCTCGCGGGTGCGCTTCCAGAGTTCTTCCAGCATCGGCAGTGCCTGAGTCGCCTGTCCGGTCTTGATCAAGGCAAGCCCCCAGTCCAGATCAGCGGCGCCATATCGCTGCAGCAGCAGCGCGTCCTCGGCGATGCCCGCCTGCCGTTCGGAGAACACGATCACGGCTTTCTGCCATTGCTCTTCGGCTGCCAGCGCTGCGCCGAGTATCTTGCGCGCGTTGGCAATCGGTATCGATTCGGGAACAACGCCAAGCCGGTCGTACATGCTCACCGCCGGGGCTGCGAGCTTCGCCGCTTCGTCGTAGCGGCCCTGGGCATAGAGGATGCGGGCGAACGTAACCAATGCCGTGGCGCTTTGTTCGGAATAGCCGGTGCGCGTGAGCCATCCGCGCAATTCCCTGCGCGCGACCAGCTCGGCTTCGGATGATTTTCCCTCTTTCAGCAGTAACAGCGCGAGCGTGCTTGCATAGGAGCGTCGGAACGCGGCGCCCGGTGTATTTTCCAGGTTTGCTGTCTGCACGTTGTCTTCATCGTCATCTTCGTCATCATCATTGCTGCGGCCGACCAATGCGATCGCCTTGCGGATTGACTGCTCGGCTTCGGCCAACTTGCCTTCCGCGGCCAGGATGTTGGCTCGCGTGAACTCCAGCGATCCCTCCCATTTCTGTCTGCCGCCAGCGCCATCACCGCCCGCACGCCTGCGCCCCTTGCCCTGACCCATCTGGGAATAGATCTGTTCCTGTCCTGCCAGCGTCTTTTTGGCTGCCCGGACGTCGCCAAGCTCCAACTGGGCCAATGCGAGTTGGCCGTATGCCACCATCTGCTGTCCGCTGCCTTGCCCGCGGGCGAATCGTTCGCCCACGATTCGTTCGCAGATTTGCACCGCGGTCAGGAGATTGCCTCCCTCGGCTTCGGCGCGTGCCAGGGACCTGCGGATCGTGGTTGGATTGGCCTTCCCTTGCTGCTGACGGACGCCTTCAATATATTTCGCGGCGAGTCGCCAATCGGCGATCTCCTGCGAGATCAGCCCGATCTGCCGCGCAGCCATGGCGCGATTGCGATAGAACATTGCGAGATCGACGTTGTTGCCTGCCTGCGGCGGCGACTGGAGTGCCTCGGTGCGCGACTTGCGGCGCAATGACTGGGAGCCTGTCTCATATTGCTTGAGCAGCGCGAGTATGTCGTCGATGTTGCGAGGCGGCGGCGCGTAGGCGTTTTGAGCGCCGGACTGCGCTGCCGCAAGCATGCCAGCGACAAAAAGCGCGATGGTAAATATGGTTCTAAGCATGGAGGAGTCTTAAACAATCAAGGGGCAATCACAGGGCCGCAACGAAGTCGCAAATAATATGGTACTCCGGTAGTCACGGCCGGCAAATGCAAGTCACATCGGCAAGTCACATCGGCAAGTCACAGCGGCGAGTCACACCGCATGCAATTCGTGCCGGATTGACAGCTTCTCGCCTGATGCTTGACCCAAGGTCCCGAGATTCGCCCGGATTACACGCCTGACGCCATCGCCTCGCCCATGCGTATGGACTTTTCGGGCTTCCACGCCGCGCTGAAGCGCAGCGTGTTGCGTGGAAACAGCATCACCACGGTGGAGCCCAGCAGAAAGCGGCCCATCTCGGCGCCGCGCTCCAGCACCACGGGTTTTTCATCGTAGTGCCACTCGCGGATCGTTCCCGGCCGCGGCGGATTGACGACGCCATGCCACACCGTGGCCATGCTGCCGACGATGGTGGCGCCGACCAGCGCCAGCACGAACGGGCCGTGATCCGACTCGAACACGCACACCACGCGCTCGTTGCGCGCAAACAGCCCGGGGATGCCGCGCGCAGTGGCCGGATTCACCGAGTACAAGTCGCCCGGCACATGGATCATGCGCACGAGGCGTCCACGGCAGGGCATGTGGATGCGGTGATAGTCCTTCGGGCTCAGGTACAGTGTGGCAAAAGCGCCATCCTCGAATTGCGCCGCCAGCGCCGCGTCGCCCCCTACCAGCGCGCGCGTGCTGTAGTCGTGGCCCTTGGCCTGGAAGATGCGGTCGCGTGTGATTGGCCCGAACTGGCTGATGGCGCCATCCACCGGGCAGATCCACGGCGCTTCGGTCGCCGGCGCCAGGGGACGTGCCCCCTCGCGCAGCGCGCGCGTGAAGAAGTCATTGAAGGTGTCGTAATGCTCGACGATCGGATCGGCCGCCTCGGCCATGTGCACGCCGTAACGCGCAATGAAGCGCCGCACCACCGCATGCGTCAGCGCGCCGCCGCGCGTGCGCGCCAACATGCCCATGGCGACGGTGAGGGCGCGCTTGGGCAGCATGTGCTGGAGCAGGACGAAGTGGCGGTCATTCATGGGTGGGCTTTACTGTTTGTGTTGATCTGCCACTTCGCACTGCGTCCGCGGCCGGTTGGTGAAATGAGGCCTTCTGCTTTCATGGCACGCAGCACCATTCGCACGGTGTCGCGGCTGATGCCGGGGCAGGCTTCCTCGATGTCGGAAATCGAAAATGGCAGTGTGCGTTTGAGAATCTCGGCGCGCACCCGGTCGCCTTTGGCGCCGCGTCCGCGTTCGATGGTCCCGACGCGCTGCTCGAACTCGCGGTAGGCGCGCAGCAGCGTGCCCCAGAAGTAGTCGAGCCACGGCATGACGTCATGTTTGCCGTCGTGCCAGTGCTGCGAGCTGGCTTCGAGGGTTTCGTAATAGCTTTCCTTTGACTCCTCGAAGATACGCTCCAGGCTGATGAAGCGCCCCACTGCGTAATCGAAGTGATAAAGCAGTTGCAGTGTCAGCAGCCGTGCCATGCGTCCGTTGCCGTCGGGGAAGGGGTGTATGCACAGGAAGTCGAGCACGGTGAGCGGCGCGAGCACCAGCGGATCAGTCAGATGCCGGTCCAGTGATTCGCGGTAGCGCGTGACCAGATCGGTCATGGCCATCGGCGTGAGGTGCGCCGGCACCGGGCTGAAACGGATGCGGCTGCTGCCGTCGGGGTGCTTCTCGATGATGTCGTTATTGGTTGCCTTCCAGCGGCCACCGGCGTATTTGCCAAATTCGGGCATGTAGCGATACATCACGCCGTGCAAATGCAGAATGGTGCCCTCGGTAAAGGGCATGTGAATGGCGTTTTCGTGGATCAGGGCGAGTGCATCCCGGTAGCCGGCCACCTCCTGCTCAGATCGGCTCTTGGGAGCGGCGTTTTTCAGCACCAGCGACTTGAGGCGTGCCGGCGCCACGACCACGCCCTCAAGCCGGTTGGATGACTCGGTGGATTCGACGGCGGCAATCTGCTTCAGGTCTTCCAGAACTTCCGGCGACTGTTCGAAGTAAAGGCGTTGCTTGCCTTGAAATGCACCAAGCGCCCGCAGGGTTGCAAGCTGCCGGGTATGGAAGCGGAGGCGAGCGAGATACTCGGCTGAAAGGGAGTGCATGGCTCAGGCGTTAGGGTGAATGGGGTAATTCTATATTAATTGGGGTAAATATGATTGAAAATACCCTTATTAATGGGTTCGTTCCCCCAATGGGGCCGATCTGATCCCGCCCCTCGATCCAGCCGATTTACCATCCGCCGCCTCGCTTAACCACGGCGGTATAGGTTTGGTCCATGGGGAGAGCCTTTTGCTCGGGTGTCCAAACTGACATGGACAAAAGCGGAATGGAGTCATACCAGCCTTCAGGGCGGTAAAGGGCGCTAAAGCCAAACGGTTGTCGTCTGAGGTGGTTTCATGGGGGGGCGGGGCCTAGTCTGGTAGTACCTTTTATGGTACATATGCGCCATGCAAGACTTGCCAAAACTGCAGGCGATCTTTTTCCGGGCAACGTCCGTCAAGGGAGCCGGTGCGGGAATGGCTTTTGTCTCTGGACAAGGCTGAGCGGCGCCAGGTCGGAACGGACATTGCGTATGTGCAGTTCAAGTGGCCAATAGGAAAGCCGCGCGTCGATCATCTGCGCGGCGGTATATGGGAAATCCGCACCCGGCTTGAGAATCGCATTTCCAGGGTGCTGTTCGCGGTGGAGGGCGGGGAAATGGTGTTGCTGCACGGATTCATCAAGAAGACGCAAAAGACAGCCAACGACGATATTGAACTGGCGGAAAATCGCTGGAAGGATTGGAAAAGTGGCCAAGGCAAATAAGCACCGCGGATCAAGCTTTGACGATTTCCTGCGTGAACAGGAAATCTACGAGGACGTGCAGGCTGCAGCCCTGAAACGCGCCATCGCGGAAGCGCTGACCGACAGCATGGAGAAATCCAACATTTCCAAAGTTGAAATGGCCAAACGCATGCGCACCAGTCGCTCGCAACTGGATCGCCTGCTTGATCCGGATTACACGGCGGTGCAATTGAATACGCTGATCAAGGCAGCGAGCGCGCTTGGACAGGAATTGCGGATTTCGTTGAAGAAGGTTGTGGTTTGAAAAGTGGGCTGGAATCATCACACTGCATGAGCTGGACCGGAGCGAGTGGGAGAGCTTCGGAAATGGCGGTGGCCATGTCAATGTTCAAATGCCATGTCTGCGGTGGCGAAACTGCCAGGGATGCGGTCTGCGCTATTAGCCGGTTCGCCAGAAACGCATTGTTCAGTTCACGGGTTTTCGGATTAGCGGTCATGCTGGTCTCCGGCCTCTCAAGTCAGCGCCAATGCGGTGATGCGCGTTACAGGCGTATGACTGGATTTCAATTGCCTGGTTTCGGCCATAAGTTTACAATACATTCTAAATATGTAATTTGTAAACTGATCGAAAGAGAGACCAACCATGATCGCTGACCGCTT
>CANKAJ010000161.1 GCA_947479645.1 Betaproteobacteria bacterium | reverse complement strand
GGGCTGGATGGATTTTCGCCGGGCACCCGCCCAGAGTCTGGCTTACGGGATCTGCATTACGCTGCTGTCCTGGCTTGTCACCGGGGTGGGGCTGAGCCTCGGCACCTACTGGTCGGTGCTGGTGCTGCTCTCGGGCTTCGTTTTTGTTGCTCCGGTTCTGGCGCTCGGTCTGTATTCGATCAGTCGCCAGCTTGAACGCGGGCGCCGTCCATCCCTGCGGCTTTGCCTGAAAGAGCAGCGGCAGTCACTGGGCACGACCATGGTGTACGCGCTGGCGCTGCTGATTCTGTTCCTGGTGTGGGCACGCGCAGCATCGCTGGTCCATGTGTTTTTTCCGATCGAAGCCGATCCGGACTGGCACACACTGGCGCCATTTCTCGCCATCGGTTCGGCAGTCGGCTCAATCTTCGTGCTGCTGACCTTTACGATCAGCGCGTTCTCGCTGCCGATGATCTGCGATCGCGATGCCGATGCGGTCACCGGCATCGTCACCAGCGTCAATGCGGTATTGCGGAACAAACTCGCGATGGCGGTCTGGGCAATGCTGATCGTCGGGCTGCTCGCAATCGGCATTGTCACAGCCATGTTGGGACTGGCCGTGGTGATTCCGTTGCTCGGCTATGCCACCTGGCATGCCTACCAGGAAACCGTCGATGCCAGTGCCTGGCCGTTGCAGCACCCCGACTTACAGGAAATCGGCGCGACTACTCAAGCTTGATTTTGGCCGTCTCGATCACTTTGGCGTACTTGGCATAATCGGCTTTCATCAGCGTGGCAAATTGCTCCGGCGTGTTGATGAAGGGATCCATGCCCTGGCTGGCCAGAGTTTCGGCGACATCCGGTTGGGTGAGAAATTTGGCAATCTCGGTCGAGAGCTTGTTGATGATTGTGCCTGGCGTTGCTGCCGGCGCGAGGATGCCGAACCATACGCTCATGTCAAAGCTGGGTAGCCCGCCCTCGGCGAAGGTGGGCATCTGTGGCAGGGCATCCATGCGGCGCTTTCCGGTAATCGCGAGCGATTTCAGTTTGCCGGCCTTGATATGTGACATGACATTGATGGGGGTCACAAAAGACAACTGCACCTGGCCGCCGACCAGGTCGGTCACGGCCGGGGCGCTGCCTTTGTAGGACACATTCTGCAGCTTGACTGCTGCCAGGATATTGAACATTTCGCCGGCCAGGTGGCCCATGCCGCCGCCGCCCGGACTGGAAAAGTTCAATTGCCCCGGCCTGGCTTTGGCGAAGTTGATGAATTCCAGCAGCGTATTGGCAGGCACGTCAGCGTTGATCACCAGCACATACTGACTGTTGCCGATGGTTGCCACCGCCGCGAAGTCCTTTAGCGCGTCGTAGGGGGCCGGGGTGAGCTGAGGGTAGGTGACATGGGATGTCGTCGCAAACAGGATGGTATGACCGTCCGCCTGCGACTTGACCATGGCTTCGGTGCCGATGATGGTATTGCCGCCCGGGCGGTTATCCACGAGCACCTGCTGTCCCCAGCTTTTGGTCAGCCGATCTCCGACCAGGCGCGACAGTATGCTGGTGCTGCCGCCCGCCGCGAACGGCACGATGAAGCGGATCGGCTTGCTGGGATAAGTATTGCTTTGTCCAAAGGACTGGGTAGTGCAGGTCAGTGCAAGCAGACAGAACAAGATCAGGCGCATCCAAACTCTCCTCGTTGGTTGTGAACGACTGAAGGACTGAACGACTGGACTACTCGGGCTTCCGGTGCTATTGGCGTGCAAGCATGCCTGCTTCCATTGCCTTGATCTGCAGCGCCAGATACTTTGAATAGATGCGGGACTGCGGGAAGCTTCCCGCCATGAACCACAGGCCCGGTTGCGGCGTTTGCACCCACATGTTGGCCATTTCGCCGTTCGGCGCGATGCCCCAGATTTCGCCGACCTTGTCCGCGATCGCATCACCCAGCAGGCGACGCACCAACACCTGCTGCGTGTGATAGCCGGTGCCGAGCACGAGCAGATCCGCTGGCCGGATCGAGCCATCCTTCAGGAGAGCGCCTTCCGGAACAAAGCGTTCGATCTGATCGAACTGCAGCAAACCGACTTCGCCCTTGATGATCAGCCCTGAACAGCCCGCGTCCAGATAGTAGCCGCCGCCGCGCCGCAGATACTTCATCTGATGGCCGGTCTTGTCCTCGCCGATGTCGAGTTTGAATCCACGACTGGCCAGCCCGGCGAGCAAGTCCTTGTCCAGCTCAACCATGCGCTCGACGGCGAGCTGATAGCCGAGCACCCGCAGCGGATAAGTCGCGGTGGTGGCGATGAGGTCGCAGTCCTCCAGCGGAGGACCTTCGTCATACAGCAGGTAATTGAGTTTGGCGCTGGGATCGATGCTGGCGACGGTGGACGATCCGCGTTGAATGATCGTGGTGTCGGCGCCATGGCTGTGCAGATCCTGGGCCACGTCATGTCCGCTATTGCCGGTGCCCAGCACCAGTGCCTTCTTGCCGCGCCAGCGGGCGCCCGTATTGAAGCCATGTGAATGCAGCACTTCGCCGGCAAAGTGCTCCAGGCCCGGCAGCTCGGGCATGCGCGGAATGCCGCTGACCCCGTTGGCAAACACGATATGCCGGGGATGCAGCGTACGCAGTGTGCCGTCGGCCTTGCGAACCTGTGCCGTCCAGCGTCCCGCCGTTTCGTCATAAGTGCCGCCGGCAAACTCCGCGCTGGTCCAGGTGTTGATCTGCATTGCCAGTGCATAAGCCTCGAACCAGATGCCGAGCATGTCCTTGGGCACGTAGCGTGGCCAGGTGGGCGGAAACGGCATATAGGGCAGGTGATTGACGTACACCTCATTGTGCAGTGACAGCGAGTGGTAACGATTGCGCCAGTTGTCGCCGATGCGCTCGTTCTTTTCCACGACCAGCGTATCGACGTCGAGCTGACCGAGGCGTGCCGCGATCGCCAGCCCGGCCTGGCCGCCGCCCACCACCAGCACCGCCGGGTCGCGATCCGCGTAGGCCTGGCTCTTGTTGCGCTGGTCCAGCCAGTTGTCGCCGCCGAAATTGCGCGAAAACGCTTCGCCGCTGGGGCGACGCTGGTCGACCTTGTCTTCAACGCCCTTGAGTTCCTCCAGCGCGGTCAGCAAGACCCACGCCTGAGTCGGCTGGTCGGCCAGCAGACGCAAGACGCCACTGCCGCGACCAACGGCAGTCTCGAACGCGATGATCGCTTCGATCACATTGACCCCGAGGCGGCGCACCCGGCGCGGTGGTGTGCGCCTGGCCGCGATGACAAATCCGTGCGCCTTGGCACTTGTTTGGCCTTGGCCAATGGCGACGCCAATGTTGTCGGCCCCGCGCTGCGGCGTAATTGTCCAGGTGAAGGCCAGCAGATCGCGCCAATGGCTGTCCGGCGCAAACAGCGCGGCGATTGCCGTGCTGCTTCCGCTTTGCAGCACCGCGTTCAGCGATTCCAGCCACTGGCTGACCCATTCCCCGTCGGTGTTGCCGGCGCGTTCAATCACGGCGCCATTGACTGCGTTGTTCATCATTGCGCTCTTTACAGCATATCTGCAAAGCCGTGCAGTTCGGCGCCCGAGCGCAGCAGGTCGGGGGGAGGGGACTTGTAGATGCCACGACGGCTGACGCAGACGCCGGTGGCGCGATGCATGCTGATCATGGCCTCGGTCGCCTTCACCAGCAGGCTGTAGCCATCCATGACGATGGCCCCGTCAACTTCGCGCACACCATGTTGCGCCAGCAGCGACATGGGCGGCCCGATCGGCACGAGCACTTCGGCACCCTGGGCGATCAGTTCCCGGCTGGCTGCCTTGAATTCCTCGATGGTGGCCTCGGCCACCGCCTTGTCCTCGAACATGCGATTCAACTGCGCCACGCGCTCGTAGCGCAGCGTGCTGATACCGGCAAAGCGTTGCTGCAGCCCATAGCCGGCCACCAGTTCGCGGTACTTCGGCATGAATTTCTCGTTTGGCACGACGATGCCGAACTTCTCGCCCATGGTGCAGGCGGTATGGCAGGACACTTCCATCACTGTGAGCACCGGGATATCCAGCAATTCGCGCAGGCCGACGATGCCCGGGTCCAGCGAATTGCCCAGCACGAAGGCGTCGTAGCCGCCCTGCTTGCGCACTCGCAGCGCATTCTTCATCACAACAACGGTATCGAGGTACTCGAACATGCGGTAGTTGTCGCCATGCGCACCGGGGTCGGTGCCGTGCACTTCGACCGTGGTACCCGGTGCCGCGATGCGATTGCACAGGTCCTGCACAGAAGCGATGAACTCGGCGTGCCGCTGATTCGGCGCGAGCAATTGGTACCAGATGCGCATTGCCATGCTATTTCCCCCTTTGATGGTGTGCTGTTTTCGAGGCGGGTCTTGCTGCCCGCGTGCCGTCACAGCGTAAAAAAACTAATCAAGCTTGATATTGGCAGCCTTGATGACTTTGGCGAATTTGGCGGTATCGGATTTCATCAGTGCGGCAAACTGCTCGGGCGAAGTGACGAATGGATCCATGCCCTGGGCAGCGAGTTTTTCCTTGAAGTCCGGAAGTGCGACAAAGCGCGAGATCTCGTTGGCCAGTTTATTGATGATGTCCTTGGGCGTGGCGGCCGGCGCCAGCACGCCGAACCAGACGTTCAGGTCAAAACCGGGCAGGCCGGCTTCGGTGAACGTGGGCATCTGCGGCACGTTTTCCATACGGTTCCGGCCGGTGACGGCAATGGGTTTGAGGCGGCCCGACTTGATATGACCGAGCACATTGATGGGCACCACGAAGGACAGTTGCACCTGGCCGCCGACAAGGTCGGTCACGGCCGGACCGCCGCCCTTGTAAGGCACATGCGTCATCTTGACGCCGGCCAGAATGTTGAACATCTCCCCGGCCAGATGGCCCATGCCGCCGCCGCCGGGCGTGGAGAAATTCAGTTGCCCGGGCCGCGCCTTGGCGTAGGCGATGAACTCCTGCAGGTTGTTCACGGGCACTGACGGATTGAGCGCCAGCATGTATTCGCTCATGCTGAGCGTTTGCACTGCGGCGAAATCCTTGATGGCATCGAAGGGGGCCGGGGTCAACATCGGGTAGGTCACGTGCGAAGCCGTTGCCAGCAGAATGGTGTAGCCGTCGGGCGCGGACCTGACCATGGCTTCACTGCCGATCAGCGTGTTGCCGCCCGGACGGTTGTCCACCAGCACCTGCTGGCCCCAACTCTCGGTCAATTTTTCGCCGACCAGGCGCGCCAGCACAGTGGTGGCGCCGCCAACCGCGAAAGGGATGATGAAGCGGATTGGCTTGTTGGGATAATTCTGCTGCGCCGCGGCCGATCCCGTAAAAGTCATGAGTGCCACCAATGTCATCAATGCCGCTGTGGCAGGCAAGCGTGCCAGAGCAGTCGGAAATCTGATCATGCGCCATCTCCTCAATTGTGGTGGTGCTCGGCTTATCTCTATTTTTTCTACTGCGCGGTTTCCCAGCGCTCCAGCCGCGCCCGGATCTCCGCGTCATTCACGCTGAATTCCTTGCCCGCCAGATCCTCCGGTTGCTCCGCGCACAACCACGACACCCAGCGCGCGGGTATTTCCGGTGCGGCCAATTGCTCGCGCTTCAGTCTGCTGATCTCGTTCATTCCCGAGGCGCGGATGGTCACCTGCATGTCGGTATCAACGACGCCAGGCTGAAAACCGTAGGCGCGGATGCCGGCGGCGCCGTACTCGTGCGCGCACGCCCGCATGAACATCGCCAGCCCGGCCTTGGCACTGCAATAGGCACTCCAGCCTTCGCGCGGCGCATGCGCTGCTCCCGAACTCAGGTTCACGATGGTACCGCAACCGCGTGAAACGAATCCGGGCAGCACCGCGCGTGTCAGGCGATAGGCGCCAAACAGGTTGACCGCAACCGCGTGTTCCCAATTGGCCGGGTCGGTGTCGGTGATGCGGCCGATGGGTTCGATCTCTCCGGCATTATTGACCAGCATGTCCAGGTGACCATACCGCGAGATGCCGGCAGCGACTGCGCTTTCCGCATCGCCAGGACGGGCGATATCGCATGCGGTTGCGATGGCCGTTGCCCCTGTCGCGGTGATCTGCTCAAGCAATGCCCGCGCACCGCTCGGATCGCGCACCGCCAGGACCAGATTGGCGCCGCGTCGAGCCAGGTCCAGCGCAATGGCAGCACCCAGGCCGCGATTGGCACCGGTGATGAGCGCGGTTTTACCGGTCAATGTCTGCTTGAAGGTCTGCATGGGAAAGTCCTCGCAATTGACAAGGGCAAATTGCATTTGCCCGAAAGTGCGGAAGCATATTACCTCGTGACGCCGTTCCGATGGTGGCCGGACGTTCCGCGGTTGACTGGATAACCGTTTGCCTTGAAGCGTATTCACCCATATATTGTCCGCATCATCCTTGTCGCAGTGGAGTCGCCTTGAAATCGATACTGATTGCATTGTTGCTGGGGTTGTCCGGCACGCTGGCCTGGGGTCAGGCGACACCGGCGCGATCACTGGGCCAGAGCCTGTATCTGCCGATTTATTCGCATGTCTGGCATGGCGACATGGACAACAAGGGCCAGCCGATGCGGACGCTGGTATCGGTGTCCGTGAGCATACGCAATACCGATCCGGCCAAGTCGATCCGGATCACCTCCGCGCAGTACTACGACACCGATGGCAAAAGGTTGAAGGAGTACGTGACTGCGCCGCGCGTCATCAGGCCGATGGGAACCTACGAATTGTTTGTTCCCCGCAGCGACGACAGCGGCGGTTCCGGCGCCAATTTTGTGATCGTCTGGAAAGCCGACACACCAGCCAGCCTGCCCATCGTCGAAGGCTTCCACGCCAACCTGCCGGTGGGCCGGTCGATTGCATTTACTACATCGGCAAAGGCGCTGCCGGAAGATTGAGCGCGGCGGGGGGCATTGCGCTCTGCCGTTACGCCCTGGTGTCGGGATATCCCGCTTCCTTCTGGCCGCGGATTGCCAGCACAAACACCGTGTCAATTGCAGCGACGTATCTGTAAAGGGCGACATAGCCGCGCGTGCGTCGGCCGATTACCAGTTCCCGCAGATCCGCACGGACGGGGCGGCCGATCAGCGGATTGCGTTCCAGCACGTCTATCGCCTTGATAATGCCTTCGACGCGGGCCGGCGCATCCGTGACCTGATGTTCCAGAAGGTGATCGAGGATGCGCTCAAAATCATCCCGGATTTCGGGGGCAAGTTCGATACGCGACATGACTAACACTCGTTTCAAGATGAACAAACGGTGAGTTTGTCATTCCGAACGCAGTGAGGAATCTGCTGTCAATTCAAACCGTAAAGCAGATTCCTCACCCTAAGGGTTCGGAATGACAAGTCTTTTTGCATTCGGTTCTAAGGCTAGCGTGCCAGTGTTCGCGGCTTCGGTTTCGCGATTTTGCCGCCGGTGACCCGGCGCTCAAGGTAGTGACGCATGTCGTTCCACGATATGGTTTTGCCGGATTCGACAATATCGGTATAGCGCTGTTCGGCCGTATTCTGCAACTCGTTTCGGCGATCTTCCTGTTCGGCTTTTTCTGCGATTGCTTCAAGGATAAAACTGTGCGACGTGGTTCCGGCGCGTTTTGCCGCGCGGGCAATTCGTTCCCGGAGTTCCTGAGGCAGGCGAATGGTGGTGGTGGTCATGGCGGCTCACAGTCGATTGCAAGTCGATTGAATAGGGCGGCAACAAGTGTAGCACAACAGTGCTACAGGGGGCATGGCATCTGATCGTGGTATGGCGTGTCATCCCGACCGATATGGCATCATGCATTTTTGCGTGCAGGCCAACGTCCGAAAGAGTGACTTGTGAAATCACAACTGAAAATTCTGTCATGCCTGGTTGCGGCGCTTGCGCTGGCACAGGCCCAGGTCGTCTCCGCGCAGTCGGCGGACAATTTTCCCTCAAAGCCGGTGACCATCATCGCCAACGTTGCCGCGGGCGGGCCCACCGACATTGAAGCGCGGCTGCATTCCAAGAAGATGACCGAACTGCTGGGGCAGACCTTTATAGTTGATTACAAGCCCGGTGCCAGCGGCAACATCGGCGCTGCCTATGTGGCCAGGGCCAAGCCGGACGGTTATACGGTGCTGGTCGTGTCGGCTTCATTCACCATCCTGCCGGCCTTCATGGAGCAGCCCTTTGATGTGGAAAAGGACTTTTCGCCGATCACGGTGATCAGCCAGAGGACATCCGTGCTGGTGGTCAATCCGGCGTTCCCGGCGAAGAACATCCAGGAGTATGTGGCCTATGCCAGGGCCAATCCGGGCAAGATCAATTTCGGCTGGGTCGGTCCCGGCGTGGTCTCGGGCGCGCTCCTGCACAGCAGCACCAATACCAGGGCCACCTTCATTCCCTACAAGGGCACCGCGCCGATCATGAATGACCTGGTGGCCGGGCGGCTGGATGTGTCCTCGGCGACGCTGACTCTTGCATTGCCGCTCATCAAGGCAGGCAAGTTGCGGCCGCTGGGCACGCTGAATGACAAGCGCACGCCCTTGCTGCCGGAGGTTCCGACCATCAAGGAGCAGGGTGTGCCCGACTTCAATGTGGAAGCCTGGCTGGGCTATCTTGCGCCCGCGCAGACCCCGTCCGCCATCGTCAACAAGCTCAGTCAGAATTTCGCCAGGGCGGTGAAATCGCCCGAGATCGCTTCCATTCTCGAAGCCGAAGGCAATATTCCCTGGGGTACCACGCCGGAGCAGTTCCGCCAGATCATCGCCAGCGAGACGGGCCGCTGGCGCAAGCTGGCCAAGGAAACCGGACTGAAGTTGCAGGAATAAAATTGTTCGCCTGGAATCGGGCTTTCAAAAAACTTGTCATTCCGAAGTCGCAGGCTGAGGAATCTGTTTTTGGTAGTTGTACTAACAACAGATTCCTCGCGCTGCTCGGAATGACACTTTTGCCGTAGGTTCATTTTGAGATGCGTTCTTGGGATCTGCAGAAAAAAGTATTTTCCCAACATCAAGGAGCAACACGCATGAGCAATCAGGAATTCGCGGGCAAGGTCGCCCTGGTCACCGGTGCCGGGAAGAACATCGGCCGCTCCATCGCGCTGTCGCTTGCGGCAGCGGGTGCGGCGGTGGGCGTGAACACACGCGAGTCGCGAGCGCAAGCCGAGAGTGTGGTCAGGGAAATCGAGGCCGCCGGTGGCAAGGCTGCGCTTTTCATGGCCGATGTCGCCGATCCCGCCGCGGTGAATACCATGGTGGAGGGCGTGGTGAAGCAGTTCGGGCGCCTCGACATGCTGGTGCTCAACGCCTCCTACCGCAAGGAAACCCTGTTCATGGACATGAGCTTCGAAGAATGGCGGCGCGTCATGTCGATCTCGCTGGACGGCTCATTTCACTGCATCAAGGCGAGCCTCCCGCATCTGATCAAGGCGGGTGGCGGCAATATCGTCACGCTGGGCGGTGACAATGCGCTGGATGGCGCCATCGGCAAGGTGAATAGTTCCGCCGCCAAGAACGGGCTGGTGGGCATGACCCGCGCGCTGGCCAAGGAACTGGCGAAATACGGCATCCGCGTGAACTGCGTATCGCCCGGCCCCATCGCCACGTCACGCCCGGCCTATCGGGCGCCGGACAAGGGTGTCGAGGGCCGCGTGCCGCTCGGACGCAAGGGCTACCCGGAGGAGATCGCCGAGACCGTGCGCTTTGTCTGCGGCGCCGGCGGCGGCTTCATTACCGGGCAGACCATACACGTCAATGGCGGGACGTTGATGAGTTCGTGAGGAAGTCGATTAATGATTTCCCCTTGAATTTCATCCGAACAGTATCAGTTTTAATCCGGCTTGATATTGTTGTCGCGGATCACCGGAGCCCACAGTTCCACTTCCTTCTTCATGAAGGCAACGAACTGCGCCGGCGTTTCGCCAACCGGATAGGCGCCGTTATCGGACAGGCGCTTGACCTCGTCGGGTGATCTGAGGATTTTGACGATTTCGTCATGCTGTCGGGTGATGATGGCCTGCGGCAGTTTGGCCGGGCCCACCAGTCCGTAAAAGGACGCTGTTTCGATCGGATAGCCCTGCTCAGCGAAAGTGGGCAGGTCGGGAAGAATGTCCATCCGTTTTGATGCAGACACGCCCAGCGCCTTCAGTTTGCCGGCCTTGATGTGCGCGGTGAAGACCGCGGTATTGGCAAGGATCATGTCAGCTTCGCCCGCCAGCACCGCGATCGACGCGGGGCCGGCACCCTTGAATGGGATGTGCACCACCTGGATGCCGGCTATCTTGGCGAACAGCACCAGCCCCAGGTGGCCGCCCGCGCCATTGCCCGATGAAGCCCAGTTGATCTTGCCCGGATTGGCCTTGCCGTAGGCCACCAGTTCCTTGAGGTTGTTGGCCGGGAACTTCGGATGGGCCACGAGTGAGTTGGGGATGATGGCAAAGTTGGTGATGGGTGAGAAGTCCTTCACCGGATCGAAGCCCGGATTGCTGAACAGCAGCGTGGAAAACGTATGCGTGTTGCCGGCTGCGACCAGGAAGGTGTAGCCATCGGGCGCGGCCTTCGCTACCGCCTGCGCGGCAACCATGCCGGAGGCGCCACCACGGTTGTCAAAAATGATGGTCTGGCCCAGCGCCTGGCCC
Organism: Betaproteobacteria bacterium; assembly: GCA_947479645.1. Taxonomy (GTDB): domain Bacteria; phylum Pseudomonadota; class Gammaproteobacteria; order Burkholderiales; family SG8-39; genus CAIYPG01. The sequence continues at coordinate 1,013 of CANKAJ010000161.1, read as the reverse complement.
AGCTTGATGGAGATCGGTCGGGCGATCGCATCGGTGCCGCCGCCCTGGGCGTAGGGAACGACCCACAGGATGGGCTTGTTGGGATAGTTCTGCTGGGCCGTGGCGACAGCGGCATTGGCCAGCAGCGCGCCGGCGGTCAGCAGGTGGGCGAGGGCAGTGGATATTCTGTTCATGGCAGCTCCTTCGTAATGCCGGGTAATAGGTTATGCAAGCGATGGTAAGCAAGTGAACGAACCTGCACTCCCGGGTTGAGCTGGATTTTATTTCGGGATGGGTGTTTGTGCGGAAATTAAATTTTCCGCCTCGGCATCAGATCGGACGGAGGCCGCGGTCCGTAGTTATGCCGGTGCTTAATAAGTGCGTGGCTGCTATCTGCGTGGCGCCGGAAGGGTTCTCCACTATTCGATATCAATCAAACAAGAGATGCCTATTTGCATTTGGTAATTAATGTGAACTGATAATAATAAATTCTGTTCAAATGCGTCGCATGCCGGATCTCGTCAGCATTGAACCGTCAGTGTTCATGCATTTCCCCGACGATCCAGCACCGCACATTGGTCACCTTGACGTTCTCGATGAGGCCCGAATCATCCGCAACAAATCGGATCAGGCGCCCATCCTTCCTGAACAGTCCGGTCTCGAGCCAGTACAGGCATTCCACCCGCGATGACCCGAGCTTGTTGCATTCGCCGGCGCGTCCGGCGGCGGGGGCCGAGAGCGTGGCCAGCGCATTACCGCGATATTTCCGGATGGCAGCCTGCCGGATGTCGCCGACGCTCATTTTCTGGATATCCACATAACTGTTGGTGAGCACCACGCGTCACATGCGCCGCATATGGTTGGGCGCGAAGCGGTCATCGCCCCTGGAGGCGAGCATGCAGGTGGCGATCAGCTCGCGCATGGGCAGCGACAGCACCTGCTCGGGCGTGCCCAGGCTGTCGTACTGATGCGCGTAGCCCACCGCGCGCTGGTTGATGGAGTAGGCCTTGGGGTCGGCCTCGATGAAGATGCGC
>CANKAJ010000160.1 GCA_947479645.1 Betaproteobacteria bacterium | reverse complement strand
GATGCTGGAGCCCAAAATCAGGCCAAGGCTGGCTGCGATTAGCGACTTCTTCATTCAGATATCTCCTGTGTTGAGTTGCGCGGCATGGTCTGCGGATACTGGCCATGCCGCTCAGGGAGTGTACATTTCACCCCGCAGATTTATTCCATGTATGGCAAAGGGGGACTGATTTGGGCATCGAAATACGGAAACTGCCCTCAAGTCAGGGCAGGCATCAGTCTCAGACGACTGCTTCTTCCTTCTTTTCCTTGATCGGGGCGATCAGGTCTTCGCGCTTGACGCCCAGCCAGCGCACCAGTGGCGCCATGACCAGCACGGAGGAATAGATGCCGAAGCAAATGCCGATGGTCAGTGCCAGCGCAAAATAGTGCAGAGCCGGCCCACCGAAAATCAACATGGAGGTGACCATCAGCTGGGTGCAGCCGTGGGTGATGATGGTGCGGGATATCGTCCGGGTGATGGCGTTGTCGATAATCTCGGTGACATCGGCCTTGCGCATCTTGCGGAAATTTTCGCGGATCCGGTCTGCGACCACCACCGATTCGTTGACCGAATAGCCCAGCACCGCCAGGATGGCCGCCAGCACCGGCAGTGAAAACTCCCACTGGAAAAGGGCGAAGAAGCCAAGAATGATGATCACGTCGTGCAGGTTGGCGATGATGGCCGCGACGCCGAATTTCCATTCAAAGCGCATGGCCAGATAGCCGACGATTCCCAGGCAGGTGATCAGGAGAGCCAGCGCGCCATTTTCGGCCAGTTCGCGCCCGACCTGTGGGCCAACAAACTCAACCCGGCGTTGCTTTGCACTCGCGTCCTGGGTGGTCAGGACTTTCATGACGGTATCGGAAAGCGCGGAATTCGACTGGCCCTCCTTGATCGGCAGACGGATCAGTACGTCCCTGGATGAACCGAAGTTCTGTACTGAAAAATCAGTGAAACCGCCCTTTTCGAGCGAACTGCGAATGCCATCGACGTTGGCGGCCTCGTCGTAGCTGACCTCGATCACGGTGCCGCCGGTAAATTCAATCGAAAAATGCAGGCCCTTCGTGGATAGAAAGGCGACGGCGGCGACGAAAGTCAGCAGCGAAATGATGTTGAACACCAGCGCATGCCGCATGAACGGTATGTCGCGGCGGATCTTGAAGAACTCCATGGCTAGCGCCCCATTCCGTTACGCGTTATTGAGTTCACTCTCGAATTCCCCGCCGCTTGCGGCGGGGTGCCCAATTTGGGGAACCCAAAGGGGCGAAGCCCCGTGGTCAAGGGCGGGGTGAATACCCCGACCGCGAAGTGATTATTTATTTCCACGATGCCTATTTCCACGACGTATTTCCGATGGCCACACGCTCAATCTTGCGGCGCGAGCCGTACATCAGGTTGACCAGCGAGCGGCTGACCACAACTGACGAAAATATCGAGGTGAGAATGCCCAGGCAATGCACGACGGCAAAGCCGCGCACCGGCCCCGAACCGAAGATCAGCAGCGCAAGTCCGGCCAGCAGCGTGGTGACGTTGGAGTCGATGATGGTGCCAAAGGCTCGTTCGTAGCCGGCGGCAATGGCCGCCTGCGGGCTGACGCCGGCGCGCAGTTCTTCGCGAATGCGCTCGTTGATCAGCACGTTGGCGTCGATGGCCATGCCCAATGTCAGCGCAATTGCAGCGATGCCGGGCAGTGTCAGCGTGGCCTGCAGCAGCGACAGTAGTGCGATCAGGAACATCACGTTGGCGATCAATGCGGCCGCCGAGAACAAGCCGAACAGCGAGTAGTAGATAATGATGAACAGCGACAGTGCGACGAATCCGTAGATCGTGGACTGGAAGCCCTTGCGGATATTGTCCGCGCCGAGGGATGGGCCGACCGTGCGTTCCTCGATGATGTCCATGGGCGCGGCGAGTGAACCGGCGCGCAGCAGCAGTGCGGTATCGTTGGCTTCAACGGTACTCATGCGTCCACTGATCTGAACCCGGCCGCCGCCGATTTCGGTTCGGATCACCGGGGCGGTGACCACTTCGCCCTTGCCCTTTTCAATGAGCAGTATGGCCATGCGCTTGCCGACGCTTTCACGCGTTATGTCCTTGAAAATGCGTGCGCCCGTCGCATCCAGCGTCAGATGCACGGCCGCTTCCTGCGTCTGGTTGTCAAAGCCCGGTTGTGCGTCCGTCAGGCGGTCACCAGTCAGCACGACCTGCTTCTTGACGATCAGCGGCTGGCCGTTGCGCTCGACGTAGAACTCGCTGCCGAATGGAACCTGGCCGGCTTGGGCTGCCTGCAGAACCGAGGGCGCCATGTTTTCCTCGTCGACCATGCGAATTTCGAGGGTGGCGGTACGACCCAGAATCTCCTTGGCCTTGGCCGTATCCTGCACGCCCGGCAATTGCACGATGACGCGGTCAGCGCCTTGCTGCTGGATCACCGGTTCGGCGACGCCCAGTTCGTTGATGCGGTTGTGCAGGGTCTGGATGTTCTGCCTCAGCGCAAATTCCTGTGTGCGCTTGGCGGCTTCGGGTTTCAGGGAGCCGACCAGTCGCAGGTCTTCTCCCTCACCTGCTTCCAGCAGGCTCAGGTCAGAGAGCTGGTCCTGAATATATTGCTTCGCCTTGCCACGGGTGTCGGCATCGCGAAAGCGCACGACGATGCTGGATCCTTCGCGGGAGATGCCGGTGTGGCGGATGCTCTTGTCACGCAGACCCGTGCGGATGTCGCCAACCAGACCTTCCAGTCGTTTGGTCGCGACCGCACGGATGTCCACCTGCAGCAGAAAGTGCACGCCGCCGCGCAAGTCCAGGCCCAGGTACATGGGCAGTGCATGCATGCTGGTGAGCCAGGCGGGAGACGATGAAAGCAGATTCAGGGCGACGGTAAACGATGGGTTTTCCGTGTCCGGATTCAATGTCTTGCCGATCAGTTCCTTGGCCTTTAACTGCGTGTCGGCGTCGGCCAGGCGTACCCGCACGCTGGCCAGATCCAGGAATATCCCGGTGGGCTGGATGCCGGCGCTCTTGAGCGTTTCCTCGACGCGGGACAACACGCTGCTGTCGATCTTCTGCGTGGCGCGCGCCGCCGATACCTGTATCGCGGGCGCCTCGCCAAAGAAGTTGGGCAGCGTATATAGCGCCCCGAGCATCAGAGCGAAGGTGACGGTTACGTAGACCCAGACGGGATATCGGTTCATATGATCATGTGTGGTATGAGGATGAAAGGTGAGGGGTCAGGAGTGAGCTCAGGAGTAAGGTAGTACTGATTTTGGTTGTTGCTCCTTGCTGCCTCAGTCTTCACGCCCCACGCGTTTCTTCAAAGGCTCTTCAACGTTCCCTTGGGCAGCAATGTCACCACCGATACCTTCTGCGCGCGAATTTCAGTGTTGGGGGCGATTTCCAGCGTGATGTAGACATCCCCGACCTGGGTAATGCGCCCGAGCATGCCGCCCGCGGCAACCACTTCATCGCCCTTTTGCAGCGCATCGATCATGATTTTGTGCTCTTTTTGCCGCTTCATTTGCGGGCGGATCATCATGAAATACAGCAGGCCGAACATCAAAACGATGGGCAGCATGCCGGCCCAGCCGGCTTCGCCGCCGATAGCTGATTGCGCATAAGCAGAGGAAATAATCACCGCTGGTCTCCTTGGGTATTCATGATTGTTCTGACGCCACTTGTTCTGCCGTTTTTTCTACTATTGCTTGCAACCTTGAATTGTACCATCCAGAGCAGAGTATTCCGTCGGGGGCTCAGGGCGGCACACCGCGGCTTCGTTGTGCCCGGAAGTCCGCCGCCCAGCCTGCAAACCCGCCGGCGGCGATGGCATCGCGCATGCCCTGCATCATATCCAGGTAGAAGTGCAGGTTATGGAGGGTATTTAGCTGCGCGCCGAGAATTTCCTTGACCTGCTGCAAGTGGTGCAGATAGGCGCGCGAGAAGTGCCTGCAGGTATGGCAGGTGCAGTTTTCGTCGAGTGGTCGCAGGTCGTTCTTGTAACGGGCATTGCGCAACTTGATGTCCCCCGAGCGCGTGAACAACCAGCCGTTGCGGGCATTGCGCGTGGGCATGACGCAGTCGAACATGTCGATGCCGACCTCGACTGCCGCTACGATGTCCTCGGGCGTGCCTACGCCCATCAGGTAGCGCGGCCGGTCCGCCGGCAGTTGCGGCGTGGTGTGGGCCAGGATGCGGGTCATATCTTCCTTGGGTTCGCCCACCGACAGGCCGCCGATGGCGTAGCCCTCGAAGCCGATCGCGGTCAGGCCCGCCAGTGACTCATCGCGCAATGACTCATGCATGCCGCCCTGGATAATTCCGAACAGGGCGTTGCCCTTGCCTTCATCGGAACCCGGACCCAGCCGTTCCCATTCAGTGCGGCTGCGCGCTGCCCAGCGCAGACTGAGCCGCATGGAGTCGCCGGCCACGCGTTCATCGGCCGGAAATGGCGTGCATTCATCAAAGATCATGGCGATGTCCGAATTGAGCACGCGCTGGATGCGCATGGACTCCTCCGGGGTCAATAGCAGGCGGTCGCCGTTGATGGGCGAAGCGAAGCGCACGCCGTCTTCGGCAATCTTGCGCAGCGCGCCAAGGCTGAATACCTGGAAGCCCCCCGAATCGGTGAGTATTGGCCCGTCCCAGCCCATGAAGCGATGCAGGCCCTGATGCGCCTTGATCACGTCCAATCCCGGTCGCAGCCACAGATGGAAGGTGTTGCCAAGCACGATGCGCGCGCCGATCTCCACCAACTCCGCCGGTCGCATGGCTTTCACGGTGCCATAGGTCCCTACGGGCATGAATATGGGTGTCTCGACGTTGCCATGGGTCAACTGCAATTGCCCGCGCCTGGCTGCGCCATCCTGCTTCAAAACACTGAACTTCATCGTGCACCTGCTGAAATGTCGGGATTATGGTCCATGAGCATGGCATCGCCATAGCTGAAAAAGCGATAACCGGTGGTGATGGCATGCTGGTAGGCATGCCGAATCGGTTGCATGCCGGCGAATGCCGATACCAGCATCAGCAATGTGGACTTGGGTAAATGAAAATTGGTCAGCAGACGGTCGACCACTCTAAAGCGATAGCCAGGAGTGATGAAGATGCGGGTTTCCCCCTCGCTGCCGGCAACCGTGCCGTCGTCGGCTGCCGCCGATTCCAGCGCGCGCAGGCTGGTGGTGCCCACGGCAATGACGCGATGTCCTGCGGCGTGCGCGGCATTAACGGCAGCTGCAGTCGCGCCCGGGATGCGGTAGCGTTCGGCATGCATGCGGTGTTCGGCGAGCGTGTTCGTGCGCACCGGCTGGAATGTGCCTGCCCCGACATGCAGCGTCAGCCAGGCCAGCACCACGCCATGCGCGCGCAGTCGTTGCAGCATGGCCTCGTCAAAATGCAGTCCCGCCGTCGGGGCCGCGACGGCGCCGGGCGATTGCGCGTACACCGTCTGGTAACGCGCTGCGTCACTGTTGTCTGCGGGCCTGGCGATGTAGGGCGGCAACGGTAGCCGGCCATGTTGCTCTAGCAGATCGAGCAGTGGCGTATCACCATCAAAGTGAAGCTCGAACAGGTCGTCCTGGCGTGACAGGACGGTGGCGGACAGCGCTCCCTCCAGCAGCAGGTGCGTGCCAGCGCGTGGCGCATGGCTGGCGCGCACCTGTGCCCAGGCCACATGATCCGACACCACCCGCTCGATCAGGACTTCAACGCGGCCGCTGCTGGCCTTCTCTCCGTACAGGCGTGCCTTGATCACGCGTGTATCGTTGAACACCATTACGTCACCGGGGGCGATGAATTGCGGCAGATCGGTGAATGCATGATCGGATAAGGATGCGCCGGCAAGGTGCAGCAACCGGCTGGCCGAGCGTTGCACCGGTGGATGGCTGGCAATGCGATCCGGAGGGAGTTCGTAATCGAAATCCTGGGTTGTCAGCGGAGCGGAGGGGGATGTTTGGATGGGATGCATGCCGCAAGAATAGCAAACGCGGTGCGAAATCAATCGAACCGGGAGGCGATTAGATGGGACGACTGATAATTCAGTTCAAGTGCTGGTAAAATAGCCGCATGCCTCGGTGGCGGAATTGGTAGACGCGCTGGACTCAAAATCCAGTGTCGAAAGACGTGTCGGTTCGATTCCGACCCGAGGTACCACACATTTCCTGTAATGACTTCCTGTAGTTTTCCGTCAAAAGCGCTTCTCTGCTGACATGCAGGCGCTGCGATACAAATAATTACAAATCTCCTGTTATCCCGGCTCCACCGGCATCGTTATTGGAAGTGCAACCGCCACCGCCATTTGGCGCAGGCACTTACCAAGGAGACTGCAATGAAAATCACTACACTGGCTTTCGCAACGCTTATCGCCTTTGGTGGCACCGCATTCGCCCAGGTTCCCGCAACCCGCGCAGTAACGGCGGACAAGGTTGCAGTGGCTGCCGACAAGGCATCCATCAAGGCGGATAAGGCGCAGATCAAGACCGATACCAAAGCGCTCGACAAGGCCGCGGTGACCACGGACAAGGCAAAACTCAAGGCAGACCGTGTGCAACTGAAGAAAGACAAGGCAAAAATGGCGGCCGATAGCAAGGCGGGGGCAGTTGCAGCCAAAACGACCAAGCCGGCTGTCGCGGCTACTCCGGTAACACCTGCAACACCTGCTGCTCCGGCGACGCCCGCCAAGAAGTAGGGTCCATTTCAGCGGTCCCGAAATAGACCCTGATGCGGGGAGAATGAAAGGAGTATCCCCGCGTCTTGAAATGAGCTCCAAGCTCCACCGCCGGCCTGCTCAAAATAAAGCAGGTCGGCGTTTGCTGTCGTCAAGATTTACGCCTGCTTGACGGGGTGTTGGTCCGGTATATACCCGGTATCAGTCAGGACGGCTCCATGCGTGGTTAGTGGATTTTTCCGCGTGCCATCGATGCCACGATGCCGCCAAAGCACATGACCGCGAAAATCAGGAATGCGACCCGTTGCGTCTGGATCAGTTGGGCGGCATGCTCAGGCGCAAGCTGCACGCGGCCCATGAAATTGGCGATGATCAGCATGCAGATGGACATGCTGATCATCTGTCCCATCACGCGCGTGGTGCTCATGATGCCGGAGGCCACGCCATAGTGTTTCCGTTCGACAGCACCCATCACCGCATTGGTATTGGGCGAAGAAAACAGGCCAAACCCCAGGCCCTGCACGAGCAGGATCGCCACGACCATCCCCAGGCTGGACTCGGCATCGAGGCTGGCGAGCACGAGCAAGCCGAGGCAGGTGAGCGCCATGCCTGCAGAGGCCAGCATGCGTGGCTCAACCCGGTCAGAGAAGCGGCCCGCCAGCGGCGATGACAATGCCATTACCAACGGTTGCGACAGCAGGATGAGCCCCGTGTCCTGCGGGGAGAGTCCTTTGACAAACTGCAGATACAGGCTGAGCAGAAAGCCCACGCCGAACGTGGCGCCGTAATTGAGCAGCGCAGCCAGATTCGACAGGGCAAAAACGGGATTGTCGCGAAACAGGCTGACCTGCATGATCGGATTGAGAACGTTGTTCTGGCGATGCACAAAGGCAACCAGACCCGCCGCGCTTGCCGCCAGGTAGGCAAATCCGTGCGGCGCCGGCAGTACCGATAAGCCATATATCAATGCAAAAATGGTCAAGCCGTACAGCGCGGAGCCGGCAAAGTCGAACGCTTCGTCTGAGCCAACGTCCGTATCGCTCTTCAACTTCCAACTGGTGATGACGGCGGTGGCGATCGCCAGAAATGTGATGACGACGAAGATGCTTCTCCAGCCGAAATGCTGCGTAAGAAAGCCGCCAAAAAATGGGCCGACCGACTGGCCGAAGTAGACCGTGCCGATACTGAGACCCAAAACCCGGCCGCGTTCCTGCGCCGGATACACCGAAGTGAGCAGCGCGGAGCCGTTGCCAAGGATCATGGCGCCACCGAACCCCTGCAGCGCTCTGAGCGCGACGACTACCCAGGGAGAAGAGGCCAGCGCAATGAGCAGTGACGTGACGGCAACAATCCACGCTCCGATCTTGAAAATCCGCCGCCGCCCGCGCATGTCGGCAATGCGCCCAATGGGTACCAGAAACATCGCTGCGCTCAACATGAATGCAGTGACAATCCAGCCCAGCAGCACGCTGTCTGCCTCCAAGTCGCTGCCCATCTGCGGCAGCGCGACGTTGAGCGCGGTGGCCGAAAACGGCATCAGAAAAGCGCTCAGCATTGCGACAATCAGCACCGCTTTCTTGTCTTGGGTATCCATCCATGTCGGGAGTATTGCGAGGCAGCTATTGTCTCATGGCTGCCTGCACCCGCTTTCACGAACTGGATGAGCGTCTGGCGCGTTGGTTGCTGATGACCCATGATCGCGCGCATGCCAATGAGTTTCATCTCACTCAGGAGTTCCTGTCACGCATGCTGGGCGTGAGCCGTATCAGTATCACCAATGCCGTGGGCTTGCTGCAGAAGAACAAGGTCGTTCGCTACAGCCGCGGCAATATTACGGTGCTCGACAGGGCTGGTCTCGAGGCCAGTTCCTGCGGGTGTTACGCGGCCGAGAAAGCCACTTACGAGCGCATGAACTTCGTCACTCTGGTCAAGGCAGTCCCCGGCACTTTGGTCCAGGGTGGTCATCACCGTTCCGCATCAGGTACACCCGGCTAACGGGGCGCGCGCAACAGCGGATGTCTCGGGTAATAACCGGTTGAGTTTTCTGTGCTTGAAAGCTGCCTTGGCCGGAATGACGAAGTTATTATTGATATCGGCGGCGTTGCCGGAAAGTTGAGTGCCTGCGGTGCAGGCTAGAACTCCTCATCATCGAAGTCATGATCCACCGGTTCTGACACGCCTTCGGTTTCAACGATCGTGTCAACAATGGCCAATTCCGCTTTCGTGACGGGCGCAGTATCCATCTCGGCATCGTATTTCGCCAGTGCGTTATTCACGCGCTGGCCGCGATAGCGGTCCAGTGGATGGCATTCGCGGCGCGCCAGCTTGAGATTCGCCGCGTGCTCGATCACGCTGTTGATCGTTTCAGTATCAAGTATCAATGTGTATCTGTTGGGCTGGTTCAGGCCGTGTTCCATGATGCCTCCGTCTTGGTTTGTCATTGAACTTCGTATTGCATTGGAAATCACTCTACGCCTGCCTTGAGGGATGGGAAGTCGGCGTGAGCCTAAAAAACATGTAGGAATAGTTCCTACATGCCCATTCGATGCGATGCGATGCGATGCGGCTGCCCGCGATCGTCGTGCAATGAAAAAGGCCGACCCCGAAGGGTCGGCCCAAGAAACTTTCGCCCCATGCCAACTTGGAGGGAGAGGAGATGGCGAAAGTCTGGATTCAATGTACCGGATTACGCGGGAGGGTGCGCCCTCGAACAGAGGCTGCATTCCCCTTCAATTCCCGGAATCAGTCGGGCTGATCATCGCTGGTCAGCAAGAGCCGGGTCTGTGGCAGGCGCCTATCGGCCGGATATAGGCGCGAGGACTGTGCCAGCAGGTACAGCATCGCCCCGTGTTTTTGTTCAAGCGAAAGATGACCGCGCCCGTCCTGGCGCAGTTCAAGGTCGTTATCGATGCAAACATGTTCGGCCTGTAACGCCGACATGGCCGGATGCGGTAGCAAGGTTGCGCTCATGCGATCTCCTTTGCGGAGGCGACAAGGACAAGGGAAGTCCATAGTCAATGTAGTGGATCAGGCATGGTGGCGCTCGGCCGAGCAGAGGGGGAAAAGCATCTCAATTTGCCGGTTTATCGGGCATGCTCCAGCCCCATGCAATTGGGGCCTGGCCGAGGTGGGTTCGCGGAGGGACTACTGCCCTCGTCGCATTCAATTGAGTCGAAAAACCGTTTGCCTGGATGCGCGCGTGCGAACGCAGAGTCCGGATTGGTGGCGAGGCCGAGGCCCGGAGCGTTATTCGAGCGTGAGTCCGAGTCGCTTGATCAGCACGCCCCAGCGTTCCGTCTCAGCTTTGATGTAGCCGGCGAGTTGCTCGGGCGGGCCGCTTTGCATGACCGTGCCCTGGGCCAGCCATTTTTCGCGGACGGCGGGATCGCGGGTGTATTTCTGGATCTCGGCGTTGAGGCGCTCGATGATGTCGCGCGACGTGCCGGTCGGCGCCATGATGCCGTACCAGGTCTGCGCCTCGAAGCCGGGGAACAATTCAGCCATGGCCGGCACGTCGGGCAGTTGCGGGAAGCGTGTCGGCGAGGTGATGGCCAACGCTTTCAATTTGCCGGTCTTCACATGCGGCAGTATCAGCGGTGGCACACCCATGATCAGTTCGGTGCGGCCGCCCAGGGTATCGGCGAGCGATGAGGCATTGCCCTTGTACTGCACCGCGGTGAACCTGGTACCGGAGGCCAGTTCCAGCATTTGCAGCGCGAAGTGGGTCGGTGTGCCGGCGCCGCCCAGGGCAATATTGAGCTTGCCCGGGTTGGCTTTGGCATAGGTGAGCAGGTCCTTGAACGTGTTTGCAGGCACCGCAGGATGGGCAAACAGTCCGTAGGGACTGGCGCCCAGCATGCCCACGGCGACGAAATCCTTTTCCGGGTTGTAGGGCAGTTGCTTGAACATGTGCTGGTTGATGCTGACCGCGGTGCCGGTGGTGAGGAAGAGCGTATAGCCATCGGCCGGCGACTTGGCCACGTACTCGGCGCCGACGATGGTGCCGGCGCCGGGACGGTTCTCGATGAGTATGGTGCCGCCGATGCCCTCGGCCATGCGTTGTGCCAAGCCACGGGCGACGTTGTCGGTGCCGCCGCCCGCCTCATAGGGCACGATCAGCTTGATCGGCTTGGCGGGCCAGGATTGGGCGAACGTCAGTCCAGCCGCCAGCGACAAAGCCGAGGCGACGGTGATCAGCAAAGCATGCGGTGTTGTCATTCGAAGCCTCCTATGCGAAGCACGACATCGGCAAAGCGCGACATTGACGGGCGATTTTTCAGTAGGCGTCAGCCGTGGCCGCGGCGGCCGAGGAAAACTCCTTCAGCGAGACGCGCCAGTGAATGCGATCCTCTTCGACAGGATAATCACCCGCGGCCTTGTGATAGGAGGAGCGGTTGTCCCAGATCACGATGTCGCCCTTGGCCCACTTGTGCGTGTACTGGGCGTTCGGCTGGATCATGTGGCTGGCCAGTTCTTCGATCATGGCGTCGCTTTCTGCGGGCTCCATGCCGTCGATGGCGACGATCTTGATGCGATCGAAGAAGAGCACCTTGCGTCCGGTCTCCAGATGCGTGCCCAGCAGCAGATGGCGTATGGGCTGGCTCGGTTTCAGGTTCGCCGACTTCATGTATTCGGGATTGAACTCCCTGCGGCCCGAATACAGATACACACCCTTGACGCCGTCCAGGCGTTTCTTGATCCGCTCCGGCAGCGCGTCGTAGGCTGCGTACATGCTGGCGAAATGCGTGTCGCCGCCGCGGCTGGGCACGGCGAGGCAGTAGAGCTGCGTGGCCTTGTAGGGGTCTTCGTCGAAGTTGCCGTCGGTATGAAAAGCCTCGGCGCCGCGCCGGTAGATGTGCATCTTGATCTTGCCGTCAACATCGAACTTGTCGATGCCCATGACGGTGATTTCGCGATGCTCAGGATGCGGCACATTGGCCGACGGATGCGGAATGATGGTGCCGAAGCGGCGGCTGTAGGCGAGGTAATCCTCGGCCGTCAG
>CANKAJ010000159.1 GCA_947479645.1 Betaproteobacteria bacterium | reverse complement strand
GTCGTGCTGACGCCGCATCTGGGTTACACCATCGAAGAGCGCCTGCGCCTGTTCCATGGCAAGACCGTCGAGAGCATCGCGGCGTTTGTCGCTGGTGCGCCGGTGCGGGTGGTGAATCCCGAGGTGCTGGGTAAGGGGACCTGAGCGGTTCTGAGCCGGGTAGCGTGTGCGATGTCGCGCGCGATAAATTGGCATGTGGAGGCAACATGAGATCGACCTTCGTGCTTCGCTGCGTGTGCGCAGCTTTACTGTTCGTGTTGTCGGCGGCGCCTGCATCCGCCAGTGAGTGGCCGAATCGTCCGATACATATCGTGGTTCCGTATCCGCCGGGCGGCGGCGGAGACATGATTACTCGCGGCGTCGGCGAGGCGCTGACCAGGCGCTTCGGCCAGCCCATCATTGTCGACAACAAGGCGGGTGCGACCGGCGCCATCGGCGCCCTTGCGGTGGCCAGAGCCCCGGCCGATGGTTACACCTTTTTGTTGACCCAGGTGGGTCCGGGTGTCACTGCGCCGCTCACCCAAAAGGGCATTGCCTACGATCCCATTCGTGACTTCACGCCGATTGTGCTGGTGGGCCAGACACCGGTGGCGCTGTACGTGGCCGCGTCCTCTGCATTCAATACGGTGGACGATGTGGTGAAGTACGCCAGGGCCAATCCCAACAAGCTCGACTATGGCACGCCGGGCGTGGCGACACCGGCGCATCTGGCCGGAGAAATGTTCCAGCGTGTGTCGGGGACGCGCATCAATCACATTCCCTACAAGGGTTCGGCATCCACGCCGCCAGCCCTGCTCGGTGGCCAGGTGGCCATGGTGTTCGATACACTGCCGCCGCACATTCCCCTGATCAAAGCCGGCAAGACGCGCGCACTGGGAGTGGCCAGCGCGGTGCGATCAAACAGCCTGCCGGATGTGGTCACGATGAAAGAAGCCGGGCTGGCTGGCCTGGAAATGAGCAGCTGGTATGCCTACGCCGGGCCGGCCGGATTGCCCAGGGCCATTGTCGATGCCTTCAATGCTGCGGCGAATGTGTATATCAGGTCGGCCGAAGGCAGCAAGCGCCTCGACGATATCGGCCTGCTGCCCCAGCGCGGTGGCACACCGGAGGAGTTCGCGGCGTTTCTGAAGGCGGAGGTTGCCAAGCTGGAACCGATCATACGCGCTGCCAACATCACCACGGACTGAATAAGCAATTGATAATAATAGTAAGTAAAAATACCGTGCAATAAATAGTAAATATTGAAATAGAACATAATAATTTTCAATTCAGTAATCGGCCTACCAAATAGGCGTATCTGGCTGGTGTTGTTCCAGGCGGCCTGCTGCTCAAGGCAAGAAACTTTCTGCAACAAGCCTGAAGATTCAGCTCGGCAGGCACTCGTAAAGCAGGTAACTTGCGTCAGAACGAGGTGAATTGGAAAGATGTGACGTTCAATAATGGGCATCGCGAGTGGCGGCAGAACCAAACAGCGCGGGTTTGACCGCCTTATTTGCAGGCGAAAAATTGCTGCTACACAGATTGCCGGCAAGCACATGCCCACTAGCGCCTAGCTTGGAATGACGGGTTGTAAGTATCTTTGTTAGCTAGATGGGCATTTCAGTGAGCGCAAACATTCTACGTGGCATCCTTAGAAATCGAATCGTGATGCCACATGCCCATAGCTTCATACTAACCAAGTCGCGCTTGAGCAAGAACAAGTACTGCGCTTTTCGAAAGGAACGAATCATTTTCAAAATGGCGTCTTGATATATCTTCAATCATCACTCTTAATAGAGCTACCAGCAAAACACAGCATTTTGTGAATTTAACAAGGTCTTTTGTCCCATCCAATGAATAGATTGTCATTGGATCACTCTTGTAACGCGACAAAAGTCCCCATACCATATCTCGATGGGCACCTGCCCCATGAGGGTACCAAGTCCCATAGTCATGGCGATAATTTATGTTATTTCTGATATGCGAAAGCCAATTTCCATTTCCGCATGGGGCAGTACGAAGAATGTCTCGGATTGTTTCTAAGCAATCGACAACTTGCTGTTTGGAAGTAATTACACCCTCTGTGCTCTCTAATATCTTAGTCGTCAATTGCTGCAACAACTTTTCGAACTGACTCCATGTGCTTTCGTGAGAACCTTTGGTCAGCTTAGTTCCAATAACCGTTTGGGCCACTGGATCGAACTCAAACCTATACATATCCGCGTTTATTTTTGCCGCATCTGCTTGGAATCCTGAGGACCGCGCTACTGCCTGTAGCGTGGTCACTTGCGGTGCATCAAGCTTTGAGATGCTGATCCCAAAGATTCGACTGAGTGCGTGAATGGCGTAGAACGCTGAGTAATACGCGCGTATTAATGGCCACGCGGTTGAATGTGGAATTTCTACACCCCGCGATATACCCTTTACTGTCTCGAACGTCGCGCTACTAAATCTATCAAGATCGTGAGCAAACGCATTCAAGGCACTTCTCGGCGATGCGGTAAAAATTGAAAACCGGATGCCATCAATACCGGATACTGATTGCATGAGAAATTGCCCGTCAGATAGCCATCCTTTTAATGATTGAGTCGTTCCGGTCGAGACGTTATTGATGCCTTTTAACCAAAGGGGTCGCAGTACTTCTTGAAGTATTGACATATAGTGCCCGTGTACTCAGAGCACAAATCCTTTAGTCAAGGCTTTTGATAATGCATCATGCAAGCTCTTGTAGGATCGCTTGGCGGACACTAATTGCGCCTTGGTGGTTTTCAAAAATACTGCCTCAAGGACTTCATGAAAATTGTTTATTGAATACGCGCCTTCAAATCTATCTTTGACCTTAGATGCCACCTCTGGGAAAAAGGCCATAATCGCTCTGAACCCAATTGGCGAAATGATCAGGTTTTCGCAGGAAAGCTTCTTTAGGCAAAGAGAGAATGCAGTTAGATATTGGTTTAATACGTGATAAAGCTCCTCTGGCTGCTTACCGGCGAGAATTGGTAACAAAATCTTACATGCCCCATTAAAAGAAACCCGTGACAACTTACCTTGAGCCTTTTCATGTGGCGACAGTAATCCCAAAAGTGCACTATTCTGCTCATCCTTGAATAAATCAAAAACATCTCTTAGCATTTGGTCGTCAGTGGTTTCAATATCTGCTAGACGCTTGATGTCAAGCAACAATTCATTAGGCACCGGCCTTTGCTTCGTGTTGATGTCAATGAATAGTCTTGTTTCTTCTGCCCGAGTCAATCCGCTATAGATGACAACTGGAACACGCATCTTGGAACTCGCAAGCGAGAATCCATACACGCGATGCTGACCATCAATGACGAGAAATGCTTTTGGGTATTTTTCAAAGGTTAGCGCTCGTCCTCCAGGTTTTATCCTCAAATTGGCGGCAGTTTGTGCAGATAACACAATTGAACAAGGGATAGAGGCTTGGCCGCTGTCGAGATACTGGGCAATTTGCTCAGCACGCGTTTTGTCCAGCACTCGCTGGAATCCTTCCTTTGGGTCGTCGTATCTTGCGCTTACAAAGCAGGTCTCTGCGAGTACGTCCGATGGCATGGTAAGGCTATAAAATTTGTACTTACCCTGCGTTACCAAGCTAAATGTGTAGCTGAGCGTCTCAATGGCTTCGGCGACCATCATTATCCTCAAATTGGTACAAAGACGGTGTTATCTGAAATCTTTGCTTGAAGTGCATCGATGATTTGCTCTAGTTCAATTCTAGCCTCAGCTTGCAGCCCAAGGCATCGCCCAATTCCGTCGGCATCGGTGCTCAAGCGCGAGCGTAGTTTTAAAGCGTATGTGTTTACCTTATTTCGCTCAAGACCATATGCGTGAATGTGAACTGAGTCACCAGCAAGTGGAGGATTGCTCACGTGGTCAAACTGAAACTCCCTCTGCATGTATGAGATTAAGCGATCTTGGATAATAAGAGCCAGCTTCTTATGCAAGTGCTCAAAGGTTTGAACTTTGTGGTGCATCTGAACCAAGATTGTCTTGGCAGTCATTTTCCAATTCATGCCATACGCTCTCGTATCTTCCTCCACACTAAGTTGCTTTAAGACACCGACACTTTGCAAATAAAGTTGTCGTGCAGGCCAGACTGTCCCTGTGGTATCGAGTGTTTGCAATTCAATGCCTACGAAATCCCGAATTTTTCCATTTCTTGCACTCACAAGAAAGAAATCAACGCTGCCACCTGGGATCGAAATTTCTGAGACAACGTGAAGCTCATTACCTGGTTCATGCGTGGTGAGCAGATGAAGGCAATCTGTAAATATTTGCCTGCGCTCAATCAGTCGTGTTGGACAAATAATGACCGGCTCTGCCTCTCGTCCATACGAAACACTACAGGTGCCAATCGAGATTGTTGGGTCACTTTTCCGAACCTTATAACACCGCTTTCCAAGAAAAGGGCACTTTTGGGCCGAAACGATTTCGTGCCAATTCGCTGGCGCCACTGAACTCGTAGATTGCCCAAAGAGCTCTAATACCTTGCTCATATCAAAGAATTGCAGCGATCATGTGTTGCTTCCAGGTACCTACTCGATATATCGATCCCGATAGATTTTCTACCTAACATTCTAGAGGCAACCAACGTCGTCCCTGTGCCACAGAACGGATCCAAAACAATTCCCCCTTCCGGGCACGTAGCCAAAATTGGAATACGACAGAGGTCTATTGGATATGGTGAAAAGTGGAGGGAGCGATTCTGCGTATCCTCAGGGAGTATGTCCCAGACGTCGGCTGGTTTGCTTCCCTTAGGATGGTACTTTAGAAAGTAAAACCCTTTTTCGATTAACTCCTTTGCTCGTCCAGAAACAAGGGATGAGTCCGAATGCGTGGCTCGCTGTTGGCCACGAATTATCATTCGAAAATCAGAGATTGCACCGGTGCTAATTTCACTCAGAATATTGTTCAGTGCTTTGAAGGCTAATTGCTTTTCTGCAGGCTTTAGCTCCGTAGATAATTCGATCTGCCGGCGGTAACGCACGCCAGAAACACCTGTTGCAGATATAACCGCACCATTAACAATTCTTGCGGTTCCTGGATTGGCGCGAATTGCATCTGCGTTATAGAAATATCCGCGCGCGGATTTGACAAAGTGAAAAATGTTTTCGTGCACGTTTCCCAGCCGATCTTTGGAGTTATCCATGCCGCCCTTTACTTTATTCCAGACGACACTGTTTCTAAGAATCCAACCTTGACTGTCAGTTAAGGCTAGTGCAACGCGCCATGGAATTCCAATTAAATTCTTGCCTTGATACGAGTCTCCAAGGTTTAGCCAAAACGAACCTTCAGGGCGTAACACCCGTTTAATTTCATGGCATATTGATACCAGATTTTTTATGAACTCTTGGTAGTGTGGCTCTAAACCAATGCCTCCACCGTCATATTCACGCTTGCCCCAGTAGGGTGGGCTGGTCATACAGAAATCAATGCTTTCTGAGGGGAGGTGGGCGAGCACTGCAAGTGAATCACCTTTTAAGAGTAGCGGAGATACGGTTTTATTGGATTGATAGGTGCGAAGTGCAATGTCAAAATCAGCGTCTATGAATATAGAACTCAGCTCCTGATCTTGAATGGCCTGCGGCCGAAGTTGTGCGTTCTTCTGAGCTGTAAATGTCACTTAGATGTTCCTTGCAAATATACATATACTTCTTTGACATTAAGCCTACTCCGGATTTAGTTCGGTAGCTATAGGTAAAGGTAGCCACCCGTCGCCGACACCCTGCCGGGTTACGCCGTGCAACTCTGGAACGGCACACAAATCCCGGCGGGCACGCCCAAACCCATCATCGCCAGGCTCAATGCCGAACTGAACAAGGCGCTCAACACGCCCGATATACGCGAGAAGCTGGAAAAAATCGACATGGATGTGGAACCACAGACGCCGGAGGAAACGGCTGCCTACATCGATGCGGAAATCAGGAAATGGGCGAAGCTGGTGCGCGAGGTCGGGATCAAGGGAGAGCGATAAGCGCTGCGGCATGTGTGTGGCATGCGTGTTTGACCGTACCCTGCGCAGGCGATAAAGTCGCCGACAGTAAAAGTGGCATTTAAATTTTCTATGCGCCGGGCAAAGCAGGGGTTGTCGAAGCAATAGTCGGCGCCGGAGTCTGACAGGAGCATTGACCTGACCATGACCGCGAAGCATGTAACGGTTCCGTGTCGCTTGTGCACCAACACGCTTCTGCCCTCGACCGCGCGCAAGACCGGCAATTTGTGCCTGAGCTGCTTTCATCGCGAAAGGGGGCGCCTGGAGGACGAGGCGCGCGAATCCAGGCCCGGTTGTGCCGGCTGCGACGGTTCCACCGAATCGTCGGCATTCTGGTTCGACTGGCAACTCGCGAAGCAGGGCAAGTACCGCTTCCGGAAATATCCCAAGTACCTGCGACCCGTGCGCCGGGTGAAGGGCGGCGATCGCTACGTCTGCACCGAGTGCGGTGCCCCGTGGTATCTGCCTGGCGCCCCGCAGCCGCAACACATGATGCTGATCCCCCCCGCCTGTGTAGCGCAGTTCGAAGCGTGGTGCGAGAGGGAGATCACCTGCACGACGTCTGTGCTGGAGGCGGCACGTGCGATCGGGGCAACGCCCCCCAGCTACGACGATCACGCCGACGATGTGCGGATTCCCTGCAAGGTGACGACGCGCAAAGGAGAACAGATCGAACTTGCCGTATTGCGTTTTTCGCGCCTGCCGCCGATTCCGTGGATGGACGAGCGGCCGCAGCACCTGCCGCACTTTCGCCTGGCCGACGAGATCGCAAGCGTTGAACCTTCACGCTTCGCCCTGTCGCGACAAGTGCGCAGCGCGTTCATCGCCGATCGAAGGGGGGCGATTGATCGTGACTGGTTGTCCGTCGATGTGGTCAGCCGGACGGGGCGTCGCTACCGCTTGAACGGATCTCCCTTGTTTTTCGATCGCGATGGCGTTCCCGGGGAAGCGTTGCGACCGGCGTTTCGAAGCGGCGGGCTCGCCGTGCCTGCCAAACCGCATGGCCCCGAGACGGTCTTTGCGGCAGACTGGTTTGGCGGCGCGAAACTCTTGAACTTCTCCAGAGACCCGGTGACCGGATTTTTGTCCTGGTTGCGCTGGCGCCTGGGCGGCAACCTAAGCGGCAACAAGCCGTGAACAGCAACAGCCGGTATCTGGATTTTTCGGGCAAAGGGTGGGCGGTGAGCGGGCTGTTGTTTTTCGCCGGGCTGATCATCGCCTTCGCGATGGGGACCTGGTCCGTCACCATGCATCTGGTCATGAAGCCCTCGCTGCGCGCAGCCGGCATGGAGCGGACGGCCATCGCGCAATGGCCGGAAATCCCGGCTACGCTCTACCGCCTGACTCTCATCAAGAAGCGCGCCGGTCGTGGCAATGGCGTGACATACACGCCGAAGGTGGAGTACCGCTACCGTATCGGGTCGGCGACCTATGTCGGCAACCAACTCAAGATCGGGGATAGCTGGCGCTGGACGTACCAGGCCGACAACGCCCGCGATTTCCGCTTGATCGTCGCGTCCCTGGCGCCGGGGCTCGATTTCCGGAAATTTCTCGATGCGCCCCAGTGCGAGGAGCTGCCGTCATACGAATCGTGCAGCGTCAGCTTCGATCTCGATCAGCCCCTGCGTATTCACGTCGATCCCGGGAATCCGGAGAACGCAGTGATCGATAATGACGACTTGCCTCCCGAGAATATTCTCAACCATTGGGTGTCGCCGCTCACCTGGATCGCCTGTCTGCTGCTGGCGCTCTTTGGATCGGTATTGAGTGCCTGGCGGATGTTTCTGCGGCTTATTGACTATGGTGAGGCGTTGGACCCAGGCAATGGCCCGTCCCTTGCGCTGCGGTGCTGGCGGGTCGTATTCGGAGTGCTGTTTCTGGGCGTCAGCCTGGAGTCCTACATCATGGCGCTGGACTGGCGTCCCGCACCGGCCACCTCGGGCGAATTGTTCGGCTGGTTTCCCGGATTCGCGCTATGCGCCGTAACGGGTCTGTTCGGCATCTACCTGGTCTTCATGCCTGCGATCGAGCGAAAATTGAAACGCGGCAGGAGGCGGCGCAGGCGGAGATAATCGGCATCGCGCCAGCGACCGCGATGCCGAACTGATGCGATGCCGAAGGCCATTGCGCTCAACCCGGTGGAAACTTGACCTTCTTCACGATGGCAGGCTTCGTGGTCTTCTCGCTGTAGCCCTCGATGCGTACCTCCTTTGCGGCATCGTCACCGATCAGGATGACGCTCCATGGCTGGATGTCCTTCGGTTCATCGACGATCGAGATGTCGTCGGGCGGTCGCGGAAAATTGGCCGTGATGCCGCCAGTGAGGGCGCCGCGTGCTGCAGTGGTTGCCAGCATCTGCGGGTCGGCGTTCTTGACCGCATCGAGCAACACTCTCGACTGCACGATGCCCTCCAGCAGGCGCACGCATTTTTCCAGCGCCTCCATGCGCGGGTCGCTGGAGCAGGCCGTGATCAGCATGGCCGGCAAAAACGCAAACAGGCACAGCATCCGCCTGATATCGAGGTAGGTGCGGCGGTTTTCCATGCGCATGATCAATTCTCCAAAAAAATATCAATTCTGCGTAGAAGCGTTGCCTGCTGCAACGGGTGGGCAATTCGTGCGTGAATGATCGGGACTTCTGAAGGCAGGAGTTGTCCAAGCCTGAGCCGATCACTCACGCCGCCAATATTACAGATGACTGAACTGGAGATAGATAACAATATTAGTGAATAGTATTGTCAATGGGAAATCAATAATTAAAAGTGATAATAATATTGTTGGCGAAGAGGCCCTGATTCAGTGCGGATTCAGCCCGCCTCATCCAGCCCGTCAAACAGACCGATCTGGCTGGCCCCAAAGGCGACGACCTGTTCGACCGATTGCTTGGCCTTGGCCAGTGTTGCGGCCTCACCGAAATGCGTGCCCGCTTCCCAGCGATAAATGCCGTCCCATTCATCCTTTGGTCCCAGCTTCACGGTACCCAGCCGCGCACTGCCCTTCCAGTAACTGTGTGAAAAATAGCCGCGTTCCCAGACAGGCTTTGAGCGCTTGCGTGTTTTTGTCGCCATGATCCTCCCTCGCGCTTTCCGATCAATGCGTGTGATATTCCATTTTGGAACTCATTTCCTTGTCAATTCCAGCGCAACACTGACTTCGCGTGCTTGCGCATCACCAGCGGTGGCGGGTGCAGGTACGGGTGACAGCGTAACGCGATCCGCGGCGGTGCCGGCATCGCGCAGCGCCGTGGCGATGGACGTAGCGCGGGCAGTGGCCACTTGCGACAGCGCGTCCGGCGGCAGGGTCTGATTGTCGCGCAACTGGCGCAGCAATGTGTTGTAGAACGGGCGTGCATCGGCCACCTGAGGTTCTCCGTTGGAGAGATTGCGCAGCCGTTCCAGCGCCGACAGCGCGGTTTTGCCGGCATTGGCGTCGCGCTCTTTGGCTTCGGCTTCGGCCTTGATCCTGTCCAGTTCGGCAGCGGAGTGGCGCTCGGCAAACAATGCGCGTATGGCGCGACGCGCGCGCGCATCGTCAATGTTGACGCCGCCGGTGCTCTCGTCTTCGGCGATGTCGAAGCCGGCGCGACGCGCGATCTCGCGGGTCAGCGCGCTGCGTTTGAGCCGGCTGCCGTCGATCACGCTATCGGCGCGGCCCGGCACCGCCACTTTCAGTTCCGGACGTTTGGCCAGTATGGAGGCGATGCGGACAATTTTTTCGCGCTCGGGCGGCAACAGGCGGCTTTGTCCCGCTTCGAACGCGATGGTGCCCGCCTTCTCGGCTTCATCGCTCTTGCCGCCGAACAGATGCGCCAGTGCGCGCAACGGCGCCGTGATAATGCGGGTAATCAGGTTGCTCACGGCGCGCCGGATCAGTCCGCCGTAGTCGAACTGGGGGTCGTCGAGGTTTCCGGCAATCGGTATGGCGATATCGATACGGCCGTCGGTATCCTTGAGCAGCGATATCGCCAGTTGGATGGGCAGGTCCATGGCGTCGCGGCTGTCGACCCGTTCTCCCAGTTCGAGCTGGTCGAAGATGGCCTGATTGTCACCTTCCAGAATGTTGTTGCGCACGCGATAGCGCAGGTCCAGCGACAATCGTCCCGAGGCGATGCGGTAACCGGCAAACTTCATCGAGTAGGTTGATACCGAGGTCATGTCCAGATTGCGGAACTCGGCGCGAAAGGTGGTCCGGTCGCGCATCTCGAACGGATTGAGAGAGCCGGACAGGCGCGCGAAGCCGTAATCCCCGACACGCCCTTCCAGCGAGAACTGGCTGCGTGTGCTGCGATCGCTGGCCAGGTTGTCGAAGATCCCTGCCAGTTCCTGGATGGCAACCGAAAAGCCCGGCGTCAGTCCCTCGTCGGAGAAATCCAGCTGCCCCTGGGTAATCCGCAGACGGCGCACCGCCAGCGCGAATTCATCATTCTTTCCGATGGTCGGGGTGGCGCCCGCCGCGTCGCTGGTGCCGGGCCGCACCGGTGTTTCAATCGCCGTGGCATGGCTGCTTCCGGCAACATCGGGCGCACGGAACGCGCGGCCCATGTTGATGCTGCGATCGATTGCCAGGGCAAGTCGCCCCTTTGGCGCGACCAGACGCAGTTCGTCGATGACCACCCTGTCGGGGGACACGCTGACTTCCAGGCGATCGGTGGCGAGGGACTTCCATTCCAGCAAATGCTCGGAGCTGGGTTTGTCGGCTGCCTTGTCGACAGTTTCGTCGATGGCCACGTTATTGATTTGCGCCGTGCCGGTGTAGCCAAACCTGGCCTCCTTGCCGCCGACCTGTATGTCACCGGCCAGGGTGATCTCGCCTGTGGCAATACGGGCGCGGGTCTGCTGCGCGAGCACCGGCTGCAACAAGGCAATCGGAATGGCGGAGGCTTCCAGGCGACCGCTCAGCGCGCCATCATTGGGCATTGCGCGGCCGCGCAGTGCGAGGCGGCCGCCGCCGCGTACGGTGGCCGTCATATCGAACGCAACTGGCAGTGGCTTGTCCATCGGCATGGCCAGGCCGTCGAGCCGCACCCCCATATGCTCAAGTGCCACGGCGACACCGCTGCCGGCGTCGGCAAGCGACAGACTGGCGTCGGCCAGTTCGGCGCGTGCAGCGCTGATTTTCCAGGGCGGCGCGTCTGCGACTTTCGCTGACGCCGCAACCTTGCCGGCCGTAGCTGAAGCGGCTGGATCTGCGGAAGTGGCAACCTGTGGTCCCCGCAGCAATTGCTCCAGGTCCAGTGTGCCGTCGGGCTGGCGTTGCATCGCCAGGGTGAGCCCGTCAATGCGCAGCAGCTTTGTCGAAAAACTTTTCCTCGCGCTGTCCAGTACAAAATCCTGCAGTTCGATTTTGGCCAGCGTTGGCGCAGTGATGTTGTCCGGCTTGTTCGACAACAGCTTTTGCAACGAAAGGTCGGTGACTGCCAGCGTGCCGGCCAGGTTGAAAGGCTGCAATGTCATCTGGCCGCGCAGCGCCAGCTTGCCGCCGCCGCGCATGGCCGCATTCAGGTCGATGGCAGCCGGTTGCGATGCGTTCAAGTCAAGGCCATCGGCGTGTACGCTCAGATGTTCCAGTGCCGTGGAAACGCCGCTGCCAGCATCGCTGAACGACAGGTTGCCCTCGACCAGTTCGGTGCGCGCGACGCTGATTGCCCAGGGAG
>CANKAJ010000158.1 GCA_947479645.1 Betaproteobacteria bacterium | reverse complement strand
TGGCCGCCGTAGCTCTCGGGCACCAGGATGCCCAGCCAGCCCTGCTCGGCGATGCTCGCCCACAGGTTCCTGTCGAATCCCGGTTCGCTATCGCGCAGCGAGCGCACCCGCTTCAGGTTGGTCGCGCGACCGACAAAGGTCGTAACCGCATCGGCGAGCATGCGCTGCCCGTCCAGGCGTTCTTCGGATGCTGCCTCATAAACTGAGTTCGCAACTGCACTCATGACTGCTCCTCCTTGTGGAATTCGGTGATGACCGTTCGACGAGCGCGTGACGACAGTATTACCTGAGCAGTAATAATTGCCCAGCAAATACAGCTAAACCGTCAGGCACTTCGGGATGGGATGCGTTGATTTTACCGCGCCTCTGCCTCTGCGTCTTTCGAGGTACGGTACAAATAAAAAAGGGCGGCCAAGGCCGCCCCTTTTTCAATCGATCCCTGACTACACGCCGACTACACGCCGACTACACGATAAGGGGAACGATCAGCAGTGCCACGATATTGATGATCTTGATCAGCGGATTCACTGCAGGACCCGCGGTGTCCTTGTAGGGATCGCCCACCGTATCACCGGTAACAGCCGCCTTGTGCGCTTCCGAGCCCTTGCCACCGAAATGACCGTCCTCGATGTACTTCTTGGCGTTGTCCCAGGCACCACCACCGGTGGTCATCGAGATTGCGACAAACAAGCCGGTCACAATGGAGCCCATCAGCAGTCCACCCAAAGCCTGTGGCCCGAGAGCGAGACCAACCACAATGGGTACCAGCACCGGCAGCAGCGACGGGACGATCATTTCCTTGATGGCAGCCTTGGTCAGCATGTCCACGGCAACGCCATATTCAGGCTTGGCCGTCCCTTCCATGATGCCGGGAATTTCCTTGAACTGGCGGCGCACTTCCACCACCACCGAACCGGCAGCGCGACCGACCGCTTCCATTGCCATGGCACCAAACAGGTAGGGAATCAGTCCACCGATCAACAACCCGATCACCACCATGTGATTGGACAGGTCAAACGTCAGCGACTTGCCGGCAGCTTCCAGCGCGTGCGTGTAATCGGCAAACAGCACCAGTGCAGCCAAACCTGCGGAACCGATGGCATAGCCCTTGGTCACTGCCTTGGTGGTATTACCCACCGCATCCAGCGGGTCGGTAATGGCACGCACGGATTCCGGCAAACCCGCCATTTCGGCGATGCCGCCAGCGTTATCCGTGATCGGGCCATAGGCGTCCAGCGCAACAATGATGCCTGTCATGGACAGCATCGACGTGGCCGCAATGGCAATACCGTAAAGACCGGCGAGGTTGTAGGCTACCAGAATGGCCAGGCACACCGACAGCACAGGCCAGGCACAGGAACGCATGGACACACCCAGGCCGGCGATGATGTTGGTGCCATGACCGGTCGTCGAAGCCTGCGCAACGTGCCGCACCGGCGCATATTCGGTTGCGGTGTAATACTCGGTAATGACCACCATCAAGGCGGTCAACACCAGGCCCACCACCGTAGCGCCATACAGATGCATGACCGTGATGGTCTTTTGCACGCCGGCAATTTCAAAGGTGGCCGTCTTCAACACACCGCCCATGATGTATTCGGTAATCGGGTAGAAGGCTATGAGCGCCATCACACCGGCCACGATCAGGCCGCGATACAGCGCATTCATGATTTTCTTGCCCGGCGTGGCCTTGACGAACAAACAGCCGACGATGGAAGCGATGATGGCAAATCCACCGATGGCGAGCGGATAAATCAGTGCTGCATCCGTTGGCGTGTTCACGACCAGCGCACCCAGAACCATGGTGGCGATCAGGGTCACCGCATAGGTCTCGAACAGGTCAGCCGCCATGCCCGCGCAGTCGCCAACGTTGTCGCCAACGTTGTCAGCGATCACCGCCGGATTGCGCGGGTCATCTTCAGGAATGCCGGCTTCAACCTTGCCGACGAGGTCGGCACCAACGTCAGCGCCCTTGGTAAAGATGCCACCGCCCAGTCGCGCGAAGATGGAGATCAACGACCCGCCAAATCCAAAACCGATCAGCGGTTTGATCACATCCGACAGCTTGGCTTCCGGAGCGCTGGCCGAGATAAGGTAGGCATAAAACAGCGCGACTCCAAGCAAAGCCAGCCCGACTACCAGCAAGCCGGTGATGGCGCCGCCGCGAAATGCCACCTTGAGGGCTTCGTTCAGGCCCACCGTAGCGGCCTGGGCGGTACGCACATTGGAGCGCACCGACACGTTCATGCCGATATAACCCGTGGCACCGGAAAGAATGGAACCGATCAGGAAGCCGATCGCAGTCGGACCACCCAACGCGCCCCAAAGGACTACGAACAGGATCACGCCGACAACGGCGATGGTCTTGTATTGCCGATTGAGGTAGGCATTCGCACCTGCCTGAATGGCTGCAGCGATTTCACGCATCCGGTCGTTACCGGTGGGTTGCGCAAGAATCCAGCTGATCTGCCAGACGCCGTAGATAATTGCGGCTACCGCGCAGATGAGCGCGAACCAGAGTCCTGCTGACATAATGCCTCCACTGAATCTTCTGAAATGATACCGCCGGATGACGGCGACGGGACTGCGCAAAGCGCGCAATTATAACCAAACCCGGCTGCTTTACGCGAATCGCCCTTGACCGACGGAGTCAGGACCGGCGCTCCACAGGCACCGAACCGGGCAAATTGATCTCAGCCTGCCTCAGCGCGCTTCGTGGTGATACCGCGTCACCCGCTCAACCTCGGCCTTGGCGCCCAGAATCACGCCCACGCGCTCATGCAGTGCCACGGGCTGAATATCGAGAATGCGCCTGTAACCATCGGTGGCGGCACCGCCCGCCTGCTCCACGATGAAAGCCATGGGATTCGCCTCATACATCAGGCGCAGCCTTCCGGCAGTATGCTTGCTGTCCTTGGGATACATGAAGATGCCACCCCGGGCCATGATCCGGAATACATCGGCCACCATGGAGGCCACCCAGCGCATGTTGAAGTCCTTGCCGCGCGGCCCCGTCTTGCCCGCCAGGCACTCGTCGATATAGCGCTTGATCGGTGACTCCCAGTTGCGCATGTTGGACATATTGATGGCAAATTCCTGAGTGTCGGCCGAAAGGGTCACGTTGGCCTCGGTCATGATGAAACTGCCCAATTCCCGATCCAGGGTGAACTCCACCACGCCCCGGCCCACCGTCAGTACCAGAACGGTGGAGGGTCCATACACGGCAAATCCAGCCGCGACTTGTGCTGAACCCGGCTGGAGGAATGCCTGCTCGTTTGCCTCTACGCCTTCCGGACACCGCAGCACCGAGAAGATCGTGCCGATGGAGACATTAACGTCGATGTTGGAAGAGCCATCGAGCGGATCCATCAACAACAGGAACTCGCCACG
The DNA here is from genome assembly GCA_947479645.1 of Betaproteobacteria bacterium. Lineage (GTDB taxonomy): Bacteria > Pseudomonadota > Gammaproteobacteria > Burkholderiales > SG8-39 > CAIYPG01. Next base: position 8,354 of record CANKAJ010000158.1, on the reverse strand, counting down.
CGGATAACGACTGGGAATCTGGTGAGGGTGCTCCATTTCCTCGGAGGCCAGCGCTGCGAGGTGTCCTCCCCATTCATTTGCCTCGACCAGCACCTCATTGGCAATGACATCGAGCTTCTTCTGCGCTTCGCCCTGGATGTTTTCAGTGCCCGCGCCACCGAGGACGCCACCCAGCGCGCCCTTGGAGACTTCGTGGCTGATGCGCTTGCAAGCCCGGGCAACCACTTCGATCAACAGCCTCAGTTCGGCCGAAACACAGCCCTTGTTGCGTTGCAGTTCAATCAGATACTGGGTAAGGGTGATTTTTTTCATGGCCTGTTATTCATCACGATGATTTACCTCACAAAAACTCAAACACCAAGCGCCGCAAACGCCTTGTCACGAATGGCTGACACATCGCCAACGCCGGCGATTTTGCGATACTTGGGCGCACGCGTATCACCGCCTTGCGCCCATTTCGAGTAATAGTCGACAAGCTGCTTGGTCTGGGCGTGATAAATCTCAAGGCGTTTGCGCACGGTCTCTTCCTTGTCGTCGTCACGCTGTATCAGCGGCTCGCCAGTGACATCGTCCTTGCCTTCGACTTTGGGCGGATTGAAGGCGATGTGATAGGTGCGCCCTGATCCCGGATGCCAGCGACGCCCGCTCATGCGCTGAATGATTTCACTGTCGTCGACATCGATTTCCAGCACGTAATCAAGATCGACGCCTGAATTGCGCATCGCCTCGGCCTGTGGAATGGTTCTTGGAAATCCGTCGAATAGATATCCATTGCTGCAATCGGGCTCCTTGAGGCGCTCCTTGACCAGCCCAATAATGATGTCATCAGAGACCAGGCCACCTGAGTCCATGACTTTCTTGGCGGCGATGCCAAGGGGCGTACCAGCCTTGACAGCGGCACGCAACATGTCTCCAGTGGATATCTGGGGAATACCAAGGCGCTCCTTGATGAAGGTCGCCTGTGTACCCTTGCCCGCGCCGGGAGCGCCAAGAAGAATCATTCTCATGTGATCAATCCCAAAAATAACGAAATCTGTCGAGAGGAACAAGAAGGCAGCCTGCAACCCATTACGCTTTGGGTCAGATCTTCTTGTAACCAGTCAGTGAGCATTGAACTTAACGCGCTTTGCGCGGCCGGTCAATTTTGTTGTTTCCGGTGAGTGGCATCGCTTTGCCCGCTTGCCGCAACTTCTTTCTGAATGCGGCGCGCACTCGCTCCAGATCCGTGGCGGTATCAACGCCCGGCTCCGGCACATCTTCGTGCACGGCAACCGCAATACGATATCCATGCCACAACACGCGCAGTTGCTCGAGCGCCTCGTATTGCTCAATTGGCGCCGGCTTGAGTTTTGCATACTTGGCAAGGAAAGACGCCCGATAGGCATAAATGCCAATGTGTCGATAGCAGGCCAGGGTCGCAGGTAACCTGCGGATCGGTTGTGCCACACCGGACCTGGGGGCCATGGCTGACATCGCCGGCCTGGATGCAAACGCATCGCGTGCCCAGGGTATTGGCGCCCGACTGAAGTACATTGCGCCACCCTTTGCATCCAGCACAACCTTGACCACATTAGGGTCGAAGAATTCGGCTGCCTTGCGAATCGGATGGCACGCAGTTGCCATGACCGCACTGCGATCCCTGGCCAGAAGCGCCGCTACGGAGCGTATGAGTTCAGGTGCAATCATTGGCTCGTCGCCCTGTACATTGACGACAATCTGTTCGGGATCAAATGCCAGTTTGCGCGCAACCTCGGCAATGCGGTCAGTGCCCGAAGGATGGTCAGCCCGGGTCATCACAACGTCAAACCCATGCTCCCGGCCAGCCCTGGCAACACCGGCATGGTCGGTTGCGACATAAACCGCACCAGCACCGCTCACCCGCGCCTGTTCGGCAACGCGAACAATCATGGGTTTGCCGGCAATATCAGCCAACGGCTTGCCAGGCAGGCGAGTCGACGCGAATCGGGCTGGAATGACCGCAACAAAGTCCACTGCGCGGGCCATGACGCGCGCTATTCGATCTCTTCAGAAGGGGACATCTTGCGGGCCTCGGCCTCCAGCATCACCGGAATATCATCGCGAATCGGATAGGCGAGACGATCGGCACGGCAGATCAGTTCTCCGGCTGCCTTGCGAAACAGCAACGGCCCCTTGCAAATCGGGCAGACCAGAATATCAAGCAGGCGTGCGTCCATCGAAGACTTTCAGAATGACATCAGCAAAGGCCGGATCAGGTTCAGCGACAACCCGAAGCGCGTACATATCTTGACGTGCGAATGCCCGACATTTTACCGCATCTTTCTCTGTCATCAGCACGGCGTCACAGTCATTGAATTCAAGTTCTGTGCTTGTGAAAGTGTGATGATCGGGAAAAGCGTGAGGCGTCACATTCAAGCCCATTGACCGCAACAATTCAAAGAAGCGCTGCGGATTGCCGATGCCAGCCACGGCATGCAATCGCTTTCCCGCAAATTCGATCACCTCAAACGTCCCTCCATGGCCATCAACGCGCTGAAAGCCGGATGCCGAAAGTTTCATATGAAACACCTTTGACCGTCTGGTGCGAGACACAGGTCCATTACTGTTGACGACAGTCGCATCAACGCGGCGGCTGGCAGGTTCGCGCATAGGGCCGGCAGGCAGCATCAAGCCATTACCATGACCTCGCTCATCCTCCACCGCAATCTCCAGGTCGCGTGCCAGTCTGTAGTGCTGCAGGCCATCATCGCAAACAATGACGTCGCAATGCGGATAAGCCGCAAGCAGGGCTTGCGCCGCAACCGCACGGTTGCGGCCGGTCCATACCGGGCATTGGGCTCGATCTGCAAGCAGCATGGCTTCATCGCCAACCAGGCGTACTTCATCGCTTCCCGACACCGCCTCCAGGGCATCCCCACCATGACCACCATAACCGCGCAACACGATTCCGGGCTGCTTCCCTGCCGCTCGAAGCATTTCAACTACCCACAGCACCAGTGGCGTCTTTCCAGTGCCTCCCACCGTCAGATTGCCCACAACGATGACCGGTACATTCAGGCGGACGGACTTCAGTATTCCGTACCGATAAAGTGTACGCCGGATAAAGACCACGATGCCGAAGCAAATGGCAATTGGTAGCAGCAGGATTGACACCGGACTGAGTGAATACCAGTGACGCTCGGCAAAATGGCTGCCAGCACTTTTGCCCGTCAGTTCAATTCGACAATGCACCTCGACTGCCCGACGTGATCAGGACTGCGCGCTGGCTACTTGGAAGTCTGCTCGACCGCAAAGGCGATCTGGCCATAGCCGGCCTGACGAGCCGCGTCCATGACGCGAATGACCGACTGGTGGGTTGCCTTGTTATCGGCATTGATGATCACAACCGGATCCTTCATTGACGCGCCTGCGCTGCGCAATTCCGCAGCGAGCGCCGGCACATCTCGAAATGCAACCGGCCGACGATTCACCAGATATTGCCCCGCCGCACTAACCACGATGCTGATTTCATTCGGACGCTCAAGCTGTTTGTCTGCCTCTGCGGTCGGAAGCTGGATCTGCAACTCGGCGAAACGGGAGTATGTCGTGGTCAGCATCAGGAATATGATGATCACCAGCAACACATCAATCAGCGGGATCAGATTGATCTCCGGATCTTCCTTGCGATTGCTGCGAAAATTCATTACTGGAAATTACCTCTGGTTGGCAGCAAAGCGCTAGGATTGATTCTGATCCGATGCGCCGGTGTAATCAGCGCGCTCACCGTGCACAATATCGACCAATTTGGAAGCCTGCTGCTCCATTTCCACCACGAAGCTTTCGACCTTGCCGCGAAAATGGCGAAAGAATATCGTTGCCGGAATGGCAATGACCAGTCCGAACCCGGTGTTATAAAGCGCGACCGAAATACCGTGCGCCAGTATCTGAGGATTGGTCCCGGTCGGAGACTGCGAACCGAAAATCTCGATCATGCCGACCACGGTGCCGAACAAACCCATCAACGGACTGATTGAAGCGAGAGTCCCCAGTGTGGTGAGAAACCGCTCCAGTTCATGCGTCACTGCCCGGCCTGCTTCCTCAATCGATTCCTTCATCACGTAGCGGGAACTCTTGGTATTGCGCAACCCCGCAGCCAATACCTGCCCGAGTGGCGAGTCTTTAGCCAGCTTCGAGATCAGTTCAGACGATATTCCCTGCTTTTGGTAGGCGGTCACCGCGTTTTCCAGCAGCCCCGCCGGAACGATGCGAACTCTGCGCAACATGATTAGTCGCTCAATAATCAACGCCATGGCAATGATGGAGGCAATAAGCAATGGCCAGATCGGCCAGCCGGCGGCCTGGATGATGGCGAACAATAGCAACTCCTTATAACAAGTGAAGGCAAAAAGCCGCTGCCACTTTAGCTTGCGAAGGCCGGTTCGGCAAGGATTGACTTCCGGCAATCCAGTCTTGACCTCTATTATCGTTACCAAGACCGATGCAACGCGATCATGTCACTTGCCGGTGCCAATGAGCAAATTGACCCTGCACCGAAAACAGCCGGGCCCTTGCATCGTGCGGCATGATTTGGAAGGCACCTTTTATCCACAATTGCTGTGGATAAGGTTGTGGGTAATTAGGTTAAATCTCACCTAAGTCGAACACATATAAGGCTTTTTTGTAGCATGATGAAAAATTGAACTTGCCATTATTGTATTTATAATCAAGTTGTTATGAAATCCAATTCGACAATCACTTGAGGCGCTCATAGTGAACAGCCGGATCGCCTGATGTTGTGGATAGGTTAGAATCCAGCGATGCCTGAAAACCCAATACTGGCGCGGGAATCCACAGGGTCTGCCCCGGGGGTTTTAAGCGTCTCAGCACTCACACGCAGCGTTCGCGATTTGCTTGAACACCGGTATCCACTCCTTTGGGTTGGTGGTGAAATCTCCAACTTAATGCTGGCCAGGTCAGGTCATGCGTACTTTGTGTTGAAAGACAGTCAGGCACAGGTTCGGTGTGTAATGTTCAGGAACCGCCATCAACACCTGACCTGGCAGCCCAAAGATGGCATGCAGGTTGAAGCACAGGCGCTCGTGACGCTATACGAGTCGCGTGGTGATTTCCAGCTGAACATCGAAACCATGCGGCAAGCGGGTTCCGGGGCTCTATACGAACAGTTCCTTCGCCTGCGCGACAAACTGGCACTGGAAGGGTTGTTCACCGAAAGCAGCAAGCGCACCCTGCCCTCATTTCCTCGCACCATCGGCGTCGTTACATCACTCAATGCCGCAGCACTTCGGGACATTCTGGCCACACTGAAACGCCGCAATCCAGGCATCGCAGTCATCATCTACCCGGTACCGGTACAGGGGCAAAGTGCCGGCGAAAAAATCGCTTTTGGTTTGCAAACAGCAAGCCAGCGCGCCGAATGCGATGTACTGATTTTGGCACGTGGCGGTGGGAGCATTGAAGACCTGTGGGCCTTCAATGACGAAGTTGTGGCCCGCGCCATCCGCGCCTGCACTATTCCGGTTGTCACAGGAATAGGCCACGAAACGGACTTCACCATAGCTGACTTTGCCGCAGACCAGCGCGCACCAACGCCCACGGCTGCGGCTGAACTGGTCAGCCCTGATCGCATTACACTCATTCGTCGAGTCAATGCACTCACCCAGCATGTGACTCAACATACAAGCCGCGGCATAGAGCAGCGAATGCAATATCTCGATGCAATGTCACGACGGTTGCTGCATCCCGGCGATCAACTGCGATCTCAAATGAACCGGCTATTACGCTTCAAGGACAGCATTGATCGCTGCATACATGCGCAATTACGCCAGAATCAGTGGCGACTTGGTACGTTACTGCATCGAAGCCGCATGCAATTGCCACGACCGTCCCTGCATATGACACTGCTGCATTCATCAACACTGAAGATGCGCACTTTGCTGGAATCACAGCTTGCCATACGCCGCATCCGGCTTGCATCCCTTGAATCGAGCCTAATTCATCTTGACCCGGAGCACGTCCTGGCCCGTGGCTACAGCGTAGTCCGTGACGCAAAAGGAAGTGTCGTCAGACGTGGAACTGAGCTCAGGGCCGGGGATGCATTGGACATTACGCTCGCACAGGGCGGAGCGAGCGCTCAGGTCATTCGGCCACGCTAACGCATCCCCTCCCTCCGGCAAGATCCTCCGGATGCGCATCAGGTTATGGTCGCCTCGGCGCTTATGCTAATATCGTCGGGCTAGACAAGCCCCCTGTAATCTGGCCACAAACAAATTCAACAACGAAGGAGACTCTGTCATGGGCGCAATTTTCCAATCGCTTGGTCGTACCATCACGGCAGGCATTGCCCTGCTTATCGTATTAATACTCTTGGTAGGCGCAACAACTGGAACTTGGATAAACGTAGATCACGCATGGTCAGCATTCTTCATGCGCTGGCTGCACGTTCTCAGCGGCATAATGTGGATTGGACTGCTGTGGTACTTCAATTTCGTACAAATTCCATCCATGCCCAAAATTCCTGACGAGCAAAAACCCGCAATTGGCAAGGTTATCGCACCAACCGCCTTGTTCTGGTTTCGCTGGGCAGCGCTCTCAACAGTAGTAACCGGACTGCTGGTGGCGTCGATGAACGGTTATTTCGGCGCATTGTTCACATTTGCCCGGCCATTTACAGCGATTGCAATTGGCATGTGGCTGGGACTGCTGATGGCATTCAATGTCTGGTTCATTATCTGGCCCAACCAGAAGAAAGCGCTGGGCCTCGTGCAGGTGGAAGCCGCTGAGAAAGCTGCCGCAGCGCGCATGGCCATGCTGACCTCCCGCTTCAATACGATGGCATCCATCCCGATGCTGTTCTGCATGGTGGCACAGCAAAACGGCGGACTGTAACTCTACGCCATTACATAAATCAAAAGGGGGCCTGTTGGCCCCCTTTTGATTTTATGGCTCACCCCTTTATTGGGGTGACGGAGCCTTGTCGATGCCGCCAAGTAATGCACCAGCCGATATGCCTTTTCCTTTGAACCAACCTTTATTCATCTCCAGAGCATAGCGAGCAATTGCAGCAGCACAGTGAGAGTTCTCGGTATGCGGCTCCATGTCATGAATGCTGACAATGCGACCCTTGTCATTGATAAAGGCGACTGACAAAGGTACAAAAGTGCTCTTCATCCACATGCAGTGACGCTCGTCATTAGGGAATACAAACAACATGCCTTCGTTGGTGCCAAGCGTTTTTCTAAACATGAGGCCCTGCATGCGACCATCGTTGGTAGAGGCGACTTCAGCGCGAACCAAGTGAATTCCCGCATTCAAGGTCATGGTTGGCAACCGCGCTGGCACCTGCGCATGCGCGAGTGCCGAAATACTTATGAACAATACTAAGGCGCTGACATTCCGCATGCTTGCAAAGATAGACATGAATACTTTCCCGGCTCCAGAAGCAAAAAAGGCAGGGCCTAAGCCCTGCCTTTAGATGCGATTCGTCTGAAGACGAATTACTTCTTCTTTTCGTCCTTAGCAGGAGCAGCGGCCTTCTTGTCATCCTTCTTTGCTTCGGCCTTCTTGTCGTCCTTAGCAGCCTGAGCAACTACATTGAAAGATACACCGGCGAATACAGCAGCCAAAACGATTGCGAGCAGCTTTTGCATGATTTCCTCTCTCTGTGAAATTACGAATTTTCCTGAATTGACCAATCTTGTGACCAGTCGCTTCCTATAACGCCCCGAGTTACTGTCGGTTGACAGCCAGTGCGGCTATCAATTCGGGACTTCGTATTCTAACCAAAAAGCCCGGCCTGAAGCAAACCAGACCGGGCTTTTATCTTTCAACAACAACAAACTAGCTTGCAGATTTGGCAGACTTCTTCGCTTTTGCTTTCGCCTTAGACTTGGCTTTGGCCTTGGCTTTCGGGGCATCAGCATTGGCCATTGAACTGGCGGGTGCAGCACTAGGAGCAGGCGAAGCTGCCTTGGCAGGGGCGCCTGCCGGTGCCTGGGCTACAGCCAAAGTGCTTGCGGTCGCAAATACTGCGGCGAGCAGCAGGGATAGGGTCTTATTCATTTGCCTCGTCCTTTCGGGGTTGTAAGGTTGACTCCAAATACTACGGGTCAATCTGATTAACGCCCCTCAAGCGATCAAGTTGACTCGATTTCAGATTAATCGGTGGCAACAGAGACATGAGTAGGACCACCGGTTTAGACTCTTAAGCCAACTAGCTTTTGTTGCATCACAGCAATGCAACTTCAAATTTTTTGGTCTTTTACTCACTACTGTCCGGTTAATCGAAGGGGCGAATCGTGGAAAGCCATGACTGACGCGGAATTCCGAGCGATCGAGGGTGGTGTCGATTTGAACGGCAAAATGGGGTTCCGGACGAT
>CANKAJ010000157.1 GCA_947479645.1 Betaproteobacteria bacterium | reverse complement strand
GTAGGGCAGTTGTTTGATGACAAAATCGGGCATGGGGGCTTCACCTTAAGGGTGAAGCACACTTGGGGGTCAAGATGATGATTTCAATGGGAAATCAAGAGTATTTTTGGTGTGGGGTCACGGATTCAGGTAAAGCACATCTGATTTGTCGTCCCTAGAGTTTCTTTTAAACAGATCTAATTCGAGATCGTGTGTCTATTTGCCGTACGGTTTGCTTGTCTCCACCCGAATGGCGCAAACCCCAATGCGGATATTGGGGTCAAATAACTACGGGAGTTCAATAAAATGATTCTGGTTACCGGCGGCGCCGGCTTTATTGGCAGCAACTTTGTGCTCGACTGGCTGGCCCAGTCGGACGAGCCGGTGGTCAACCTCGACAAACTCACCTACGCCGGCAATCCGGAAAACCTCGCCAGCCTGCAGGGCGATGCGCGCCACGTGTTTGTGCAAGGCGATCTGGGCGACCGCGCGCTGGTGGATCGCCTCCTGGCCGAACACAAGCCCCGCGCCGTGTTGCACTTCGCGGCCGAAAGCCATGTGGATAGGTCCATCCACGGCCCCGAAGACTTCATCCAGACCAATATCGTCGGCACCTTCCGCCTGCTCGAAGCCGTTCGAGCCTACTGGTCTGCCTTGCCAGAACCCGAGAAAACCGCCTTCCGCTTCCTGCACGTCAGCACCGACGAGGTCTATGGCACGCTGGCCAAAGACGATCCGCCCTTTGCCGAGACCAAGGCCTACGAGCCCAACAGCCCCTACAGCGCCAGCAAGGCGGGCAGCGACCATCTGGTGCGCGCCTGGCACCACACCTACGGCCTGCCGGTGCTCACCACCAACTGCAGCAACAACTACGGCCCCTACCACTTCCCGGAAAAACTCATTCCGCTCATGATCGTGAATGCGCTGGCGGGCAAGCCCCTGCCTGTGTACGGCGACGGCCTGCAGGTGCGCGACTGGCTGTACGTGAAAGACCACTGCAGCGCCATACGCCGCGTGCTGGAAGCCGGCCAGTTGGGCGAAACCTACAACGTGGGAGGCTGGAACGAAAAGCCCAACATCGAGATCGTGCACACCGTGTGCGCCTTGCTGGGCGAATTGCGCCCCAAAGCCGATGGCGGCAGCTACAAGGCCCAGATCACCCACGTGCAAGACCGCCCTGGCCACGACCGGCGCTACGCCATCGATGCGCGCAAGATCGAACGCGAACTGGGCTGGCGCCCGGCCGAAACCTTCGAGACCGGCATTCGCAAGACCGTGCAGTGGTACCTGGATAACCCTGAATGGGTGGCCAATGTGCAGAGCGGCTACTACCGGCAGTGGGTCAGTCAGCACTACGGTGAAGAGGTGGCCGCATGACCCGTAAAGGCATCATCCTCGCCGGTGGCTCCGGGACCCGTCTGCACCCTGCCACACTGGCGATCAGCAAGCAACTGCTGCCTGTCTTCGACAAGCCCATGATTTACTACCCGCTGACTACCCTAATGCTGGCGGGAATTCGCGAAATTCTCATCATCAGCACCCCCCAGGACACGCCGCGGTTCAAGCAACTGTTGGGCGATGGCGGCCAGTGGGGGCTGAACCTGCAATACGCGGTACAACCAAGCCCAGATGGCCTGGCACAAGCCTTCCTGATTGGCAAGGAATTTATCGACAACCAACCCTCAGCGCTGGTACTGGGTGACAACATCTTTTACGGCCACGATTTTCACCAGTTGCTTGGCAATGCTATGACCAGAACCGAAGGGGCTAGCGTATTTGCTTACCACGTGCACGATCCGGAGCGCTATGGAGTTGCAGAGTTTGACACTCATGGCAAGGTACTGTCGCTGGAAGAAAAGCCAAAGCACCCCAAGTCCAACTATGCCGTCACCGGGCTCTACTTCTACGACAACCAAGTGGTTGAACTGGCCAAGGCCCTGAAGCCCTCACCACGAGGCGAACTGGAAATCACAGACCTCAACCGGCTCTATCTTGAACAGGGGCATCTTAGCGTCGAAATCATGGGCCGAGGATACGCATGGTTGGATACTGGCACCCACGAATCACTTCTTAATGCCAGCCAATTTATTGCTACACTCGAAAACCGCCAAGGATTAAAGGTCGCTTGCCCGGAGGAAATTGCGTTCCGCCAAGGTTGGATTGATACTTACCAACTCGAAAAATTAGCACTCGGGCTCTCCAAAAACGGCTATGGGCAGTATCTGCGCTCACTGCTCAAAATCTAACAGGCACTGTTGCTTAGATGAATGACTTTTCGTTAATTAATACATCGCAAGCTAGGGCTGACATTTTGTCAGCCCTCAAAAACTACTACTTGTTCATCACGTTGGGATGGCAAGACGTAGCCACGAGATACAGACGCTCACGTGTCGGAGCCTTTTGGCTAACGATAAATATGCTAGTAATGATCTCTGTCCTAGGGGTTGTTTTTGGCACCCTTTTTCGTGTCCCCGTTGCGGAGTTTCTGCCGAGTCTCACCATCGGGATCATTGTCTGGGGACTTATCTCTGGTTTGATAAATGAGGGGTGTGGGAGCTTTATCACTGCCCAAGAAACCATTCTTCAAGTCAGAATGCCATTGGCGACGCACATCCTAAGAGTTGTCTGGCGAAACATGATTATCACGGCGCACAACCTTTTGATCCTTCCTATTGTGTTTTTAATTTTCATGAAGCCGGTTAACTACTTGGCTCTATTATCTCTGCTTGGACTAACCTTGTTGATCATCAACATGGTCTGGATGATGCTCATCCTTGCGGTGATTTGTACGCGATTTCGGGACTTTACCCAGATAGCGCAGAATGCAATGCAAGTATTGTTCTATGCTACGCCTATAATTTGGCACGCAGAAATGCTTCCCGGAAGATATGCCCAGGTTTTGCTAAATATCAACCCGTTTTATCATCTGCTCAACATCGTACGCGAACCACTGCTCGGCAGCATGCCCACAACGGTAAACTGGGTGGTATCCATAGTTATGGCGATTATTGGTTGGGTATTTGCCCTTGCCTTTTTTAATCGCTTTCGCAAACGTGTTCCGTATTGGTTATGATTACAGCATCCATCGAGCTACGCCAGGTTGAAGTTGTTTTTCCAGTGTACAACGCTGCTAGTCTCTCGCTTAAAAACCGCCTTTTGAGCGCGGTTACAGGCGGAAAAATTGATCGCCAGCATGATGGGGCAATCATAGTCAAGGGGCTCCAGGATATCAATATCATGATAAATCCAGGAGAACGTGTTGGCTTGCTAGGTCACAATGGAGCAGGAAAAACCACGTTGTTACGCGTATTGTCGGGCATCTACCAGCCTACGCAGGGCACTGCTCAAATTAATGGCGAATGTGTATCCCTTATCAATATTGGCTTAGGGATCGACCCTGAAGCTACCGGAAGAGAAAATATTCTCTTGCGCGGCGTGATGATGGGTATGCGACCTAGTGCCATCAAAGCAATGAGTGAAGAAATCATTGATTTCACCGGATTGGGCGATTTTATTGATCTTCCATTTAGAACATACTCAACGGGAATGCAGTTACGTTTAGCCTTCGCCGTGTCCACGGCCGTACGACCGCAAATATTGGTCATGGACGAATGGCTATCGACAGGAGACGAGGAGTTCAAGGAGAGGGCAGATCGTCGCATGACCGATGTCGTCAGTGCTGCTGAGATACTTATACTCGCCAGTCATTCTCGAGAGCTGCTGTTAAACAATTGCAATCGACTTATTTGGCTTGAGCATGGAAAGATAAGGATGGATGGGAAGCCGGAAGAGGTCTTGAAGCAATATTTCGGTCACTGAGGATAAGAATATCCTGAATCCGTGACCTCAAGCCCAGCCCAAGCCCAGCCCAAGCCGAATCAGCATTTGGACATGAATTCCGCTCTGGATTTCTCAAATTTGGCCCAAGCCGAGCGTGTTTGCGCGCCCATGCGCGGCCAAAGCTTGGGTCCAGTCGCGCTGAACAAGGCCCCGGGCCATTTTTTCCTGCAAGCGCGCAGCCCCCATCCTTGGGAGCCTCCCAATTGGCTGATCTTTCTTCGGGTGCTGGTCGGCAGCGGCTGGGGCTTTGCGCTTGGCCGCTACAGCGCGTCAAGCGCGCGCCAGTGGCGCTCAAACACCGCAAAGGCCCTGTCGTTGGCCCCCAAGCCCAACACCCACTGGCGGGCATGGTCCACCATGCGGGCGGCCTTGAACATCAACTCCTGTATCACCGTGCGGATGCGACGGCGCTGCGCGCTGTGGCGCACCGGTGCATCGGGCCCGTGCAGCGTGTGCTGGCCAACCAAGCGCAGCAGGTTCATCGCCACGGCCGCCAGCGCGCACACCACGTAGTTGGTGTCGAACTTGCCCGAGGGCAGCCGGGTCAGATCCATGTCGGTTTTGAACTCCGAGTGAAACTGCTCATGCGTGCCGTGCTCGGCGTACAAGGCAATGACCTGCTCGGGCGTGAACGACTCAGGCAAGGTGGTGCTCCAGCCTTCCAGCACATACTCGGGCAACAGCATCTGCTGGCCCCGTTTGTCAACGGTGCGCTCGGTCAGGCGGTACACGCGGCGTGCTTTGAGGCTCTCGTTACCGTCTCTGATGGCCACGCTTTGCTCCCACAGGCACTGGCGTTTACCGGGGCGCAATACCGTCCAAGCGGTGTTGGCATCGGCTACCCGTGCCTGGGCGATGGTCTCTACCGGCGTGCTGCGCGGGTTCCACTTGATGAGCCACGCGACCTCGCGCTGCAGGGCTTTGGCTTGTCGGGCGATGGCACACATCAGCTTGGCCGAATCAAAGCCCGAGTCGGCCCGCAGCAGCAAGGGCGGCTGGGCCGCTGCCGTGACTTTGGCCGCCAGCGGCAGCAGCCGCTCGATGTTGTATTCGGTCTCGCTGGCCGAGTGCTGGGTGCCCGGGCGCAGGGCAAACTCCAGGCAAAAGCCTTGGGTGCCCAAGTAGGCCACCAGCGGGCAGTAGCCGTCCACTCCCGCATAGGTGCGCCCCACATGCTCCTTGGCCGTGCCGCTTTGGTCCATGGCGAAGGTGTCGATGTCCAGTGGCACATAAGCACAGGGCAGCGCCCCGAAGTCGATGGGCTGGCCCTCGAGCTTGAGGCTCAAAACCGCGGTGTTGATGTCATCGATCAAGTCAAACCAAGCTGGCGCGTGGGTGTCCAAGCGCTGGCGCAGGGTGGGCGACGAGGGCACCGATCGCAAGCCCAAGGCGCGGGTGAAGAAAGTGTCTTGGCGCTGGCCTTCGATGGCATCAAAATCGTTCTTGCCCAGACACAGCAGGCCCAGGTAGCTCTTGAGGATGTCGCTATTGGCGATGCCGCTGCGCACGGGGTAAGCGGGGTCGACCAAGGCGTTGAGATTGATGCGCTTGAGGTACTTGCCAATCAGGGCCAAGCCAGCGTGCTGGCTCAAGTCGTAGGGCAGTTGTTTGATGACAAAATCGGGCATGGGGGCTTCACCTTAAGGGTGAAGCACACTTGGGGGTCAAGATGATGATTTCAATGGGAAATCAAGAGTATTTTTGGTGTGGGGTCACGGATTCAGGCTATCTTCAGGCGCATCCGGAAGTTGGCGCGGTGTTTACCAAGGCGCGGGTCATCGCCGAAGACAGTACGCCGCTGCCGGACGGGCGGCATTTTTATGTGCGCTTTTTCGACCAGCCCAACCGGACGCGGCACGAGTGGCTGCGCTATTTTTTCAGCCAGGGCAATGCGCTGTGCCACCCGAGCGTGCTGATCCGAAAAGTCTGTTATCAGGAGTGCGGCCTGTATCGCTACGGCATGGCGCAGGTGCCCGATCTCGACATGTGGATGAGGCTGTGTCTGAAATACGAGATACACATCTTGCCGGATCAGCTGGTCCGTTTCCGCGCACGCGCCAACGACGCGAACGCGAGCGGCAACCGCCCGGACACACGGATACGCGGCGTGTACGAATACTACAAACTGCTGCCGACCTACCAAAAGATCGAAAGTTTTACCGAATTGGTCAAGGTCTTTCCGTCGGCAAAAAAATACGAGCGCGGTGTAGAAAGCGTCCGCGATTTTGCTCTGGCGATGGTGGCGCTGGATGAAAAGCCTTTCCCATTCACTCAGCTGTTCGGGCTGGATCTGCTGTTCGGGATCATCTCCGACCCGCAACGTGCGGCCAACATTAAGCGTCTGTACGATTTCGATTACCGTAATTTTATCGCGCTGACCGCGCAGCATGATGTGTTTGCGCGGGAAGAGCTGGTCGCGCGCGACAACATCATCGCAGAGCGTGACAAAGTCATCACTGCGCGCGATGCAACCATCGACCACATTTATGCTTCGCGTTCATGGCGGCTGACCCGGCCGCTGCGTGCTATCGCGAATTTACTTACCCGCTAAACAGGGAGCCGCACCGCATGTTGAAAAAAGAAATATCCGAAGGGACGCAGGCCCTCAATTTCACCGGGGAGCGCTATGTGCCCGAGGTGGCGGGCGACATCGAGCTTGAGCACCTGCACCGTTATCTGCTGGCGAGTACGGTGGTGGCGGGCAAGACAGTGCTGGATATCGCGAGCGGCGAAGGCTACGGCAGCGCGATGCTGGCGCGGGTCGCGCAACAGGTGACGGGAGTCGACATCTCGCAGGAGGCGGTCACGCACGCGCAGACGAAATACATTGCTGCCAATCTGGAATTCCGCACCGGCACCTGTTCGGCAATTCCTCTTGGGGATGCCAGCGTCGATGTGGTAGTCAGCTTCGAAACTATCGAGCACCATGTCGAACATGAGGCCATGATGCGCGAAATCAAAAGGGTGTTGCGGCCTGGCGGGGCGCTGGTGATTTCGTGCCCGGACAAACTCGAATACACCGACAAGCCCGGCATCGTCAATCCGCACCACGTCAAAGAACTCTACCGCGACGAGTTCACCCGATTGCTCGGCGCGCATTTCAAAAACCAGCGACTCTATGGGCAGCGCATCGTTTATGGTTCGGCGATCCTGTGCGAAGAGGGCAAGACTACTCTCAGGAGTTATGAGTTGGCGGATTCGGTGCTGGCACCGTTTTGCGGCGTGCCCTACGCGGTCTATCTGCTGGCCGTGGCTTCGGATGCCGATCTGCCCGAGCTGGACAGCGGCGTGCTGGATCAGCCGATCAAAGAGACCGAGCTGGTGCGGAGCTGGACGGATCGGGTGGCTGCCCGCGATGCGCAGATTGCCCAGTTGAACCGCGCGATCGCCGAGCAGAAAGCGGCCATCGGGGCGATCTACGCCTCGCGTTCCTGGCGTGTGACGCGGCCATTGCGTTTCCTGATCGACCTGCTGCGCTAGGCGGGGACACGTTTTAGCAATGAAGAACTTTTTCAAAAAAGTGCGGTACAAGCTGTATTACCTGCTGCGCGCGATCTACATCCGGATCGGCATCCTTCGCGCGATGCGCCACAGGTATCTGCACGGCAGGTTGCGCGCGGCGGAAAAAATGGCTGGCCTGTGGAATTCGTCGGATAACCGGCCCGCGTTGCAGGCCCTGTCGGCGCGGCGCTTCGACGAGAGCGCAGTGCTGGCGGCGACCGGTGTGGCCGAACCCGCCGCGTGGCCGCAGATCGATGTCTCGGTCGTCACCTATAACAGCGCCCGTTGGGTCGCGCAGTTCATCACATCGCTGTTTGCCCAGCGCTATCCGCTGGCGCAGATTCATCTGCGTTTTGTCGATCACGGCTCGCGGGACGGCACGGTGGTGCAACTCGAAAAATTACTCGCCGAGTCGGGTGCGCGCTTCGCCAGCGCCCGCGTTATCCGGCAGGCCAATCTGGGATTCGGCGCAGGCCATGACCGCGCGATACGCGAGGGGCAAAGCGCCTATTGTCTGGTCACCAATCTCGATCTGGAGTTTGCCTCGGACTCGCTGTGCAACACGCTGCGTATGGCGCTGGCCGACACGGAAGCCACGGTGGCAAGCTGGGAATTGCGCCAGATTCCGTACGAGCACCCCAAGTATTACGATCCGGTCACGCTGGAAACCAACTGGTCTTCCCATGCCTGCATCCTGATGCGGCGTAGCGCCTACGAGAAAGTCGGCGGCTACGATCCCGAGATTTTCATGTACGCGGAAGACGTGGAGCTTTCCTACCGTTTTCGTTCCCACGGCTATGCGCTCAAGTATCTGCCCGGCGCGGTTGTCCATCACTACACTTATGAAAGCGCCGCGCAGGTCAAGCCGATGCAGCACACTGGCAGCGCGATCGGAAATCTCTATATACGGCTGCGCTACGGGCAGGATACGGATCGGCTCGCCGGATGGCTGCTCTATGCGGCGCGCTTTATCCGGCCTTCGCCGTTTGCCGGAGCAAAATGGATGCTGCTGAAAAACGCCTTCGGGCTGCTGCCCCGCTATGCGCACTTTCGCCGTGGCAAAGGTCAGGAGCTGGCCTGCTTTCCGTTGCGCGCCTACGATTACGAGATGACGCGGGATGGCGCGTTCTGGGAAGTGCAGCCTGTGCCGCTTGCCGCCGCGCCGCTGGTCACTGTGATGACCCGAACCTACAAGGGTAGGGGCATGTTTTTGCAACAGGCGATGCAAAGCGTATTCAACCAGACTTATCCGGCGATCGAGTTGCTCGTGGTCGAGGACGGCGGCGACAGCCAGCAGGCGCTGGTCACCGCGCTGTCCGCCAGAGCCCCCGCCGGATGCCGCGTGCGTTTTCTGCCCAATGCCAAGCTCGGCCGGTCGGCGGCGGGCAACGTCGCGCTGGCGGCGGCTGAAGGGCAGTACCTGATGTTCCTAGACGACGACGACTTGCTGTTTTCCGATCATGTCGAAACGTTGGTTGCGACGTTGTCGCGCGATGCCGGGCTGTCCGCGGCCTACGCGCTGTCCACAGAGGTACACACCCGCGTCGATCCGTCCGGAGAGAACTATGTCGAAACCGCGTTCGATACTCCCGCGATCTTCCGGCAGGAATGGGATTACGAAACGCTGCTCGATCACAATTTCATCCCGATACAGGCGATATTGTTCAAGCAGGTACTCTTTAAAAAACGCGGCGGTTTCGACACCGGGCTAGACCAACTCGAAGACTGGAACCTGTGGCTGCGCTACGGTTACGGCAACCGCTTCGCCTATGTGCCCAAGACCACCTCGTTGTTCCGCTCGCCCGCCGATTACGATAAGCGCGCAGCGCGCTTCGGCATGCTGCACGCGGCCTACGACATCGCCAAGGAACGTGCGCGCGGAGATTTGAAAAGACTGGGGCTGCTGCAATGAGCCACCACAACAACCTGACGGCGTTGCGTTGGCTGGCGGCGAGCATGGTGCTGTTTGGGCACTCGTTCGCCTTTCTGGGTTTGCCAGAACCGACCTTCATGGGCTGGGTACCACTGGGGCCACTGGGCGTGTACATATTTTTCGCGATCAGCGGTTATCTTGTCGCCCAGAGCTGGGAAAGCGATCCGCACCCACTCCGATTTCTGCAACGGCGCGCACTGCGCATTTTCCCCGGCTTGATCGTATGTACCATGCTCTCGGTTTTTGTGCTGGGGCCGCTGCTGACCAGCTTGCCACTGTTCGATTATTTTCTGAGCATTTACACACGCGGATATTTAACGAATATCGCGCTCTATATCACTTATTATTTACCGGGTGTATTCGAAACGGTAATCCCCCCACGAAATAGCGGGGTCCAGAAGTAGAATTTTCTCGATTTGAGGAGATTCTGCATGAAGAAGTCGAAGTTCACGGACAGCCAGATCATGGAAGCGCTCAAGCGTGTTGAAGGGGGTCTGGCGGTGCCGGAGTTATGCCGGGAGCTGGGCATCAGCACCGCGACCTTCTACAAGTGGCGGGCCAAGTTCGGCGGCATGGACACATCCATGATGGCGCGGATGAAGGAACTGGAGCAGGAGAATGCCCGGCTCAAGAAGATGTACGCTGAGGAGCGGCTGAAGGCAGAGATCCTCAAGGAGGCGATGGCAAAAAAGTGGTGAGGCCATCACGCCGACGCGAGATGGCCAAACACACTGTGATGGCACTAGGGGTATCGATCCGATTGGCCTGCGCGATCTTCAGCATCAGCGAGACTTGCTACCGCTACGAAGCCAGGCGCAGCACGGAGAATGAGCGGATCGCCGACTGGCTGATGCGCCTCACCGACAACCAGCGCACCTGGGGTTTTGGGCTGTGCTTCCTGTACCTGAGGAACGTCAAAGGCTTCTCATGGAATCACAAGCGGGTCTACCGCATCTATCGCGAACTGGGGTTGAATCTGCGAATCAAGCCCAGGAAGCGTTTGCTGCGGGAGAAGCCCGAACCGCTTGTCGTGCCGGACAAAATCAACCAGGTCTGGTCGATGGACTTCATGCATGACCAACTGGGAGATGGCCGAGCCTTCCGCCTGTTCAACGTGATCGACGACTTCAACCGGGAAGCATTGGGGATCGAGGTGGACTTCTCATTGCCCTCGGCCCGTATCATCCGGGCTCTGGAGCAGATCATCGAGTGGCGTGGGAAACCCGCCGCGATCAGGTGTGACAACGGCCCGGAGAATATCAG
Source organism: Betaproteobacteria bacterium (assembly GCA_947479645.1). Classification (GTDB taxonomy): domain Bacteria; phylum Pseudomonadota; class Gammaproteobacteria; order Burkholderiales; family SG8-39; genus CAIYPG01. Next base: position 1,257 of record CANKAJ010000157.1, on the reverse strand, counting down.
CGGCTTGATCCAGGCCTGGGCTGATCGCCAAGGAATTCGGATGGATTACATCCAGCCCGGCAAGCCGCAGCAGAATGCCTACGTCGAGCGATTCAACCGGACCGTGCGCTATGAATGGCTGTCTCAGTACTACTGGGAAGACCTGGACGAAGTCCGGCTATTCGCGACCGACTGGATGTATCAATACAATCATGACCGCCCCAACATGGCCTTGGGCGGCTTCACCCCGAAACAGCGGCTGGCCATGGCCGCATAGTTCTACTTCTGAAACCCCCTATAAATGGGGGGATTACCACAGTATTGCGGTGGAAGAGCCGCTGAAGGTTTGATAATTTTGATGGAGTTAAATACGTTGCTTAAGAAAATCAAGAAGAAAATACGCGGCCGGATTTGTGGCGATCTGAAGACCACCGAAGGTATCCCGCTGCTGTTTCCGGTCGGACATTTTTATTCTCCGATACCCACTGGAGTACGCGCAAGCTGGCCGCCAAACTCGGCATTTCGGATACCACTGTGCTCAAAGTATGGCAGGCCAACGGCCTCAAGCCGCACTTGGTCGAGACCTTCAAGGTGACCTTCAAGGTGTCGCGCGACCCGAAGTTCATCGAGAAACTCGAAGACATCGTAGGTCTGTACATGTCGCCACCGGATCATGCCTTGGTGCTTTGCTGCGACGAAAAGAGCCAGGTTCAGGCGCTGGATCGTACCCAGCCGGGTCTGCCGCTCAAGAAAGGACGGGCGGAAATGACCACGAGGGGATTTTATAGAGCCAAGGGGGATGCCTGTGTGTCTGTTTCAATCGTCAGCCACGGTCATGGAGAGATGGTTTGGAAGCTTGTTGCTAAGCTTCAATGCTTCCCAGAGGTTAGTCGAATCATACTAACGCGGAATATTCCGGATAACGACGGAGTAGTTGAGACAGATAAGACGTTGTTTATCCAAAACACAAACCCAAAAGGCTTTGGCGCCAACCACAACGCCGCTTTTGCACATTCAAGGGCACTCTATTTTTGTGTGCTCAACCCTGACATTGAGTTGCCAGCCAACCCCTTTCCGGCTTTGTTGGCAGCACTAAACGCTAGCGGTGCGGCTGTGCTGGCACCTGCCGTGGTGAACAGTGCGGGCAGCCCGGAGGACAGTGCCCGACGTTTCCCAACTCTAAGGCAGTTGGCCACCAAGCTGCTAGGTGGCCACGATGGGCGTTATGCGCTGCAGCCCACCCAAGGGCCAACGCCTGTGGACTGGGTGGCAGGCATG
>CANKAJ010000156.1 GCA_947479645.1 Betaproteobacteria bacterium | reverse complement strand
TCGGCTATCGCTTTCCATTGCTGGCGTGGAAATGGCTGTTCTTCACACCTGGTCCTGTTGCGGCTGACCCCAAGCAGACCCCGCAGGTCAGCCGGGGCGCCTATCTGGTCGACACACTGGGGCATTGTGGCGAATGCCACACCCCGCGCAATCTGCTGGGTGCAGTAAAAAAATCGCGCTATCTCGCCGGCACCAAAGCCGGCAACAACGTCAAAAGCACGCCCAACCTGACGCCGACCAAGCTCAAGGACTGGAGCGATGCCGAGCTGAAGGAGTTTCTCACCACCGGCATGACACCGGACATGGATTCAGCCAATGAGACCATGGCCGAGGTGATACGCAACACGACCGGCCAGCTGACCGGCCCGGATCTGGAGGCGATGATCGCATATTTGAGGGCGTTGCCGCCGGTGGAGAGTGAGAAATAGGGTTATTATCATATTCAGTAAATATCTATTATTTAACGCATATCTATTGAATATTTGTAATCGTTTTTATCGATAGTTCCGTCTCTCGGCGTCTTACTCTCTTTTGCTTGCGCTGCGAAGCAAGTACTCCTGGGGTATGCAAGAGAAAGTAAGCAAAGAGAAGCACACCCCATGCACCGCCCCTCCGCTTCGCTGCGGGGTACCCTGCGCTGCTCGCCCTCCTCGGCGGCTGCGGAACTCGCCCCCTGCGGGGGCTCAGACAGTCCTCGCCGACATCCCCGAGGAGCGCTGTGCTGCTCGGCGGCGCATCAGGGGCCCCAACGGCAAAATCCCGCGACGCTCCCGCTTCTCTCCCTTCGGTGCCGCCGAGAAGCGCAGGCGCGATTGGGGATTTCCGGCGCATTTGTCTGAGGGAGCGTAGCGACCGAGTTTATGCGCCGGCCAATCGTGTCGAGCATCGCAGGGAAGTCGCCGCAGGCGACCGGCACCGTAGGGTCGCCTTTTCTTTGGGTACTTTCTTTTGGCGAAGCAAAAGAAAGTACCTCCGGCCGAAGGCCAAGAATGAAATTCAAAGTCAAATAAAAAAACACTGGATCCCCGCCTCCGCGGGGATGACGCAAGTCACTAAATCCTCCGCGCCAACTCCGCCGCCTTGCCGATATAACTCCCCGGCGTCAGCACCAGCAGCCGCTGCTTCTCCGCTTCCGGCAGCGATAAGCCACCGATGAACGCCCGCATGGCCTCGCCATCGAGCCGCTTGCCCCGTGTCAGTTCCTTCAGTTGCTCATAAGGATTGGCCAGCCCGTAACGCCGCATCGCGGTCTGGATCGCTTCGCCCAGCACTTCCCAGTTGGCATCCAGATCTTCGGCCAGGCGCACGCCGTCCACTTCCAGCTTGGCAAGGCCGCGCAGGCATGACTTCCAGGCCAGCAGCGAGTGCCCCAGCGCCACGCCGACATTGCGCAATGCAGTGGAGTCCGACAGATCACGCTGCCAGCGCGACACCGGCAGCTTGTCGGAGAGAAAACGCAGCTGCGCGTTGGCGGCGCCAACGTTGCCCTCGGAATTCTCGAAGTCGATCGGATTGACCTTGTGCGGCATGGTGGATGATCCGACTTCGCCGGCTTTCACCTTCTGACGGAAATATCCGATCGAAATATAGGCCCACAGGTCGCGGTCCAGATCGAGCACCACGGTATTGGCGCGCGCCAGTGCGTCGCAGAACTCGGCCAGGCTGTCATGCGGTTCAATCTGCGTGGTATAGGGATTGAATTGCAACCCCAGCGACTCGACGAATCGTCTGGCAAAGGCTTCCCAGTCAAAATCCGGATACGCCACCAGATGCGCGTTGTAGCTGCCCACCGCACCATTCAGCTTGCCCAGCATGGGCACACCGACGATGGCGTTGCGAGCGCGCATCAGGCGTGCCGCGACATTGGCCATCTCCTTGCCCAGGGTGGTCGGCGTCGCCGGTTGCCCGTGCGTGCGCGACAGCATGGCGGCATCGGCATGCGCGTGCGCCAGCGCGCGCAGCCGGGCGATGAGTTCATCAAAAGTCGGCAGCAGCGCCGTGTTGCGCGCGGCAGTCACTGCCAGCGCGTAAGCAAGATTGTTGATGTCTTCCGAGGTGCAGGCGAAATGAATGAACTCGGCCGCTTCGAGCGCCTCGGGATTGTCCCGCACCCGCTCCTTCAGCCAGTATTCGATGGCCTTCACATCATGATTGGTCTCGGACTCGATGGCCTTGACGCGCTCGCCGTCGGTAGCACTGAACTCATCCGACAGCCGCTTTAGCGCAGCCACCGTCGCCGCGGAAAACGGCCCGATCTCCGCCAGCGCCGGTTCCGCCGCAAGCGCGATCAGCCATTCGATCTCGACGCGCACGCGATGACGAATCAGCCCGAATTCGCTGAAGTACGGCCTGAGTGCATCGACCTGCGCAGCGTAGCGGCCATCGAGCGGAGAAAGTGCCATCAATGAGGTGGAGGACATGGTTGCGGACTTTGGATCAAGGGTTGCAAGCGTTGCTTGGGATCCCGGTATCGGCACCGGGGACAGCCGCAAATCAGCCATGTAGACGGCCATGACAGTGACGCGATTTTAGCATGCGCATGTCAGCATCTCCGCGCTCACGCAGGCTGCCTGCGGCTTCAAAGCGCTCAATGAATGATGCCGCCCCCCAGGCAGACATCGTCCCGATACAACACCACTGACTGCCCCGGCGTGACCGCCCATTGCGCCTGCTCAAACACCACCTGCAATTGTCCGGGAGAAGAGATACTGATGCGGCACGCCGCATCCGCCTGACGGTAGCGCGTCTTGGCTACGTAGTTCTGCTCCGGTGAAGGTGCGTCTGCGGCCACCCAGCTCAGATCCTCCGCCTGCAGTTGCCCCCGCAGCAGCAACGGATGTTCGTGCCCCTGCACCACGATCAGTTCATTGTTCTGCATGTCCTTGGCGGCGACATACCAGGCCCCCTCCGGCACCCCCTTCTGGCCGCCCACGCCGATGCCCTTGCGCTGCCCCAGCGTGTAGAAGGCCAGACCGATGTGTTCGCCGACGATTTTGCCCTCAGCGGTACGCATGATGCCGGGCTTCTTTGGCAAATAACGGTTCAGAAAATCGCGAAACGGCCGCTCCCCGATGAAGCAGATCCCGGTTGAGTCCTTCTTTGCGTGCACCGGCAGACCGGCGTCCCTGGCAATACGCCGCACCTCAGTTTTTTTCAGTTCGCCCAGCGGAAACAGCACCCGCGACAACTGCATCTGCGTCAGGCGGTGCAGAAAATAACTCTGATCCTTGCTGTGGTCGGCAGCCCTGAGCAGCTCGACCCGCCCCTCGCCGGTCCTGCGCACACCGGCATAGTGCCCGGTGGCAATGCACTCGGCGCCCAATCCCACGGCATGATCCAGAAAGGCCCGGAACTTGATTTCAGCATTGCACAACACGTCCGGATTCGGCGTGCGGCCTGCCGCGTATTCACGCAGGAATTCACTGAATACCCGATCCTTGTACTCGGCAGCAAAATTGACCACTTCCAGGTCGATGCCGATGACATCAGCCACCGAGGCGACGTCGATGAGGTCCTGCCGGGTCGAGCAATATTCGTCATCGTCATCGTCTTCCCAGTTCTTCATGAACAGGCCGACAACCTCATGTCCTGCCTGCTTCAGCAGCAAGGCCGCCACGGCCGAATCAACGCCGCCGGACATGCCAACCACGATGCGGCCGGTCCGGGCTGGCAGGGAGTTCCGGTGCGTGTCGCTATCCGACATGTGCGATCAGTTCCAGTGGGTAGCTGCGACCGGCCAGGTAGTCGTCGACGCAGCGCATGACCAGCGGACTGCGGTGTCGCGGCCGCAACACACGCAATTCATCCACAGTCAGCCAAAGCGCGCGGACGATCCCCTCGTCGAGGACCCGCCCGATCTCTTCCGCCCCCACTTGGCCGCTGAAGGCAAAACGCAGGAAGGTCTTGCCCATTTCCGGGTGCAGCCAGTGATAGATACCGACGAGGCGGGTCGGAATAAAGGGATGTGCCGCCTCCTCCAGCGTCTCCCGGCTGCATGCTTCAATGAGCGACTCGCCAGGCTCCCAATGGCCGGCCGGCTGGTTGAACACGGTCTGATCACCATCGACCTCCTCGATGACGAGAAAGCGCCCGTCACGTTCAATGACGGCGGCTACGGTGACGGCGGGATTCCAGGGTCTGCTGCTCATGGCTTTACATTCGAAAAAAATACCCGGTCATTTTAGCCGAGCAGGCTTACATGCCCGGCAACAGTTGCTATCATCGTCGCATTGATTCGAACACGGGTGAACCTTGCAGGGAAACTTCCCTGGGGCCGCACCCATTGGCATGTTCCCCACCCCAGTTTCATTCAGCCGCCGGGAGTCGTGATGCTGATCAGTTGCGCGGTTTACCAGGACGGCAAGAAGCTCTCCGACATCAAACCTGATGAGATCCATCAGTATGTCAACCGCCCCGAGTGCTTCGTATGGGTGGCGCTGGCCGATCCGGGCCCCGGGGAACTGGCCAGCATGCAGCATGAATTCGATCTGCATGAACTGGCCGTGGAAGACGCCCGGCATGGCCACCAGCGCCCCAAGATTGAAGAGTATGGCGACTCGATCTTCACGGTACTGCACACGGTCCAGCTGAAAGGCGATGAACTCGATGTTGGCGAAGTTGATGTTTTCACCGGCCCGAATTACCTGCTGTCAGTGCGCAACCGTACTGAAAAAGGCTTCGTGCAGGTGCGGGCGCGCTGCGAGCGCGAGCCGCACCTGTTACGCGAAGGATCGGGATTCGTGCTTTACGCGCTGATGGATGCCGTGGTCGATCGCTATTTTCCGGTGATCGACGTGCTCGAGATCGAACTCGAAAACATCGAAGAACGCATGTTTGCCAATGCATCGGGGCGCAGCAACGTCGAAGCACTGTATGCCCTGAAGCAGAAGCTGACAGTGCTCAAGCACGCCGTCGCCCCGCTGCTCGAGGGCGTGGGAAAGCTCTACGGTGGCCGCGTGCCGCAGATCTGTGCCACCACCCAGGAATATTTCCGCGACGTCTACGACCACCTGGTGCGGCTCAACCAGTCAGTAGACTCCCTGCGTGACATGGTGGTAACCGCCATGTCGGTCAACCTCGCACTGATTACCATGAATGAAAACGAGACCACCAAGCGCCTGGCCGCCTACGCCGCGCTGGTGGCGGTACCGACCATGATTGCCGGCATTTACGGCATGAACTTTGAACACATGCCGGAACTGAAATGGGAATGGGGCTATCCGATGACGCTGCTGGTCATGGCGGTGCTGGACACCTATCTGTTTGTGCGCTTTCGTAAAGCGGGCTGGCTGTAGCAAAATCACGGTTGTCCTGGTCATGGCCGCCGTCACAGGAAAACGACTGGAGGAAAATAGCCGGAAAATGCGCTCGCATTGAAGCGCATCCATAGGCGCAATGGTCATGGGCAACGTGCCCATCGTTCACACTTATTGCATTGATTGAAGAGGACAGGAAATTGAGCTTCTACGCATTTGACCGCATCGGCGAGCAACACTATCAGGAACGCTGGGGGCTGGACTTCGAGGAATTCCAGCCGGGCCAGCGCTTCAAACACCGTCCCGGCGTAACCCTGTCGCAACAGGACAACACCGACGAGTCGCTGGACACCATGAATTCGGCAATGCTGCATTACGACGCCAACTACGCCGGCCGCACCGTGTGGAAACGTCCGCTGATGGTCAGCACCATCACGCTGCAACGCGTGATCGGCATGGCCTCGCATACCTTCGGGCGCAAGAAGGCCATCCTGGGATTTTCCGGGATCATGCTGCCGGCACCGGTATTCGGCGGCGACACGCTGTACGCGGAATCCGAAATCACTGCCGTTGCGCCACTGGACGCCGAATGCGGCAAAGTGAGCGTGATTTCGCGTGGCGTCAATCAGGATGGCAAGGAAGTCGCTCGCCTCACCTACGACGTGGCGGTGTACCACCGTGGCCGCCATCCCGAGGAAAGCACCGCTGCCCGCGCCTCACGCAGGCCCGCGGAAGAACCCCGTTTTGCAATGTACCGCACACTGGAGGACGGTACGCTGCTGGAGCAATGCGGTCTGTTTTTCGAGGATGCCCAGCCGGGCGACACTTTCGTGCATGCCCCACGGCGCCACTATTATCGCGACGAGGCCATCGAACATTCGCTGCGCTCGCTGGAAGTGAACCCGCAATATCACGACCAGTCCTGGGTGGACGCACACCAGGAAGGACGTTTTCGCATCAGCGAAACCTGGCTGATCACCGCCGCCACTGCAGCCAGTACGCGCACTTTCGGGCGGGTGGTGGCCAATCTGGGCTGGACTGACATCAAGCTGCCTACCCCCCTGTTTGCCGGCGACACCACGGAATCCTCATCGAGCATCATCGACAAACGGGAGTCAAAATCACGGCCGAACGAAGGCATACTCACGGTCGATACCTGGGCACACAATCAACGGCACGAACTGGTATTGTCGTATCGGCGCACGCTGCTGGTGTATAAGCGCAGTGGCGACACGCCGTATGCCGGGGCCGGTTATTGACTATTGAGGCCGTGAATATTGAGGCCGCAGACATTCACAGAACGACAGAACGCCAACTACAGCAACGTTAAACTGAAGGAGAAGAGCAATGCATATTGCCAATAGTGTCACCGACCTGATCGGCAACACCCCGCTGGTCCGCATCAACCGTCTGGCGCAGGGCTGCGCGGCACAAATCGTGGCCAAGCTGGAATACCAGAACCCGGCGCACAGCGTGAAGGACCGAATCGGGCTGTCCATGATCGAAGCGGCGGAAAAGGCCGGTCGCATCAAGCCCGACACCATCATCCTTGAGCCGACCAGCGGCAATACCGGCATCGGTATCGCCATGGTGTGCGCGGCCAGGGGCTACAAGTGCACCATCGTCATGCCCGACACCATGAGCAAGGAACGGCGCATGCTGTTGCGTGGCTACGGTGCCGAACTGGTGCTCACCCCGGGTGCCGAGCGCATGCCTGGCGCAATCCGGAAGGCCGAGGAAATGGCGGCCGCCGATTCGCGCTATTTCATTCCGCAGCAATTCGAGAATGCCGCCAATCCGGAAGTGCACCGTCGCACCACCGCAGAGGAAATCTGGCGTGACACCGATGGCACCGCGGATTTTCTGGTGTCCGGCATCGGCACCGGCGGCACCATCACCGGTGTTGGCGAAGTCATCAAGGCCCGCAAGCCGGGGTTCAAATGCATTGCCGTTGAACCCGATGCGTCGCCCGTGCTGTCGGGCGGCCAGGCCGGTTCGCACCCGATTCAGGGCATCGGCGCAGGCTTCGTCCCCAAGGTACTCAATACCGGCATCTACGACGAGATTGTGCGCGTCAAGAATGATGATGCGATGAATCTGGCGCGGCGCATGGCCAAGGAGGAGGGGCTGCTGGTCGGCATCTCGTCGGGCGCTGCAATGTGGGCCGCGCTGCAAGTCGCCCAGCGCGCCGAGAACAAGGGCAAGCTGATCGTCGTGATCATTCCTTCATTCGGTGAACGCTATCTGAGCACGCCGCTGTTTGCAGGTCTGGGCGACTAATCCGAGCACCGGGCTCGCGGCGCGAAGTTATGCCCGGGCCCGAGAGGAGTCTCATGCAACTGCAATCAAGGGTATTTGATTCGCCGGACATCGAAGCAGCGGTCGAGTTCTGCTATGAGCAGGGCTGGACTGATGGACTCCCGGTGGTTCCACCCACCCGGGGCACCATCGAACGCATCATCGGCTATCTGGGCCGTGACCCGCAGGATGTGGTCGGCGTCATCGCGCCGGGCAATGGGATTGCCACCATCGAAAAAATTGCCATCAACTGCGTGATGGCCGGATGCAAGCCGCAGTACGTGCCCATTGTCATCGCAGCGATTGAGGCCATGCTGGAGGAACGCTTCAATCTCAACGGCGTGCAGACCACCACGCATGGCTGCGCCCCGCTGGTCATGGTGAGCGGCCCCGCGGTGAAAACACTGGGCTTCAACACCCGCGAAGGCGCCTTCGCTCATGGTTGCCGCGCCCGCGCTACCATCGGACGGGCCGTTCGCCTCATCCTGTGGAATATCGGCGGCGGTTATCCCTCCGACCCGTGCAAGACGACCCACGGACACCCCGGCTATTACAGCTTCTGCATCGCCGAGGACCAGGAGTCCAATCCGTGGCCCCCCATGCACGTCGCATCGGGATTTTCCGCTGACGATACCGTGGTTACGGTCACAGCAACCGAAGCGCCGCATTCCATCGGCACCGGTGCCGGATCACGGCCGGCAACCGATGTCATGTACGTGATCGCCGACGCCATTGCCAATCTGGCCAGCGCGGCGGTGTCCGGCGGCGACATGGTGCTGGTGCTGGGCCCCATGGCGGCGCGCAATCTGGCCGCTGCCGGCCTGACCATTCCCGAAGTCAAACAAGAAATCATGCGCCTGGCCACACGTCCGGTGCGCGAGGTCAAGCGCCGCGAATCCATCGCCGAGAGCCACCCCATGCACTGGACCCGGGTCGCGGACAAGAACAATGACAACGCCCGTGTGCCGTTCATGCGCAGCCCGGACAATCTGGTCGTGCTGGTCAGCGGCGGCTGGGGTTCAGCTGCTGGATTCTGCTCGCTGTGTCCAGGCTGGGGAGCACCCGGCGGATTCACTGTCAGAAAACGCGTACAGTTCCCTGCTTGAATCAATCCCACCCGGACTGATCACGCGCCGACAATAATCATCGCAACAAGGAGGCAATCGTGGGCATACAGCTATTTGATCCAGTGGGCATACCCGAGGCAGTCGAGCGACCCAGGAAAGACCACCTGCCCTCGCTGGCCGGCCTGAAGGTCGGCTACATCTTCAATCAGCACACCTCGGCGCAGACCTTCTGGGGCGCGCTGGAAAAAACCATCACCGCAACATTCGAACCGGCATCGGCGCACCGCATTTACAAGACCAATACCTGGGCACCGGCGCCCAGAGCTGAGATGGATCAGTTGATCGCGCAGACCGACTATGCGCTGGTGGGTGTCGGCGCCTGAGGGTCATGCACCTCCGGCGCCGTGCGCGACGGAATCAACCTGGCCAAGCTTGGCCATCCGGTGGTGGTATTCGTGCATGACAATTTCGAGCGCGCGGCACGAGCTCAAGCCAAGGTACTTGGCGTGCCCGATCTGGAAATCTGCGTCTATCCCCAGTTCAAGCCCGGCGATGACGAGTCCTCCGAAATAACCAAAGCCAATGTCGCCGCCGAGGAATTCCCAGCCTTGCTGACCGGGCCGCGCAACAAAGCATGACCCGAAGACCTGTCTCCGGTGTCATTCCGAACACAGTGAGGAATCTGCTGTTGAGGCGATTTCAAAATATCGATATTTAATACGGAAGGAGCGTTGATGAGTTCCCCATATCTCCATGCTCGGTGGTCTCTCCTGCTGTTGACATTGATGGCGCTGCCCGCATTCGCCGAAGACTATCCGCAGCGCGCAATCCGTTTCATCGTTCCCGCCGCGCCGGCCGGTGCGGGTGACATTGTCGCCCGCACGGTGGCGGGCAAGCTCTCCGACGTATGGAAGCAGCAAATCGTGGTGGAGAACCGGCCGGGCGCCAATACCATCATCGGCACCGATTTCGTCGCCAAGTCCAAACCCGACGGCTACACCTGGCTGCTTGGCGTGCAGGGCGCCCTGGGCATCAATCCGGCCCTCTATCCCAAGCTCCCCTATGATCCGCCGCGCGACTTCGATGCGGTCACGCTGTTGACCGTCTATGGCTACGTGCTGGCGGTGCATCCCTCGCTGCCAGTCAAGACCACCACGGAATTGATCGCCCATATCAAGTCTCGTCCGGGCGGAATTGATTACAGCACTTCCGGCGCGGGGGGTTCCAACCACCTGGCCGGGGAATTGTTCCGCCTGATGACGAACCTGACGATGACACCGGTGCCCTACAAAGGCACATCACTCGCCCTCAACGGCCTGCTGGCCGCCGAAGTGCCGATGATGTTCGACACGCTGATCACCTCCATCCCGCATATCAAGTCCGGCCGGGTGAGACCGCTCGCCGTGACACTGCCCAACCGCTCCGCCTCGCTGCCCGATGTGCCCACCGTCACCGAGTCCGGCGTGCCCGGCTATGAATTCGGCGCCTGGCAATCGATTGTGGTTCCCGCCGGGACAAGCAAGGAAATCATCAACAAGACCTACACCGATGTGGTCAAGGTGCTGGCCATGCCCGAGGTGCGCTACAAACTGGTGGATCTGGGCGCCAACGAACTGGTCGGCTCCACACCGGAAGTACTGTCGCGCATGATCCGTTCGGAGATCGACAAGTACCGAACGCTGGTGAAGAATGCCGGCATCAAGATCGAGTAAGCACTATTACCAAACCTGGGGAGACTCCATGCATCACCATCTGAAAGTCGCTTTGTTCCTGATCCTGGGCCTGGGTTGCGGCGCACTCGCCCAGGCACAGGTCTGGCCTGCCAAAGGCGTCATCAAGTGGGTGCTCCCCTTCCCGCCCGGTGGCCCCGCTGACAATCTGTCGCGCGCCGTGGTCGTGCCACTGTCGGATCGGCTCGGGCAATCGGTCATTGTCGAGAACAGGCCCGGCGCCAATGGCAGCATCGGCGCGGCCATGGTCGCCAAATCAGCGCCCGACGGCTACACCCTGCTCTTCACCACCATCGCGGCGCAGGCCATCAATCCGCATCTGTACAAGGATCTGCCCTATGACACGCTGAAGGATTTCGCCGCCATCTCCACTGTAAACGACTATGTGGGGATCCTGGTCGTCGGCATCGACAGCAAGGTCAATACCGTCGCAGACCTGGTCGCCGCCGCCAGGGCGGCGCCGGCCACGCTCACCTACGGATCGTCGGGACAGGGTTCGGGCAATCACATGCAGGGAGAAATGCTGGCTGCACTGAGCGAAACCAGGCTGGTGCATGTTCCCTACAAGGGCGATGCGCCGGCAATGGTCGATCTGCTCTCGGGCCGCCTGTCCTTCATGTTCACCACCATTCCGTTCGCGCTGCAGCACGAGAAGTCCGGCAAGCTGCGCCTGCTCGCCACCACTGGCGCCAGACGCCATCCCAGCGTTCCCAATCTGCCGACGATGAATGAGACCGTTCCCGGCATGGAGTTCGTCGCCTGGCTCGGCCTGTTCGCGCCGGCCGGCACGCCGAAGGAAATCCTGTCGCGCATCGCCAGCGAACTGGGCGTGGTGCTGACCTTGCCGGCATTGAAGGGCCCGCTCACCGGCGTCGACGCCTCTCCCACCACGCCGGAGTTGTTCACCCAGCGCCTGCAGCGAGAACACAAGCTGTGGGGCGAAATCGTGAGAAAGGCTGGCATCACGGTAAATTGATCGCCGGCGCACCCACCCCAGTCAGTTCGAATATTTCGAAGTATTTTTAATAATAATTCGACTTTACTATAAATGCTTGCCTGACTAAATTGACAGCCTTGATCCCCAACAAGGAGAGTTTCATGGTCAATATCGACATCAAGGGACTCGGCGTGTCCCTCACCACCTCCCTCAGGCAACACGCCGTTCGACGCCTGGACAGCGCGTTCAATCGCATTGCCGCGCGGGTGGAACGCATCACCCTGCGCATCGGTGATCTGAATGGGCCGCGCGGCGGCCGCGACAAGTTTTGTCGCATTCTGGTCAAGATGACTGGCATGGATGCGGTCTATGTCGAGGACAAGTGCGACGACCTGTATGCCGCCATCAGCCATGCGGTGGAACGCGCCTCCTGGGCATCGGTGCGTCGCCTACGCCACATCAAGCTCAAAGGCAAAGGCCATCATCAGCAACGCAACTTCGGCCTGACGAGCCTCGAACCAGGCTGAGGAAGGTATCATTAGGCGTGGGGGATCCGGGTTTGACCCGCGGCGCCCCCCCCC
>CANKAJ010000155.1 GCA_947479645.1 Betaproteobacteria bacterium | reverse complement strand
CAGCCCTTTGGCCCAGGCATGCATGCCGGCCTTGGCCGAGAAGGCGCCATTCAGCCCTTCGGGTTCGCTCTTTCCGGTGATATTGATGACCCTGCCCCATTTGCGCGCAATCATCTGATCGAGCAACCGGTGGGTGAGCTGGCGCTGGCGCGTGAAGTTGAGCGTGAGCGCCTCGTCCCACTGCTCGTCGGTCGTTTCCAGGCTGAAACGGCGGCTGCCGCCCGCGTTGTTGACGATGATGTCGATCGTGCCAAGTCCTTCCAGCGCCGCCTTCGAGATGAAATCAGCGGCATCGGTGCGCATGAAATCGCACTCGATGACAACCGGTTTCACGCCGCCCTTGTCGGCGATCTCTTTAGCGACTTCATCCAGCAAGGAGCGACGCCGCGCGACGATGGCCAGACGCAGTCCTTCTGCGGCGAGCTTGAATGCAATGCCTTTGCCGATGCCCATGCTGGCGCCGGTCACCAGCGCGGTCTTGCCCGATATGCCCAAGTCCAAGTTGTTCTCCTGATGTGAAATGAAGTGTATTGAATTATTCGGCGGACGGAAGTACCCGCCAGTCCATATTGATCGCTACGGGCCGTCCGATTCGGCACGTGGATGACACTCATGCTTCAGCCCAGCTTGTCCCAGTACGCAATCATCTGCTGACGCATTTTAGCGTCTGGAATGCGACCGCGCGCCGCATTCAGGTTATCGATGGCGAATTCCGGACGGTCAGTCCCGGGTATGACAACGGTTACTGCGGGATTCGCGAGCAGGAATTTGAGAAAGAACTGAGCCCAGCTGGTGCAGTCAATGTCAGCGGCAAATGGTGGCAAGGGTTGACTGCGCGCCTTGCTGAACAAGCGTCCACGTCCGAAAGGAAGATTGATCAGCACAGCCATCCCAAGGTCACGTGCCAGCGGCAAAATACGCTCCTCGGCATTACGATTATCCAGTGCGTAGTCAATCTGGATGAAGTCGAGTTTTTCACGGCGCATGATGCGCTCGTACTCTTCATAGGCATTGTCAAACGAAGTCGTTATGCCGGTGTAGCGCACCTTGCCCTCGTCCTTGAGGCGCCGGATGGTGCGCAGGTGAACCGCGGTATCACGAATATTGTGCACCTGCAGCAAATCAAATCGATCCGTGCCCATGTCGCGCATGGATGCCGCCACGCTGTTGACACCGGACTGTTCGCCCGTCGTGCTGATCTTCGTGGCCAGAAAAAATTTATCGCGTTGCCCGGTGCGGCGAAAAATCTCGCCGAGGTTTTTCTCCGCGCGGCCATAGGTCGGCGAAGTGTCAATCAATGCGCCGCCGTTCGACAGAAAAGTCCGGATACTCTCAACCAGCGCCGGAAATTTTGCGTCGTTCGTTTCAATTTCATAAACCACCGCCGTTCCAACTCCGATCACCGGCAACATCTCACCCGACGAAGGGATGGGCCGACGCAGCACCGGTGCATCAGCCGCAATGGCCAGCGACAGCGGACCCAATGATGCGCCGGCGGCGCAGGCGCCCGCAGCACCAGCAGCCAGTCTCAGAAATTGAGAACGCGTCATCCCGCCCGACTGCCCTGCTTTTCCAAGCTTCTTCACGATTCAGTCTCCTCGTTTCAGGGTTATCCCTGCGGCCCGTCCAGAATTGCAATTCCCGGCAGGCGTGGCAGGTTGCGTACATTATCAATTATTGGGGTGCAGTCCATAACCCCATTCCAAAACACCTGTGACAGCTGCTGTGATCGTTCGAGAACGACCAGGGCAACACAATCTGGCAGGCATGGAGTACGCTTCAAACCGTAACTCTCTGCGATGCCTGCTGTCACACGCCTTGTATTTACACTTGGAAAGACCGGGATATAAGATGAATATCAGATTCCTGAATCAAAATAATCAGCCCTTCTGGAGGAGAAGCCCAATGAAACGTTCGCTGGTAAAAATGGTGATATCGCTGCTCGCATGCGGTACAGGCATGCTGCATGCGCAGGACTTTCCATCGAGACCCGTCACCCTGTACGCACCCTGGACAGCCGGGGGCCCCACCGACCTGGCCCTGCGTGCCCTGGCTGAAGCCACGTTCAAACCGCTGGGCCAGCGCGTCCTGATTGAAAACAAGCCTGGCGCCGGCGGTGCCATGGGCGCCACGGCGGTGGCCCCGCTGCGACCCGACGGCTACACGTTAACCCAGTTGCCACTGGGCGTGTTCCGCCTGCCTTACATGGTCAAGACCAGTTTCGATCCTATCAAGGACATCACCTGGATCATCAATATCGCAGGTTATGAATTCGCCACCAATGTGCGCAGCGACTCGCCCTGGAAAACCTGGGACGATCTCGTGGCTTATGCCAAAGCCAATCCGGGAAAGATTTCATACGGCCATCCCGGCGTGGGCACCAGTCCGCACCTTGTCTCGGAGGATCTGGGCAACCGCCTGGGCATGCAGTGGGTTCACATCCCCTTCAAGGGCAGCGCTGAAGTGATCACCGCCTTGCGCTCAGGCCAGTTGCAGGCGATTGCCACATCACCACCTTGGGCGCTGGTGAGAAGCGGTGAAATTCGTCCTCTCATCATGTGGGGACCCGAACGCTCACCCAAGGCGCCCAACGTGCCCACGCTGAAAGAGCGCTATGGCATTATTGCCAACTCGCCCTGGGGCGTCGGCGGTCCGGCCGGCATGGATCCCAAGGTGATCAAGGTGCTGCACGATGCGTTCCGCAAGGCCATGGACGATCCCACGCTGCACAAGGTGCTGGATTCGGTCAACATGGAGGTGTACTACATGGCAGGCGACGCTTATCAGCAATGGGCCCGCAATACGCTGCTCGAGGAAAAGAAGAACGTCGAGCGCCTGGGGCTGACGCAGAACTAGCCTCAGCGAAATAATCCTAGCGACTCGCCGAGATCGCGTTGGCGGGTGCGCCGGCGCTCCATAATTGAGAGCGCCAGCGCGCCGCGATCAGCAGCGTCACGGCGATGCCAACAACGCAGTAGAGCGTCGCCGTCGCCGGGTAGCCAAAGTAGGTGATGAGTGGTCCTGCGCAGAGCAGGCCGATGGGCAATGCGTAGATGGCAAACATGCGTATGCCCATTACGCGACCGCGGTAGCGCGCCTCGGCATTGCGTATCAGCATGGTCGCCATTGACACCATCGTCAGGCTCTGAGCAAACCCGGACAGCATCAGAAAAAAGAATCCCGCCACGGGATTCTGCATCTGCGCATACACCAGCAACAACGCGTGCCAGACCACCGAAAACACCACCAGGATGCGTGCCAGTTGCATGCCACCGCCGAGGCGACTCATCGTGAGTGAACCGACCAGCGCACCGAAAGCACAGCCCGCCACAAGGTAACCCAGGCCGCGCTGATCGGTTCCGTAGATATGCTTGGCCACGTAGGGCATCAGATTGCTCATGATCGGAAAAGCGGTCAGATTGACCAGAAACGCGAGCAGCATCAATGCCAGCAGAAAGGGCGTATTCCAGACGTGTCCGAAACCATCACGCACGTCAGCCCAGGGCGATGCCGGCACCGACGCGGCCCTGGCAATGGCCGCGCGACGGCCCCGGCTGCCGCGCCCGGTCTGCCAGATCAACGTCAGACTGGTCAGGTAGAGCAGCGCAATCATGATGTAAGTGGGCCCCATCCCTAGCGCCGCCACCAGCGCCGCCCCGCTCAGCGCGCCCAGAATGCGCGCAGTATCGTTGGTTGTGCGGGAAAACCCCATCGCCTTGACCAGCAGACTTGACGGCATGGTTTCGCCAACCAGTGAAGATCGTACCGCCAGATCGGAAGAGCGCACCAGGCCCATCAGCGTCGCAATGATGAAGACATGCAACGGGCGCAGCACTCCGGAAAGCGCCAGCGTCATCAAAGTGGTCGCCAGTACGGCGTAAATGCCACGCATGACGCATAGCAATTGGCGGTAGCCGATGCGATCGCCGATTACACCGCATACCGGCCCCAGCAGCGTTCCGATGTATTGCAATGATCCGAACACCGTCAGCAGCAGCACCGAACCGGTCTCAACCAGCACATACCAGTTGAGCAGCAAGGTCTCCATCTCGAAGCCCCAGCAGGCCGCCAGATCCCCCGGCCACTGGAAGCGAAAACTGCGGACGCGAAATGGCGCGAACGTTGAGCCTTTCCAGTTCGCGCTCAAGCCCCCTCTCCAACCAGGCTCACCGTAACAGCGTCAGTTGGCCCCCATGAAATGGCGTTTGCCGATTTCCACGCCGTTGTGACGGATGATGTCGTAGGCCGTGGTGCAGTGAAAATAGAAGTTCGGCGTGGAGCGATTCAACAGCAATTCCAGCCCGGTGAATTTCATTTCCCGGTCGCGCATCTTGACGACGACAGGCTTGGCTTGCGTACCATCGATCTGATCCGGCTTGATGGCATTGAGCCAGGCGATCGTGTTCTCCACACGCGCAATGAGGTCGGCCAGGCTTTTCTCATCGCCTCCGTGCTTGGGCGGCTCGATGCCAGCCAGGAGCGCTGTGCAGTTGCCGGCATGATCGGTGGCCGCCTGGACCTGGCGCGAGAAGCTGAACATGTCCGGATACAGCCGGTAACTCAGCAACGTCACCTCGTCCAGTTTTTTCTCGGCGTAAAGCGCCTGCGCCTTCTTCATCACAATTGCGAGGCCCGTCAAATGCCGGACAAAGATCGGTACTGAAATGGGATACATCGTTACGGCCATTGCGCTCTCCTTTGTTTGCCAGTGGAAGACCCGACGGCTCCGCAAAGACATCGCCGTCGACAATCTGCCCTTCAATACCACCGAATTTCGCCATGTTCGGCATGTTCGACATGTTCGGTGTGTAGATCGGGGAACCCCGGGGGTCTGCGCCCCCTTGTTCACTACTTCCTCATGCGAGCCCCAGCACATCCTGCATATCAAACAATCCCGCGGCACGCCCCTTGAGAAAAGCCGCCGCACGCAAGGCGCCAAGCGCATAGGTCATACGACTCTGTGAGCGCACGGTCACCTCCACCCGCTCGCCTTCACCGGCAAAGATCACGGTGTGCTCGCCAACAATGTCACCACCGCGGATGCTGTGAAACCCGATGCTGTTTTCCTTGCGCTCGCCGGTAATGCCCTCACGGCCATATACGGCACTGCGCCCCAGATCTCGATCCAGGGCACGGGCAACCACTTCTCCCAACTTGAGCGCCGTGCCCGAAGGCGCATCCACCTTGTGCTTGTGATGCGCCTCGACGATCTCGACATCGAAGTCCTTGCCAAGCGCGCGGGCAGCAATCTCGGCCAGTTTGAAAGTCACATTGACGCCAACCGCGAAATTGGGTGCCATGACAATGCCGATTCGCCTGGATGCAGCAACAATGCGCTGTTTCTGCTCGTCGCTAAATCCGGTGGTTCCGATCACCATGCCGGCGCCGCTGACGGTCGCGATTTCAAGGTGCGCCAGCGTAGCCTCTGGTCGGGTGAAATCGATCAGGCATTGTGAAGCCGCTATCGCCAGTCTTGCGTCACTTCCCACCATGATGCCGCAAGGCGAGCCGACCAGTTCGCCGGCATCCTTGCCGATGAAACCGCTGGTGGCGACGTCAAATGCGCTGACCAGCGTCAGCGACTTATCCTTGAGCACGCCCTCGATGAGGGTGCGCCCCATGCGTCCCGCTGCTCCGGCAATGGCAATTTTCATTTGACCACCGGTGGCGCGGGTTTTGCGGTCGTCGGCACAACATCACCGTCCACACGCGACAACTTTCCATCCGTGAAGAATACTGCCACACGTCGCTTTTCGGATTGCGTCGCATTGGCCGGAGAATGGGTAAACACATAGTCCCAGCGCTCGACGTGGAAAGGATCGGTCACCAGCGGCGTTCCAAGAATGAACCGAACCTGATCCTTGGTCATCCCCGGCTTCAATTGAGACAGCATTTCCTGGTTCAGGTAATTTCCCTGCTGAATCTCGATACGGTAGGGCGTTACTTGCGGTATGTACGTGCAACCGACGAGCGCCAACACCAAAATGACGGTCAAAGTGCGTTTCATGATCGAGAATATTTCCCGGTATTTGAAAACGCGTATGATAGCGGAACCAGCACGGCATCCATCCGGAATCAGCATGGATCACCGACTGCCCCCCCCAATCCGCCGGATATTTCCGCACCCCATTCCCATTATGAACATCCCCCACAATCTCAAAACCATAGGACTGAAGGCGACAGGCCCGCGCCTGCGCATTCTCAAACTGTTCGAAGACACCAAGGTGCGCCATCTTGCCGCCGAGGACGTCTACCGGGTATTGATGAATGACGGCCTGGATGTCGGACTCGCCACCGTCTATCGGGTTCTGACCCAGTTTGAGCATGCCGGTATTCTCCGGCGACACCACTTTGAGTCGGGAAAAGCTGTCTTTGAGCTGAACGAAGGCGAGCACCACGACCATCTTGTATGCATGCAATGCGGGCAGGTCGAGGAGTTTTACGATGCGGAGATCGAAAAACGCCAGAATCGCATCGCCAAGGATCGTGGCTTCATCATTCGTGAGCATGCCTTGTCGCTGTATGCCGACTGCAACAAACCAGACTGCCCTCGCAAGGGCTAGACCGCACCGTGAGTGAGCACAATCAGCTGATCCTGTGGCGACACGCGGAAGCGGAAGATGGGATCCCGGGCAAGATTGACGATTCTGATCGCGCTTTGACATCGCACGGACACAAGCAGGCCGCGCGCATGGCCAAATGGCTGCACGAACGGCTTCCCAAGGACTGTCGGGTGCTGGTGTCGCCGGCCAGGCGCACATTGCAAACGGCGGCTGCGCTCAACCGTGAGTTTGAAATCGTCCCTGCCGTCGGATTGACGGCATCGCCGCACGGCCTGCTTGAAGCCGCGGGATGGCCAAAAACACCGGGGATCACCATCGTGATTGGTCATCAGCCAACGCTGGGGCAGGTTGTTGCTCGACTATTATCGGGCAGCAAGGACATGGACTGGAGCCTGAAAAAAGGCGCCATCGTGTGGCTTGCCGGCCGACTGCGCGACGGGCAGCATGAAGCGGTACTGCGTGCCGCCATGACCCCGGAGATGATCTAGAGCGGACTCACCTATCGTTGGTCTGATCCTAATATTGACTTAAAAACACGATCGGCGAAGCATTTCTTATAATATTGATAATATTATAACCCTGCTCATCCGGCTCCTTTCAGACGCTCCTCACTGAGTCCGCGTATCTCGAACCGGATGCCTAGCACTCGCCATTCGGCCGCTTCAGCTTCCAGCGCCGCCTCTGTCAACGGATGCTCGGCGAGCCAGGCACGCGACAAGGCAATCTGATATCCCGCCTCGGTGGTCTTGCAGGCAAATCGCGGGAGCGTGATGTCGTTGCGAGACAGGCTCAGCAGTGCCGCCAGGCGCAGCGAAAATATCCTCGCCCATTCGCTGCTACGCGCAGGCAATCCTTCAAGTTTCGACAATTTCCCGCGATGGGACAACGCCAGACGTGACAAACGGGCCTGCTCGTCACGGGAAAAACCTGGCATGTCGGCCTGCGCCAGAATATAGGCCGAATGCTTGTGATAACCGGCATGCGCAATCGTGATGCCGATCTCATGCAGGCGTGCCGCAAACTGCAGCAGCAAGGTCTTCTCTTCTTCGGGCTCCCCGATCAGGTCGGCATGGACCTGGGTCGCCAGACGCTCGACCCGCTCCGCCTGCGCCATGTCCACATGATAGCGACGCATGAACTCGCGCACGGTCGCTTCACGCATATCGTGGTGGGTGACCCGTCCCAGCAGGTCGTAAAGCACCCCCTGGCGCAATGCGCCGTCAGAGACCTGCAGCCTTTCAACGCCAAGCTCGTGCATCGCAGCGGAAACAATCGTCATCCCGCCGGGCAGAATGGTCAGGCGATCTTCGCGCAGGCCGGGCAGCCGGACTCGATCAATATTGCCGGCCTTGATCAGCAGCGCACGCAGCCGCTCCAGTCCGGCGACCGTAATCACCTGCCCGGGAATACCATTATTCAAGTCGCCCGCTTCGAGAATGGAGGCCAGCGACTTGATGGTGCCCGACGATCCCAATGCCAGCGTCCAACCGGTGCGACGATAGGCTTTGACGATACGCTGCATTTCATTGGCCGCGGCCAGCTCGGCCGCCTTGAATGCCGCCTTGTCCAGCCGACCATCGGGAAAGAATCGCAGACTCCAGCTCACGCAACCCATGGAGATGGATTCCATCAGCTCCGGCGTCAATCCGGTGCCGATGACGCATTCTGTTGAACCGCCACCGACATCGATGACCAGGCGCCGATCGGGCGAAGGTGGCACGCTGTGCGCCACGCCGAGATAGATGAGCCTGGCTTCCTCGCGCCCGAACACGACCTCGATTGGAAAGCCCAGTGCGCGACGTGCCTCGACCAGGAACTGATCGGCATTTTTTGCCACGCGCAACGCATTGGTGCCCACCGCGCGAACTGCACCGTGCGAAAAACCGCGCAGACGCTCGCCAAACCGTCCCATCGCCTCCAGTGCACGCAGCTGGGTGGCGCGGTCGATGCGCCCGTCGCGGGTCAGGCCCGCGCCGAGACGGACCGACTCTCTCAGCGAATCAAGGAGATAAATCTGATCATCGACGACCCGGCCGATCTGCAGATGAAAACTGTTTGAGCCCAGATCTACTGCAGCGAGCATATCGTGTGCAACGAGCTGGGACAGCGGCTTATCCATACTGACAACATGATACCCGGAATGGGGTGCCGCAACCGCATTTGAATCGCAATGCTACGGTCAGGACTCGACCACACGCTCCTTTTCCTCCAGGGTCACGTGGCGAATGTCCTTGCCCTTGATCATGTAGATAACATACTCGGAGATGTTCTTGGCGTGATCGCCAATGCGTTCGAGCGATTTGGCGATAAAGATGATATTGAGTGCAGCCGAGATGGTGCGCGGATCTTCAATCATGTAGGTCAGCAACTGACGCAGAATGGACTGGAAATATTCATCGACCTCCAGATCCTGGCGCGCAATGGCGGCCACGTCGCTGGCATCCAGCTTTTCGAAGGCGTTCATCGCGCGCCTGAGCATGCCGAGCACAATCTCCGCCACCAGGGCCACATTGGCAAAGCGCGGCAAATGTCCGCGCGCCTCGGCGTACACACCACGCGTGCCCAACGCGATTTTCTTCGCCTCGTCACCAATCCTCTCCAGATCGGTAATGGTTTTCAACACCATGATGATCACGCGCAAATCATTGGAGTTGGGCTGGCGGCGCGCAATGATGGTGGTGCACAACTCATCAATGGACACTTCAAGGCCGTTGACCTCGATTTCGGATTCAATGACGCGTTCGCTTACTACAACGTCTGTGCGGCGCAACGACTCGATCGCGTACACGACCTGCTGCTCCACCAGACTGGCCATGCGCAGCACCTGGGTCCTGACCTGGGCCAGTTCAGCGTCATATTGCTTGGAGGTATGAAGGTCGGTCTGCATGCATGAACTCGAAAAGAGTAATGCATGCATGCTAGCCAATCAATGTGACAGTTATGTGTCTCGCATCCGAGCTGATTTCTGTAATAATTCTGCAACAATTCTCAGGGCGACTTTGGTTTCAACTGCGCATGTGCCAAACTCCAAAATCGGAGCAATTCATGATCAGACAACTTGACAAGTATCGTTCCCGTTCTGCCAGTAGCACCCGCCATGTCGATCAAGGCTGATCTGCCGCACCTGCTGTCGCTGGAGCTTGGCAATATCACGTTCAACCGGCGCGTGCTGGCCCAGGCGCAGGACCGTCGCACGCCGCTGCTGGAACGGCTTCGTTTCCTGTGCATCATCTCTTCCAATCTTGACGAATTTTTTGAGGTTCGCGTCGCCGAGCTGAAAGAGCGCATCCGACTGGGTGACATCGCCAGACCGGGCGAAACCACCCCGGCCGACACCTTCGAGGCCGTGGTCGAGCAAACCCACGCACTGGTAGCCGACAAGTACAATCTGCTCAATTCGGAAGTGCTGCCCGCTCTGGCTGAAGAGGGCGTGCGGTTTCTTCCTGAAAAGGAATGGACCCGCCAACAGCGCAACTGGCTGAGCAATTATTTTCTGCGCGAAATGGCCCCGCTGCTGACGCCCATTGGCCTGGACCCGGTACATCCGTTTCCGCGCGTGCTCAACAAGTCGCTGAACGTCGCCGTTCAACTGGAAGGACGCGATGCCTTCGGCCGCAATTCGGGCACTGCCATCGTGCAGGCGCCGCGACTGCTGCCGCGTGTCATCCGCCTACCCAAACAGGTCGCCGGACGCGACCATTGCTTCGTGCTGCTGACCAACGTGCTGCAGGCCTTTGTCGGCGCGCTGTTTCAGGGCATGAACGTGCTGGGCTCCTATCCGTTTCGCGTGACGCGCAACAGCGACCTGTTCCTGGATGACGAGGAAATCACGAACCTGCGCACGGCGCTGCAGGGTGAACTGCCGCAGCGGCACTTTGGCGACTCCGTCCGCCTCGAAGTCGCCGTCGGCTGCCCGGCGGAAATGGAAGACTTCCTGCTGAAACAGTTCGAACTCACGCAAGCCGACCTGTACCGGGTCGACGGACCGGTGAATCTGGTGCGCCTGATGCAGGTCCCCGATCTGGTCGACGTGGCAGCGCTCAAATTCCCCCCCTTCGTGCCAGGGCTGCCGCGCGCGCTGGAAGAAACGACGAATATGTTTTCCGCCATACAAAATGGCGACATCCTGCTGCACCATCCGTATCAATCCTTCAGTCCGGTCATCGAGTTCCTGGAACAGGCTGCCGAAGACCCCAATGTGGTGGCAATCAAGCAAACGGTCTATCGCACCGGAACGGATTCGGTGCTGATGAAATACCTCATCGATGCAGCGCAACGCGGCAAGGAAGTCACCGTCGTGGTGGAACTGCTGGCCCGCTTTGATGAGGAAGCCAATCTCAACTGGGCAACCAAACTGGAAGAGGTCGGCGCCCACGTGGTGTATGGCGTGGTCGGATTCAAGACCCATGCCAAGATGCTGATGGTGGTTCGCCGGGAATTTGGCCGACTGCGCCGCTACGTGCATGTGGCCACGGGCAATTACCATCCCCGCACAGCCAGGCTGTATACCGATTTCGGGCTGTTCACCTGCAATGAATCCATATGCGACGATGTCAGCGAAGCCTTCAAGCAATTGACCGGCCTGGGGCGCGCGAAGAAACTCCATCACCTGTGGATGTCGCCCTTCACGCTGCACACGAACATCATCGCTGCCATCAATCGCGAGCGCCGCAATGCCAAGGCCGGCAAGCCCGCGCGCATCATTGCAAAAATGAACGCGCTGCTGGAACCGAAAGTCATCGAGGCGCTCTACGCGGCATCCCGCGCCGGCGTGAAGATTGAACTGATCGTGCGCGGTGTCTGCTCGCTGCGGCCGGGTATCCCCGGCCTGTCGGACAATATCCGGGTGCGTTCCATCATCGGGCGATTCCTGGAGCACCATCGCATTTTCTATTTTTTCAATCAGGGCGAAGAAAATGTCTACCTGTCCAGCGCCGACTGGATGGAGCGAAACTTCTTCCGCCGCATTGAGGCCTGCATTCCGGTCCTGGACAAGAAGCTGAAGGCTCGCGTCATCGCCGAAGGACTGAAGGCGAGCCTCGCCGACAATACCCAGTCCTGGGAGATGGACGCCAACGGCAGCTATCGGCTCAAAAAGGGCCGCGTTCCCCGCTCGGCGCAGGATCAGTTGCTGGCTGACTTGTCTGCGGGCAGTTGATCACCCGCCGGCTGATCCATCCAGGAGCGACTTAGCGCGACCGAATCGGCGCTAGGCGTCGATGAACGCCGTGGCCTGCATGCATGGCCGCTGTGACAGTTCGTCGAACCAGGTTCCCAGGCGTGGCTGCCGGGTGCGCCAATCCATATCGGTGAAACGAAAATCCAGGTAGGCCAGTGCGCACGCAATGCCGATATGGCCGATGGAAAACGGCGCGGCACGCAATGCCTCAACTTCTCGATCGAGCATGGCGAGGGCCGATTGCAGCTTGAGTTCATATGCCT
>CANKAJ010000154.1 GCA_947479645.1 Betaproteobacteria bacterium | reverse complement strand
GCCACCCTTCATAGGCCTCTTCGAATCTCATCTTCCTTATCTCCTGTAGCACTCGCGTCGGTGTCATTTCGCACCCCCTTCGGGGCACTATGACAACCGGACAGATGTCGTGCTACAGAACCGGACAGATCATGAACTCGCAACACAGGTCCGCGAGCGACTTGACACCGGGCAATGCCAACGTGCTGACCACCAGCGTCGTGGTGCGATCACTGGTAGCCGTAATCGGGGCAAAACTCTTCAGCACGTCAAAAGGCAGATCGGGATAGAAATTCGGAAAAACCGTGATGCCGGAGTTGTTCATCAACAGCGTATAGCCGTCCGGCGCCGCCTTGGCCACGAAGGCCGATCCGACCGTGGTGCCCCCGCCGGCCCTGAAATCAAACACGAACGGTTGACCGGTACTCTCCTGAAGTTTCTGCAGATACAGGCGCGCCTCGGTATCGGTGGTGCCACCGGAGGCAAACGGAATGACCAGCGAGACCGGCTTGACCGGATACACCGTTGCGGCGCCCTGCGCAGAGACTGCGCCGGCCGCAAACGCATGCAGGACGAGCCAGGCCGCCGCAAAAAAGTGTGAACCGGAAACCCTCGATGTACGCATTACCCACCCCGACCCTGCATGGAAATTGTTCACGAAGACGGCATCACGGATTTATCGCTGGCACTCTTTTCAGTCGTACTTTATCCGCCGGCCACCTGAGTATCACGTCGCGCAGCCGTACTGTGCCATTCTTTGCGCAGCATGAACACACCGGCGAGCAAGAGCAGGCCGGTGGCCCAGAACACCGGCCCCGCCGGCAGCACCGAACCCACGCTGCCGACCACTAGCGGCAGCAATGTCTGCGCTGTCATTCCCAGCGACATACGCAGGCCCAATGCCTCGCTGGCACGCTCCCTGGGCGCGACCGCGTACATCGCGGCCGTGTACATGGGCGCTCCCAGCCCCTGACCAAATCCCATGACAAAAGCGCAGGCAATGAGCAGGGGCGCGCTGCTGATCAGGCCGAACACGATCGTGCTGACCGCGGCGAGCGTGAGCGACAACAGCAGCAGTTGCCAGGGGGTGTAAAAACGCGTCATGGGTGCCGCCGCAACGCGAGCCACAAATGCGGCCAGTGAAAACGCACTGACGATAACGCCCATTTGCGATGCCGAAAATTTCAGTTGGGTGCCATACAAGGGCGTCATCACCACGAAGATGTCCAGCGACAGGATGAACAGTGTGCTGATCACATACACCGCCAGCAAACCCGGATGACGCAATAACTCCAGGGCACTGCCCCCACCCTTGCCTTCCTTGTGCCCGCTGCCGGCAGACCCCGCCTGCGGCAACCGGCCCGACAAGGGCAGGGTCAGCGACAGCAACGGCACGAATATCAGCAGCGCAAAGGCAGTCATA
Source organism: Betaproteobacteria bacterium (assembly GCA_947479645.1). Classification (GTDB taxonomy): domain Bacteria; phylum Pseudomonadota; class Gammaproteobacteria; order Burkholderiales; family SG8-39; genus CAIYPG01. The sequence goes on along the minus strand of CANKAJ010000154.1, from coordinate 10,705 downwards.
TAACCCAGATGATCGATCATCAATCCGGCCGCCAGTGGCCCCATGCCATTGGCAACGGCTGTTCCCAGCGTCATCCTGGAAAAATTGAGCGCGACTTCACCCGGTTGGCCGCATTTGCTGATCAAAGTGCTGGTCGCGATATAGACCGTGAAATACGCGCCGCCGGTCAGGATGGCGCAAACGTACAGCGCGGCAAAGTCCCGCCATAACAGCGGCAACCCGACACCACATATGATCGACAAGGTCCCCAGCAAAACCGGCAGGCGCGTACCACGCTGATCAACCAGCTTGCCCATGGCGACCGCGCCCAGCATCGCTGCCGAGGAGAAAAGCGCGACCAGGATACCCACCACCAGTGCCGATGCCTGCTGGTGAACCGCGTACAGCGCGACCAGGAATCGCGTGCCCGAAAACGTGCCCTGGTTGAGCACGAGAAAGCCGACCAGATAGTGAATCGGCTTCATTTCAGCGATGCCTTGCGTCTACCGCAGGGTTCGGTGGGCCGGCATGGCTGCATCGCGGCTACTAATGCACCATGCTCCCAGATACAACTATGCAAGAATTTCAGAACTTGACGACAGGCAGGGCCCGAAACATGTTGCGCTTGAGATTGAGGAAGAACGGCCGCACCCGCTCGCTCCAGGGCGTGCCACGCACGGCATTCCAGGCGGCGGTTTCGCGAATCTCCGAATTGGTGATTTCATAGCAGGCGCAGGAGGTCTGCTCCTTGCCATGCGTAAGAAAGCGCCGGGCATACACGCAGCCCGGCACAGACGCCAGGCCGGGCATGTGCTCTTCTTCATACCACTTGGACACGTCGCCGGTGCGCTCGCTGGCCGACGTGATCTCGACCGTATAAAAGAACGGTGCTGACTGTCCATTCGAAGCGCCGGGAATATCGGTCACGCCGTTCAGCGCCAGCGCTGTGATACCGGTTCCGGCCAGCAACTCGGCGGCCTTGGCGGCGACCGCCGCCGCAAACGCTTCCGGCGACTGGCTCTGCGATTTCAGATCGAGGTAGGTATACGCCTCACTGCCATCCAGCGCTTCATAGGTGCGCGCAGCACTGGCGCCGAACGCGGTCACCATGCCGTTCAAGGCAGCGGGGGTCAATTGGGATGGGCAGCTTGGACTCTTCAGCAGTACGGCGGCAAATGCTTGCATGCAATTCTCCGGGAATGAATGGATATGTCGGTTTTATGGATAGGTCAGTTTTCGAGGGTGATCCTGGCGGCCTTGATGACCTTGCCGATATTGTCGTATTCGCGACGCATCAACTGGGTCAGACCTTCGGGGGTTGTGCTGCGCGGCTCGGCGCCCTGCGCCAGCAACTTCTGTTTGGTATCCGGCTCGGCGAGGTATTTCACCAGGTCGCCGTTCAGCTTCATGATGATGGCGCGCGGGGTCTTCGCGGGCGCGACAACTGAATACCACAATTCATACTCGTAGCCAGGCACGCCTGCTTCGGCCACCGTGGGCAGGTCCGGCCAGGTATCCAGGCGCTGCGGCGTGCTGACTGCGAGCGCCCTCACCTTGCCCGACTTCACGTAGGGCGTGAGCCCGGTGACCGGATTCATCATCACCTGCACCTGGCCACCCAGCAGATCGGTGATGCCGGGGCCGAAGCCCTTGAACGGCACATGCACCATGTCGGTCTGCGTCATGTATTTGAACAGTTCGGTGGAGATGTGATTGGGCGCACCGATACCGGCCGTCGCATAGTTCAACTTGCCCGGATTGGCCTTGGCGTACGCAATCAGTTCCCTGACGGACTTCACCGGCAGCGTGTTGCTGACCACCAGCATCTGCGGCGTGGTCACCAGCAGGCTGATCGGGTCGAAATCCTTGAATGGATCGTAGGACAGCTTGGGATTGAGCAGCGGATTGATGACCAGGCCGGCCGAGGTCGCGAACAACAGGGTGTAGCCGTCGGGGGCGGAACGCGCCACTGCTTCAGTGCCCAGCACGCTGCCCGCGCCGCCACGGTTTTCCACGATGAACTGCTGCTTGAAAGTTTCGGTGAAACGGTTGGTCACCATGCGGGCAATGATGTCGGTGCCGCCACCGGGAGGATAGGGCACGATCAGTTTGGCCGGTTTGGACGGATAGGCTGAATCGGGCTCTGCAGCGAGCGCTGGTAGTCCGCATTGGCCGATTGTGAGTCCGAGCATTACGGCGGCCACGACGTTCAGTGTCCGCCATTGGCTGGTTTGATTCATTGTGCTATTCCTTGTTGGTTGTTGCGAGACGCCGGAACCCGGGTGAGCTACTCTTCAAGCTTGATCCCGTTGTCCCTCACGAGTTTGCGCCAGAAATCGAACTGCGGCGCGATGTACTGGCGAAACTGCTCGGGCGTGCTGCCCACTGCCACGTAATAGTGGTCGTCAGAGAGTTTGCGGATGATTTCCGGATCCTTCGCCATTCTGGCAAATTCCACTGCCAGCCGGTTGATAATGACGGGCGGTGTCTTCGACGGCACAAATGCGCCCAGCCACGACGTGAAGTCAAACCCCGGCACCTGCTCCTGCACTGCCGGGATATCGGGAAGGTTCTTGATTCGCTCGGCGCTGGTCACGCCCAGCGCGCGCAATTTTCCCGCCTTCACGAACGGCATGGTGACCACCGGGAACGCATAGGTGGCATGCACGCGACCCGCCACCAGATCGGGCAACAGCGGCCCCGTCCCCTTGTAGTGAATGAAGGTCGCCTGGGTATTGGTCATGTTGTGCAACCATGCGCCGGGCAAGTGAACCGCACCGCCGGCACCGGAGGTGGCGAAATTGATCGCGCCCGGATTGGCTCTGGCGTAGGCAATATATTCCGTGACCGTCTTCACTGGCAGCAAGGTCGATACCACCAGCATATTGCCCTTGGTATTGATCAGCGACACCGGCGCAAGGTCCTTGATGGGGTCGAAGGGCAGATTCGGATACAGCGCCGGCGTCATCACGAAGGAGCTGGAAGAGGTCAGCACGGTGTGGCCATCGGGCGCGGCCTTGGCCACATAGGCGAGGCCGAGCGTGCCGCCGGCGCCGGCACGAAAGTCGACCACCACTTTCCAGCCGGTGTTCTCCATGATCTTCTGGGCATACAGCCGGGTCTCCGTCTCCTGCGGTCCACCGGCCGCCAGCGGATTGATCAGCACAATCACCTTGGACGGAAACGGCTCGGCCGCTCCCTGCGACCACGCGGCGACCGGCACACCGAACGCCAGCCCCAGAACGCAGGCGGCCCAACGCCGGCAATGCCTCAGTTTGTCGTGCTGCATACGCTCTCCTCTGCCATTCATCTTTGCCACTGGGATCCGCCGCCGCCCTAATGAACATACATGTGTCATGGCGGCCATTGCTCTTATGGGTGAAATCATACCCGCATTCGCACGCCAGCAATTGACCGCGCGCGTCACGCCTTAGGGCTGCGGTAATGCCATTTCCCGCGTTCAGTCCACGCCCCCAGAAACAATAATCCCGCGGTGAGCCAGAACACCGGCGCCACACCAATCAGGGAACCCGTGCCGCCCGCAATCAGCGGCAGGATCGTTGCGCAGAAATGCCCCACGGTCATGCGCAGCCCGATCGCTTCGCTCACCCGATCCGGGGGCGACACTTCGTAGAGTGCCGTCGTCACCATGGGGCCACCCAGACCCTGTCCCATACCTTGCGCGAACGCGAACACGACCAGCAACGGCACCAGGGTGCTGAAACCAAAGGCCAGCATGGCGACCGCAGCGACCATCAGCGCCAGCAGCAGCAACTGCCAGTGCGTGAAGCGACGCGACAATGGACCGACGAAGGCGCGGATCACGAACACCGCGATCGAGAAAGCGCCAACGACAATGCCGATCTGCGAAGCGGAAAGACTGAGTTGCGCGCCATAAATGGGCGTCATCACCATGAAGATGTCCCACGCCAATACAAAATAGATGCTGATCAGATAGGCTGGCCGCATGTCCGGATTGCGTAACAGATCCAGCACGCTGCGCTTGACTGCCACCGCCCTGGCCGATTCCTGCGCAGGACCGAATTGCGGCAGCCGGGTGAGCGCGATGGCCAGCGAACTCACCGGAATCAGTGCCAGCATCAGGAACGAATTCGTGAATCCAATATGATCAATCGCGAATCCGGTGATCAGGGGCCCCAGCCCATTGGCAGCGGCGACACCCAGACTGATGTGGGAAAAATTGGCCGGCCGTTCCTTCGCATCCCCATAGCGCCCGGTCAGACTGACATTGACGATGTAGAGGGCAAAATAAGCGCCGCCAACCACCACCGCCGAGACAATCAGCGAGGCAATGGACGGCCAGAAAAACGGCAGCACGGCGCCGCCGGCAGTCAGCAGCGTGCATACAAGCAAGGGCATGCGTGTGCCCTTGCGATCGGCAAATCGGCCAATCGGTACCGAGATGAACATCGGCACCAGTGAAAACAATGCGACCAGCACGCCCACGACCGCCGCTGACGCCTGAAGATGCACGGCATACAGCGCGACCAGAAAGCGTGATGAGGCCATCACGCTGTGATTCAGCGTACTGAATGCGACAAGATAATGAATCGGTTTGATCAAAAGGTGCAGCGGCTACTCTTCCAGCACGATCCCCATGTTCTGGGCCAGCTTCTGCCAGCGCGTGGTGTCCTCGATGACCAGCTGGGCGAACTGCGCCGGCGAGCTGCCGACCATGATATTTCCCTGCGCGTCGGCGGCACTGACGATATCGGGCGCCTTGGCCACATTGGCCAATATTTCGCTCAGCCGGGCGACCGTGCCCCCCGGAGTCGCGCGGGGCGCAAACAGCCCTGTCCAGTTCTTGTAGCTGAATCCGGGTATGCCCTGCTCCGCGATGGCCGGCACATCCGGCAGAATTCGGGTGCGAGTGTCCATCACCGCGAGTGCCTTGAGTTTTCCTGACTTGATGAAAGGCAGGGACGCGATCAGCGCCCCTTGCGCCACATCCAGGCGACCAGCGGACATATCAAGCAACTGCGGTCCGGTCCCCTTGTAGGGGATGAATGTGACCTTGATATTGGCGACCACCTCCAGCCAGGCGCCGATCAGATGCGCCGTGCTGCCCGCACCCAGTGTGCCGAAATTGACTTTCCCGGGATTCGCCTTTGCATAGGCGAGGAAATCGGCAAAGTTGGCGGCAGGAAACGTGGGCGACGCCAGCAGCATGGTCGCCTTCGTGCTCATGTGCGAAACCGGGGCAAAATCCTTGATCAAATCGAACGGCATGTTCTTGAACAGGACAGGAAGCGCGGTGAAGCTGGTATTGTTGATCAGCAGGGTGTGACCATCGGCGGCCGATTTGGCCACATAAGCCGCGCCGATTCGGGTTGCCGCGCCGGTCTTGTAATCCAGGATGAACTGCTGACCCGTCAGCTCCGTGGCCTTTTTCGTGTACATGCGACCTTCGATATCGATCGGTCCGCCCGGTTCATACGGCGCGATCACCACCACCGGCTTTGCCGAAAAGGCATCCGCTGCAACCTGGGCGAAAACCGAGCCGGGAAAGGAAAACACGATCCCTGCGAGCAATGACATCAGCCGAAGGTGCAGCATTGAAGTACTCCCCCTTATTAGAATGCACAGGATGCGATTGCGTTTTGTCAAAAGGATACACCTGCAGGGGGCACACTGCAGGGCGGTCCTTGCAATTCGCCAAAGCAGAATGAATCGGCATTTGTCACGTATTTTTTATTGTGATCGTTTTTGATAATTAAAGTATTTTTCACGAAAAATTACAATAATATTGTTATCAATTTAATTTCGCATTAAAAAGGAAATTTGATGCTTCAGGGTCTCTCGAAATTCACGCGCATCACCGGTTGCCTGCTGATCATGTCATTGTCAGTCACGGCACTGGCCCAATCCCGGACCGATGGTTCAGATTATCCAAACAGGCCCGTTCGATTCCTCGCCACGCAGCCTCCTGGCGGCGCCATCGATTTCATCGCCCGTCTCATTTCGCAAAAGATGAGTGAATCAATGGGTCAGCAATTCGTGGTTGAAAATCGAGCCGGGGGCAGCGGCATCATCGCCACCGAGATGACGGCCAAGGCGGCACCGGACGGCTACACCATGGTGATCGTCGGTCCTTCCTTTGTGGTCAGTCCGGCGCTGTATCCCAACCTGCCCTACGACCCGCTGAAGGATCTGAGCGCCGTTTCGCTGGTTTCCAACGCGCCGGCGATGCTGGTTGTCCATCCCTCCTTGCCGGTGCGCAGCATCAGGGATCTGATCGAACTGGCGCGCGCAAAACCCGGGGAACTCAACTTCGCCTCGTCAGCCAATGGCAGCTCACCGCACCTGAGCGGCGAACTGTTCAAGAGCATGACCGGAGTGAACATGACGCACGTGCCCTACAAGGGCGCTGCCGCAGGCATCACTGACCTGATCGCCGGCCGCGTGCATCTGAGCTTTGCCAGCATGGCTTCTGTGGTCAATCACGCCAAGGCAGGCAAGTTGCGCGCGATCGCCACCACCGGCGCCAGGCGTTCGTCGATCGCCCCTGAACTGCCTACCGTCGCCGAGTCAGGACTGCCCGGCTTCGAGACCGGCTCTTGGCAAGGCGTATTTGTTCCCGCGCGCACGCCCGCTGTGATTGTCAACCGGCTCAACCGTGAAATCGTGCGAGCAATCAATCTTCCCGATATCAAGGCGAAACTGGCCCTGGACGGAACCGAGCCCGGGGACATGACTGCGGAAGCATTCGCGCAATGGCTGCGCATCGAAATTCCCAAATGGACCAAACTCGCCAATGCGATTGGATTGAAGGTGGATTGATTTCTTCGACTGCACCATGGCAGCGCCGCCACTCAAGTACACGACAGCAAAACCAATTCTGCGCCTGGCTCCGTGAAGCAGGCACTTTGATGCTAAATCCGCATTCGAGATGGCAGGCGCCATATGTGCTGCATGTTAAGATTCGCTCAGACATGGACCTTTTCTTCTTTGCTTTTGAAGCAACCCCTACAGTGGCATCTCCCCAGGCCAGGGATCTCGCTGGCGCTGACATTCACATCTGGGTGCAGGCCGATTCCATGGCTGGCGCCGAATCGACGGCACGCCAGCACATCATGGATTTTTCGTGGGTGGTCACCGAATTGTCTCTGGCCAGGCATTGGCCGCTGGAGCGCATTCCGGACCTGCACAAGGATGAACAGGCCCTCGCCCAGCGCGCCATCCGCTATGGCGTCGCAGCCGATTTTCTGGCGTGGCCGAAAGAAGACAATCCGGATGGAGATCCCATGGAAGTCCGTTCAGCTGGCTCGCCGCGCAGCCACCCGCCCACCAGGCACTGAAGCGCAGGTGCCGCCACTGCGTCGGCGACGGGCCGCGTTTGGTACGCCAACCCATCAGCTTCACCATGATCGACGCACCCCGCATCGCCGGTTGCCTTGTCGCTCATCCTCGGCATGCACGCAAAATTATGGGTTGGCGTACTAGCGCAGGTCCACCGGACCGGCAACCACTTTTTTCTCGCGCAACTTGCCGATCTGTCCGTCAGACAGGCCGAGCACTTCACTCAGCACCTGGTCAGTATGCTCACCCAGCAGCGGCGCCCGCGCCGGTGCAACGCGAGGGTTGGATGAATACTGCAGCGGCGACCCCGGCACCAGGTAACTGCCGATGCCAGGCTGCTCAAGTTGCGCGAACATTGGATTGTCGGTCGAGCACCGCGGGTCGGCCTCGACCATCTGGCGAAAGGTCTGATACGGCCCCCAGCACACGCCGCTGCCATCAAATGCGCTGCGCACTTCATCGAGGCTGCGGGTACGGAACCACGGCCGCAGCACAGCCGAGATGGACTCTCGGGCAGTGAAGCGTTCGCCTTCCGTGGCGAGACTGACTTCCAGCACCTTCTCCAGCATCGCCATTTTTCCCGCAGTCCCGGTCACTTCAAGGAGTTCCTGCCACTGCCGCTTGGTAATGGCGACGACGTAGGCATAGCGCTTGTCTCGCGTTTCGAATTCGCAGCCATAGGCGCCATAGAGATAGTTGCCGCAGGATTGGCGTTCCTCGCCATTGACCTGTACCTCGGCGATATAACCCAGGTTCCCCATCATGGCAAAGGCAACGTCGGCCAGCGGCAACTTGATGTACTGTCCCTGGCCGTTCAGCCGGCGATGACGTTCAGCCGACAGTACTCCCATGGCCGCCGTCAGACCGGTGATCGCATCCCAGGCGGGCAGCACATGGTTCACCGGATTCACCGCCTGACCGCCGCGTTCAGGGCCGGTGACAAAGGGAAAACCGACAGCGCAATTGAGGGTGTAGTCCACCGACGAACTGCCGTCGGGATTGCCGGTCACGTTGATCATGATCAGATCATCACGGCGCTTGCGCAATGCCTCGTAGCCCAGCCATCCACTGGTGGGAAAGTTGGTAAGGTAGATGCCATTGCCTTCGCCCGGTGCGGTGATCAACCCGGTGATCAGCTCCTGCCCCTCGGGACTGCGTGTGTTCACCGCAATGGAACGCTTGCCCTTGTTGAGACCCGCCCAGTACAGGCTCTTGCCGTCACGGGTCAGCGGCCAGCGCCGCGCGTCAAGCCCGCCCTCAATGGGATCGAATCGGATGACATCGGCGCCCTGCTGCGCCAGCGTCATACCGCACAAGGGTGCGGCGACAAATGCCGCCCCTTCCACAATGCGCAAACCGCTGAGAATATTGTTCATGCTTGCCTGGTGTTCATTGAAAAAAGCAGCCCGTGCACATGCAACGCTAGTGCTGGCGCCATGACGTGACTGCCGTGTTACTGCAGTAACAGCCTCTTAATACGGCTGGTCGCCCCGAACGAGGATGCGGTACAGCATGCGGTGCTGGCTGTGGTCATAGTCGAATCCGGCCTTGTGCATGGCCGAACGGTTGTCAACGATCAGCATGTCGCCCAGTTTGTATTCATGGGCATAGATGAATTCCGGGCGCAGCGCCAATTCCAGCAACTCGTCCAGAAATGCCTGCGTTTGCTCCGGGGCCATGCCCAGCACGCATTCGGTCTTGCCTTTGTGAAACCAGATGGCTTTCGAGCCGCGCTCCGGATGTGTGCGCACCAGCGGCTGGATCCGCGGTTGAGCCGCCTTTTCCTGTTGTGTGCGCACGATGTCGGGATTGGCTACCTTCAAGCGCGCGCTGCTGACCAGCGTATTGGCCGTCTGCATGCCGGTGATGCGCAGCTTCCACTCTTCAGGAAGCGACTCGTAGGCTGCGCGCATGTTGCAAACCGATGTGGCCCCGCCCTTGTCCGGCACGGCCACCGGGTACAGCATGGTGAACTTGGGCGGGCGCTCCTGATTGGTGTGATCGGTATGCCAGGTGGCGTTCCTGCTCACCTTTGCCTGATTGCCATTGCTGTCCTTGTGGCGATTGGACAGCACGCTGATCAGCGGCAAGCCATCCACCAGATAGCGGCGATTCTGGTCTTCCATCAGTTCGCCGAACAACTCAGCCGCCGCCTGGTATTGCGCGGCTGTGAATTCCTGGCCACGGATAACCAGTACGACGTTATCGATGATGGCGTCATTGAGTTGCTTGCGGGTCGCCGCGTCAACGGGCTCGCGCAAGTCGATATCCGTCACATAGGCGCCGATATGATCCTTGATCTTGGTAATCTTCACGCATCCTCTCCTTTATTCGTAATCGAGCGGAAATTCCAGCACCAGCGCCTCCAGTCCCTTGGGGCCCGCCTTGATCTCGAACTCCGCCTCGGTCGGATCGACTACGGTCATGGACCACAGCCCCAGATCCTGCCCCTTGTGGTCCATGCTGCCATTGACGACAAAGACGTAATAGCCGGCGGCGCGCTTCGGGTCCGGCCCCGCCACCGTCTGCCCGGCGCCCAGACGCAGCATCTGAGCATTCATCTCGTCGTCAATGGTGGCCGGATCCCACAACGGCTCCCACTTCACCTCCTGCCGGTGCCTCAGGATCGAAACAGTGGATAGCTCCAGGCGTGGCGACAGCCAATTGCGTCGCTTGCTCGGCTTCAATTTGTCGCGAAAGTCCGGATCATGCAGATAAACCGGCGCGGACACGCCGGTAAAAACGCGGAGCGACAGAAAACTCAACCCATTCGGACCCGCGGTAATCGGCCCATAGGCGGTGTGGTGATCCTTGAACTGCACCATCAACGACTGGATGGGGTCGTTCTTGCGGCCAATGGTGCCGGAACCGGCAGGAAAAAGCTGGAACTGGGTGGTGCCATGAAAATGCGGCAGAACAACTTCGCCAGGCTCCATGTCCGCCATCAGCGCCTGCGGCCCCGGTGCCTTGGCATAGGAATGCCGGGGGCCGAAGATATCCGAGACCCAGTGCTTCTTGTTGAACTGCGGCAGTTCCTGGACATACAGCCCATCCAGCGCTTCGGTCCCGGTCTTGGTATAGATCATGACTGCTCCTCCTTGCTTGCATGCATTGCCGATTACTCGGCCAGTTTGATTCCCGATTCGTCGACCACCTTCTGCCACCGGGCAACCTCGGTTGTGATCAGCTGCTTGAACTGCGCCGGGGTGCTTCCCACCGGACTCGCCCCCTGTCGCTCCAGTTCAGCCGCGATTTCCGGCGTCTTGACGACCCTGGCAAAGCCCTCGCTCAATTTGTCGATGATGGCCGGCGGCGTCGCCGCAGGCGCCAGAAATCCCATCCATGCGCCATAGTTGTATTCGCTGACTCCCATCTCCGCCACAGTAGGTATGTCGGGATATTGCTT
>CANKAJ010000153.1 GCA_947479645.1 Betaproteobacteria bacterium | reverse complement strand
TGAACGGACGAGCACGCGTCCGATGGGTGACTAGACTGACGGAGGATGAAATGAAAGATACGCAAATTGGCCATGCACAGCCGCTGCGAGGCTGTCTGACGAAGTTGTGTACGTGTTGCGTTGCGTATTCATTGAAATCCATGCCGGGTGAGTCGATGTTGCCTGTATTGCGACAACGCTTTGATTATAGCTTAGATGATTTGGTGGCAAGTCTTGTTTGAATGGTTGCAATGGCAATGATAAAGCCGACAGGTGACAGGGCGATATTTTCGCGGTGCAGGATGTGTCAGTGTGTAGAAAGTATGTGTGGCGTGAAGTAATATTTTAATGTAATCATTAAATATAACAAATCAACTTAAATAGAGCATTTTTGGACTCATTGTTATCTTCCGTTGTTATTTGTCCTTATCGCCAACATTGCGTCTGAATGCGTCTCTCACATCGCAATGATTCGCCTGCGTCAGGAGACGCTACTCCATCTTGATGCCGCGCTGCTTGATGACCTTGGCCCAGGTCACCACATCGTCACGGATCATGCGCGCGAATTCTTCAGGTGTGCTTATGGCGACTTCAGAGCCGCCGTTGACGAAACCATCAATGACATCCGGACTTTTCATGAGCGCGATGATGTCGGTGTTCAGGCGCTCGATGATGATGTGCGGCGTGCCGACAGGTGCGAGCAATCCGAACCAGACATTGGCGGTTGCTTTCGGCAGTCCCGATTCACCGATGGTGGGCAGGTCGGGCAGCGTCGCAGAGCGTTTCGGACCGGTGAGGAAGATGGCGCGCACGGCCCCTGAGCGTATTTGCGACAGCACCGCCGGCACGCCCTGAACGCTCATCTCGATGCGGTCTCCCAGCAGGTCGGACAGCGATTCCTTGCCGCCCTTGTACGGAACGTTGACGATGTCGATGCCAGCCTCCAGGCTGAATAATTCACCCGCCATGTGCTGCGAGGAGCCAATGCCCGCATGACCATATCTGAGTTTGCCCGGTTGCGCCTTGGCCAGCGCGATGAGTTCGGCCAGGTTCTTCGCAGCCACCTTGGGGTGTACCACCATGACCAGCGGGCTGGTGGCGACCTGGGCAATGGCACTGAAGTCCTTGACCGGATCCCAGGAGAGGCGCGGATTCAGGCTCGGGATGACGGTGAATCCGGAGGCCGCGAGCATGATGGTGTAGCCATCTTTCGGCGATCGGGCCGTTGCTTCCATGCCAATTGCCCCACCGGCGCCCGCGCGGTTTTCAATGATGACCTGCTGTCCCAGCGACGTGGTCAGCTTGGGACTGATGATGCGGCACATGATGTCCACCGTGCTGCCGGCGGCGTAGGGGGAAATGATGCGCACGGGCCTGGACGGAAAGGATTGTGCGTGTACGGTGCCTGCGGTAATGAATAGCGCTGCAGACAGCCCATGAAACCATTTCTTCATACGTCCCTCCCGAGATGTTTTCAATTCGTTTCAGCCTAACACACGGCTCGTTTGATCAGGCGCCGGTGATCGGAGTGAGCGCCGGTTTTCCTGAGAAGTAAGCATCCAGATTTCGCATCACCATTTCCGTTTTGGCCAGCACTGATTCGGGCGATTGTCCGCCGATGTGCGGTGTGAATACGACGTTGGGCAGTTCGCGTAGTGCCGGTGGAATGTTGGGTTCTTCTTCGACCACATCGAGGCCTGCGCCGGCGATGCGTTTGTCGCGCAGCGCCGCGATCAGCGCCTGCGTATCGACGGCGCTGCCGCGTCCGGCGTTGACGAGATAGCCGTCCGGACCCAGCGCAGCAAGGACCTCGGCATTGACGATGTGCCGGGTGGTTGGTCCGCCCGGCACCGCTACCACCAGGAAATCACTGCGCTCGGCCAGCGCCAGGGGCGATTCCGCCCAGGCATATGGAACATCCGAGCGATTTTTCCGGTTGTGATAGGCGATATCCATCTCGAAGCCTTCAGCGCGTCGGGCGATGCGCAGGCCGATGCGGCCCAGTCCGATGATGCCCAGACGCCGCCCGGTGAGTTGTCCGGGCAGGGTGGCGGCGACGTGGTATCCGCCTTCGCGCACCACACGGTCGTGATAGGGAATGTTGCGCACCACGGCCAGCATCAGGCCCAGGGCGTTGTCGGCGACCGAAGACGCATTGGCATCGGGGCTATTGGTGACAACGATGCCGCGCTGGTGTGCTGCCGTCAGATCGATGCCCTCAAAGCCGACGCCTGAGGAACAGATGATGCCCAGTTTGGGCAAGGCTGCGATCTCTTCGGCGGTGAAGCCGCTTTGTCCCTTGGTCAGCACGGCGCGCAGCGTTGGCCCCAGACGTGCAATCTGCGCGAGTCTGTCCTCGGGTGTCAACGCAAGGTGAATGACATAGTTGCGCTCAAGCAGTTCGCGTTCCCTGGCATTCAACTCGCGAACCGATAGCAGATCGTGTTTCATGGCCTGGGCTCCTGAAGTCGTGCGTCGATTGTAGGTCAATGCAAAAAATATTTCGTCGCCAAGGACAAACAATTTGTGTGCATTGGTTCGCCGCGTTCATGCGTTCCGCAGACGCCAATAGGGTGTGACATACTTCGACAAAATCGGATTGACTTGAATCTCGGAAGGGGTTGTTGATGACTGAAGCAATCAAGCACACTGGCCGTGCCAGTGATGAGGAGATCGCGCGACTTCGTGCAAAGATCGGCCAGCGGGTTGAAGTGCGGGAGGCGCCGTACATCACCGAGGCAACGCGCGACTCCATCCGGCACTGGGCATGGGCGACGGGTGACAAGAATCCGCTTTACCTTGATCCGGCTTATGCGAAGCAATCGGTGCTCGGCGGGATGATCGCGCCACCTTGCATGCTCTACGCATTCAGTCGCATTTCGATTGGTTATCGCGGTGGATTGCCCGGCGTGCACGCGTTTTTTGCCGGCTCGCATTTTCGCTGGAACGAACCCATCCCGCTCGGAGAAGCCATCAACACCGAGGTGACCTTCAAGGATCTGGTTGAGTTGCCCAGCCGCTTTGCAGATCGCATGTTCAAACAGATTTCGCATATTCGCTTCCTGGGTGGCGACGGCCGCGAAATCGCGCAGGCGGAGTCCTGGGGCATGCGCACTGAGCGCACCAAGGCCAAGGACAAGGGCAAGTACAACCATCTGGAATCGAAGGTTTATACGCGTGAACAGATCGCCGAAATCGCCAAGCTGTACGAGCAAGAGGAATGTCGCGGCGCTACGCCTCGCTATTGGGAAGATGTTCAGGTCGGCGAAGAACTGCCCGGCATTGTGCGAGGACCCTACACGGCAACCGTGGCCGTTGCATTCGAGCAGGCCTGGGGCGGGCTGTTCATATGGGCGCACGGTTTCTGGTTTCAATATTTGCAGCGACATCCCGCTGCCGGCATTCTGAATGGCTACGGCGTGCCGGAGCCACCCGAAGCCGTGCATTGGGATACGGCTCTCGCCAAGAGCGTGGGCGTGCCGGAGGCCTATGACTATGGCCCGGAACGCGTGGCGTGGCTGGGCACCATGCTGACCAATTGGACCGGCGACCATGGTTTTCTCAAGGAGCTGTATTGCGAGATTCGGCGCTTCAACCTGGTTGGCGATGTGACTTATGGCTACGGCAAAGTGATTGAAAAATCGCCTGCCGACAAGGGGCGTGGTTCCGTGAAGATCGAGATTGGTGCGCGCGATCAGCGGGGCGAGATGACAGCCAAAGGCTGGGCTGTCGTTTACCTGCCGATGCGCTAAGGGGTATTCGATAAGCGATACGTGGGTTGAGTGAGTCGAGGAAAAGGGGAGGCCGATGAAAAAGTTGAATGCAGTACTGCTGGCATTTCTGACTGTGTTGTCGGTTGCAACGGCCTGGAGTCAGGCCTATCCGACCAAGCCCATGCGGATGATCGTTCCATTTACGCCCGGGGGCGGTACCGATATTCTGGCGCGCACCATCGGGCAAAAACTGACGGAAACGCTGGGTCAGCAGGTTGTTGTGGACAATCGTGCCGGTGCGGGCGGTACCCTGGGAGCCGAAATGGCAGCGAAGTCTCCCGGCGATGGCTATACGCTGCTCATTGTGTCGGCCAGCTATGCTGTCAATGCCAGTTTGTACAAGCTGGCTTTCGATCCGCAAAAAGACCTTGCCCCCGTTACGCTGATCGCGAGCGTTCCCTTCATATTGACGGCCAATTCTGCGTTTGCGCCGAATAACATCCGGGAATTGATTGCGCTGGCCAAGGCCAATCCCAAGAGTATCAACTACGCATCTTCGGGCAATGGCTCATCGCCGCATCTCGCCGGTGAATTGCTGAAACTGATGGCGGGAATTGAGATGGTGCATGTGCCGTACAAAGGGGGAGGTCCGGCGCTGGCGGATCTGATGGGAGGGAGGGTGCAGCTATTGTTCAACACCATCCTGCAGGCATTGCCATCGGTGAAGTCGGGCAAGCTCAAGGCGCTGGCCAATGGCAGCCCCAAGCGTTCACCGGCCGCACCTGAGATTCCGACCATCGCCGAGTCTGGCGTGCCAGGATACGACTTCACCAACTGGTTCGGCATTCTTGCGCCGGGGTCCACGCCCAGGCCGATCGTTGCGAAGCTGCAGGTGGAGATTGCCAGGCACCTGAACGGACCCGAACTGCGCGAGCGTCTGGCAGCCGAAGGTGCTGAAGCAGTGGCCAGCACACCGGATGAGTTCGGGCGAGTGATCCGTACTGACATCGAAAAATATGAAAAGATTGTCAGGGCAGCAGCGGTCACGATCGACTGACCAAGGTGTGAAGCCTATTCGATCGCGGGATTGTCCACACAATGACCGGATATTCCCCGCCCCCGACGCTGGCCTTACGCAATCGGCCCGCTCTTCCTTAAAGGACGCGGAATGAGACCGTCAGTTACCTGGCTTTTGAACTGGCCTCTATCTGTTCGTCAAACCGGGCGACTTCATCATTTACCGCCTTTCCCTTTCTCAAATCCAGTGAGGACGTGCGCTTGGGAAGGGTATGCGCCAATCGTCGTGCTGCGTCTAAAGCATTAGAAGAATCAACGATTAAGGCAAAGGGACTGGTTTGGGCTGAGTACACTGAGTACACTTGAACTCCGTAGGTTTACAGATATTTAACTGCAATATGAGGATTCGTTCTGCCAAAATCAAGGCCATTAATATCTGGAATTATTTTTTCATTTTAAATCAATATGTTGTTGAATTTTGTGGTGCTGTGGTTCCTTAGGCAGCCACTATTAGGTCTAGACAACTCCCGTCGAACCTACCATGACTGTTCACCGAAATTCAAATGCATGCGCCTGCAACAGCCGCAAATTCAGATCGGTCGTGGTATCCGCGAGGTCCTTTGGATAGCGATTCCAGAGTGCCGCGGCTTCTGCTCGTTTGCCCTGAGCCAGAAAGCCAGCCATGCCCGCGGTAATCAAGTACTGGCGGTGCCCGCTGGGCAAGTCGCTGCGTTCATTCAAAAGTATTGCGGCCATTTGACCCATTTGCTCGCCATTGCGGCTACCAACTGCCTTGAACATATCGATCCAGCGCCGCTGCGACGCTTCCAGTGATGCAAAGCAGGGTGAACTTTCAAGGCGTGTCCACAGGCTTAGGCCTTCCGTTGTAGATAGCATTGGATTGACGCTGCGTGCCACCTGATAAAGTGAATGGAACCAGATGTCGTAACGTTGCGGTTCACGACATTCAATGAGACGTAACCGGGTCATCTCGATGTCTTTCTGCAGTGTCCGCGGAATGTTCTGAGGCTCAGGCGAATTCTTGTTCATGAGGAAGTCACGCGCGTAACGAGCGCGGCGGGTCAGGTTGGCCTTTTCCAGAAAATCTTCGCCATCCAATGAGGCGCTCACGCGCTGTGTGCCATCGCGGCCTTCAAGCATGTCCATTACCGGGACACCGACTGTGCCTATGGCGGTGAACGCGTCCGCCGATTGCTGCATGAATCGATAGCGCGCCGCATTCAAGTCGAGAAAGGGGCGAAAATCGGAATTGGCCGGAACGCCATAGCTGGCAAACAGCGGTGCCAGTGCAGTCTTGCCACCAATGCGGCGGATCTCGATGTCGCCGATGTTCCGGATGTGTACGCGCGACAGTTCTGCTGCGACGCCCGGTATTGTCGTTATGTCGGCTATGGGACGGGACAGTACTTCCTTGTCTCCGGCGACGATGAGCAGGTCGCCGTCGGTGGACGAATAAATCACGTAGTCAGGAAAATGATCGCCCAGTGAGCGCAACACCGACGCCACCAGCGAAAGGTCAATTTCATATAACTGCATCCACTGCACCATGACCCCGCCGGGCTTGAGGTAGCGGCGCACCAGTTGATAGAATTCGCTGGTGAACAGGCTGGACACACCGCTGACCCAGGGGTTGGACGGCTCGGAAATAATCAGGTCGTAGCGCCGGTTGTGCGTGGAGAAATAGGTCTTGGCATCGTCAAAGACCAGATTGCTGCGTGGGTCCAGGAAGGTGTTGGCATTGATCGGAGCGAAGCGGCGCGACGCTTCGGCCATGGCCGGTTCGATTTCGATCGTATCGACGCGTTCCAGGGCGGCATTGGCCAGCAGCGTATGGGTACTCAGGCCGGTGCCGACGCCGATCACGGCGGCGACCCTGGCATCGGGTCTGAATGCCAGCGGCAGCGCGCCGGTCAAGGTCATGGTGATTTCATCGGAGATGATGGCGCCTTTACCCATGTTAATGGCGCCATCGGACTTGCCATTGGTGCGCAGACTGCGTCCTTCCTCAAAGTCCATCAGACTGACTGAAGTGGTCTTGCCGTCCTTGTAATAGATTAGTTTGGCGTCCTGTTCCGTGAATAACTCGCCGCGGCGGAATACGCCGGATGCCATACGGTAGGTGTCAAGCTGTACTGCCCACATCACGAACAGGAAAGCCATTGCCGACAAGGCAGTGACTGCAGCAGATAGCCTGAATCGATCTGACAGCATCCATAGCAACGCCAGTCCCAGCAGCACGTCCAGTGCGGCGCCGGCGGTAATCAGTCCCTTCAGGCCGAGCAGCGGCATGCCGATATGCGCTGCCATGAACACGCCCAGAATTGCGCCCAGCGTGTTGGCGCCATAAACCGCACCGATGGCCTTTTCTCCGTGCCCGCCGCGCAGCAGAACGTAGGTAATCAAGGGCAAGGTCATGCCGGCGCAGAAACTGGCCGGAAACATGATGGCCAGCGCAATGCCGTGGCTGCCCAGCAGAAAAAGTACATAGCCGGCATCGGTCTTGGCCAGCCCCTTCATGAGCGTCTGCATGAGCGGAAACATCTGGCCATATAACGGCAGCGTTGCCAGTGCCAGAAGGCCCATGGCGACTTGTACTAGGGCAAGAAATTTCACCGGATCGCTAATGCGGTCGATGCGCTTGCGCACCCAGAAGCCGCCGCAGGCCAGGCCGAGGATGAAGGCAGACAGCATCAATTCAAAGGCGTGAGTGGACGCGCCCAGCACCAGCGACAACATGCGTATCCAGCCGATTTCGTAAATGAATGAAGCGGCGCCGGTGAATAGCGCGATGGCCAATAGCAGGCGATAGGGGGCAGCAGGATTTCCGTTCTCAGGTGCCGCGCGGTCTGTTTCAAATTCGGCCTCAATTGTCGCGGGCGGCCTGCGGCGCAATGCGAGCTGCCACACGATGGCAGCCAGCACCAGATTGAGCGCGCCGGCACTTTGCATGGTGCCGGGCAATCCAAGCGTCCCGATCATGACAAAACCTGCGGCTAGCACACCCACGGCAGCGCCAAGGCTGTTGGTGAAGTACAGCATCGCCAGGGTTTCGCCCGGATTGTCAGGGTAGCGGCGAATGACTCCGGCGCTCATCAACGGGAAGGTCATGCCGAGCAGCACCGATTGCGGCAGGATCAGCAAGGCTGCGAGCAGCCATTTCAGGGATGCGGTAGCGAATTCGCTGCCCGTGACTTCATGCAAGCCCGGCAGCCAACTCTCGTACGCGGTGCCGGTAACCATGACAAATGCGGGGTGAAAGGCCAGCGCGGCCAAACCGATGAGGGCTTCGGCAATGGCATAGCCGCGCAACAG
Organism: Betaproteobacteria bacterium; assembly: GCA_947479645.1. GTDB lineage: Bacteria > Pseudomonadota > Gammaproteobacteria > Burkholderiales > SG8-39 > CAIYPG01. Next base: position 4,167 of record CANKAJ010000153.1, on the reverse strand, counting down.
ATTGGTCCAGCGTCTGGACATGCGGCTGCACAGCCATGCGCCAATGGCCATGCCACCCATGAACAGGGCCAGCACCAGGGTTTGCGCGTAGGCCGCATGGCCCAGAAACAGCTTGAGGTAATGACTCCAGATTGACTCATAGATGAGTCCGGCGAATCCGGAAAGCGTGAACAGCAGGAAGAATATAGTGCGTGGCATTGGAGGCGGGATGGCGGTGTTGCGCAAGACGGTATCCATTTATTTATCCGGCGGAGCCTTGGAATCCTGCTGAATCAAACAAGCGACTCTTCAAAAAAATTTTCGGGTGACCCAACGCGAACAATGGGCAGCACGATATGGGACGCATGCTGCTGGCTGGTATGCACGGTGTTGATGGCAATCTGTTTTCGTAACGCCTTGCCTTCGGGCTCTCCGGTATTGGGATTGACATCAAAGCGTGGGAAGTTGCTACTGGAAATATCGAGACGGATACGATGGCCTTTCTTGAACAGGTTGGAAGTCGGCATGGGCTCGATGATGATCTCGGCAATTTCTCCTGTTGCCAACATCGTCTCGCGTTCCCATGACTGTCGGTAGCGGCAGCGCAATATTCCGTCAGTGAGGTTCATGGCATAGCCGCGCGGATAGTCAGCGCTGGGTGGATACCAATCAATGAGCTTGGCTGTGAAATCAGTGTCCGGAGCGCTGGAGGATATCCAAAGACGCACCACGATCGGCCCGGTGACTTCGACGTCCCCTTCCAGAGGTGGTGTTTCGAACACCAGAATATCGCGTCGTGCCGACAGCGGCAGGAACGGTGGTCGCGCGCCGTAGATATCTTCATGGGTGCGTTGATCGTAAGCGCCGGGATACATCAGGGGCTCTCCCGACGTGACTGCGCCGCCGATGGTGGGCACCGGATTTTGCGGATCGAAATCAAAGGACAGCGACGCTGTTTGCGTAAGTGGTGCATTGCGACTCAGCGTTCCGTCGTCGTGCAGATAATAGGGGCTGAAGGTACTGCCCGGAATCGGCCAATCGGCGGCTGCGTGCCAACTGCCACCATGATCGAGCCGTTGTTTGGCGTTACGCCGACCTGAGCCGCCGCCCATGCGGAAGTAGCGCACCATGGGCATGTCGGTCTGTGCCAGTTCGGGTTTGAAGCAGCGGTCAAACCAGTCGGCACGGAAACTCAGATAGTCCTCGGATATCTGTCCTTCGAGAATGGCCTTCGGGCCGAATTCCACGTCGCCAGCGTAGGTGACACTGTGCTGTCCGTGCGTCCAAGGGCCCATGACCAGGCGGGCGATTCCGTGAGGTTGGCGCGAAATGCCAAGGTAGTTGTCGGTGGTGGTTTGTGCATACGGGTCCCACCAGCCGCTGGTGAGCAGGACCGGAATGTCGTTGAGCGCATCGTAATGGCCGGCGGCATAGAGTTCCGGCTGGCGCCAGTATTCGTCGAAAATGCCGTGTTCCCATTGCTCGAAAAAATAATCTTCATATTCCGGGACCCAGCGAAGCGGGGAGTGGCCGCGCTTCCATGGCATGGACTGGAACCAGGCGCGGATGTCTTCGGCCTTCATGGCGGCCTGTATGGTTGGATCAGCCTTGGCAACCGGGCTCAGCGCGGCATGTTTGAAGGCCCAGGTCGCCTGCTTCAGTTCGAAGGCGCCGCCGTGGCGGATGCCGCCACGATAGGCGTTGGCGAATCCTCCGCAGTCGAGGAACAGGCACTTCAAGCCAGGCGGGCGCAGGCTGATCAGTGCCGTCTGCGTATGCGCGGTATAGGAAATGCCGAACATGCCAATGCTGCCGTTGCACCAGGGCTGCGAGGCGATCCAGGCGAGCGTGTCAAAACCGTCTTCGGCTTCGCCGATGTATTTGGTAAACGTTCCTTCAGACTGATAGCGCCCGCGCAGATCCTGTAGTACGACGATATAGCCGCGTTTGACGAAGTAGGCCGCGACTTCGGCGCGCAACAATGGTCGTGAATCGGTGGCGGTGCGCTCGCCGGCGCGCGCGGCGGTCTTGTCGTAGGGAGTGCGTTCGACAATGACCGGGAATTTGCCCGCAACGGGGCCGCCCGCCCGAGCCGGCCGGTGGATGTCGGTGGCCAGGCGGACGCCGTCGCGCATCCGGACCATGGTGTTTTTTTCTATGATGACTTCCAACAGATTTTCCCCTGGCAAATTCTGCATGGCATTAATTCCGGTCATTCAGATGGCATGCCGAGAAGCGCATTGGCGCGATTTCCTTCAATAACGGTTGCTCCATCGAGCAGCGTGTCATGGCGTGCGGGCAACGCGGATGAAAATGACAACCCGACGGCGGGGCCAGTGGCGAAGGAATCTCGCCATTGATCACGTCGTACTCGCGTTTGCCAGCGCCAATCTGCGGAACTTCCGCAAGCAGTGCCTGCGCGTAGGGATGGTTGGGCTCAGCAAAGAGTGCTTCAGTGGGGGCAATCTCAACGATGCGCCCCAGGTACATGATGGCTACCCGGTCAGCCAGGTGCTTGACCACGCCCAGGTCGTGGCTGATGAACAGATAAGTCAGCTTGAACGCGTCCTTCAGGTCCATGAACAGGTTAAGCACCTGTGCCTGTATGGATACGTCCAGTGCGGCGACCGCTTCATCGCAAATGAGAAGACGAGGTTTGACCGCAAGTGCGCGCGCAATGCTGACACGCTGGCGTTGCCCTCCGGAAAACTGATGCGGATAGCGCTGCTGGTAGGCAGGGTCAAGACCGACTTTAAGCATCAACTCGCTGACATAGTCGTCCACTTCGCTTTGGGTAATGATGCCATGCACGCGTGGGGCTTCCCCAATGATGTCGCGCACCCGCTGGCGCGGGTTGAGGGAGGACATGGGATCCTGGAATACCATTTGCATCTGCAGCCGTGTGCTGCCTGCTTTGGTCGCCAGTTCATGCGATTGCTCCACGCCTTCGAAAAACAACTTGCCGCTGCTCAGGGGTAACAGGCCGGCGATGATGCGTCCCAATGTGGACTTGCCGCAGCCGGACTCCCCAACCAGACCAAGAACTTCGCCGTGCGAGATGGCGAGATCGACTTGATCGACAGCGCGGACAGGAGGTGCAACGGGCACTGCTCTGAGCTGCTGCGCCAGTCGTTGGGCAAAATCCGGAAGCCGCGTGAAGTCTTTGCTGATCCGGCGCGCTTCGATCAGGGGCGGGAGCCTGCTTTCATTCATGCCCTGGGTTCTCCCATCGGATGAAAGCATTGCACCAGATGGCCGTTTCCAATCTGTCTTGTTTCTGGCGCGATCAGGCAGGTGGCGTCAGCGCGTTCGCAGCGCGGATGAAATGCGCAGCCTTGAGGCAGATGCAGAGGTGAGGGCGCCATGCCTGGTATCTGCGACAGTCGCATTCCGCGTTGATTGCGGCTGGGAACCGAATCGATGAGGCCACGGGTATAGGGATGCGCGGGTGAGGTGACGACATCATGGACAGAACCGGATTCGACGATGCGGCCCGCATACATGACGCATACGCGATCAGCCATGCCGTCGATGACAGCCAGGTCATGCGTGATCCAGACCAGAGCGCTGCCGTTCTCCGCGCAGAGTTTCTGCATTTCACCAATGATCTGTGCCTGTATGGTGACATCAAGTGCGGTGGTTGGTTCGTCGGCAATCACCAGCGCCGGTCGGTGCAGCAAGGCAATGGCGATGGCCACACGCTGACGCATGCCACCGGAAAGCTGATGCGGATAATCATTCAGGCGCTCTTTCGCAGACGGTATTCCCACCTGCTGCAGCGCTTCTCTGGCACGTGTCCGGGCAGCTTGTGCAGACATGGGGTCATGAATCTGAATGGCCTCGATGATTTGCGTGCTGATCCGAAGCACCGGGTTCAGGGTCATCATCGGGTCCTGAAAGACCATGGCGATGTGGCGGCCGCGCAACTGGCGCAGGCGTTCCGTACCCGCGCTGGTCAGTTCTTCACCATTGAATCGGATGCTGCCGCCAACGATGCGGCCCGGCGGATCCAGCAATCCGATGATCGAAAATCCGGTGATCGACTTGCCCGATCCCGATTCGCCGACCAACCCCATGATTTCGCCGCGACGCAGGTCCAGGCTGACACCGTCGACCGCTTTGATGACGCCCTGGCGGGTATCGAAGTAGGTCCGCAGATCACGCACAACAAGCAGCGCGTCTTCAGGC
>CANKAJ010000152.1 GCA_947479645.1 Betaproteobacteria bacterium | reverse complement strand
GTGCGCAAGTTTCTGCGCGGCGACCTGCGCCAGGCGCTGCAGGGTGACGGCGAGAAGGTCATGGCCGGCGTGGTGTCCTCGGTCAAGCGCGGCTTTGGCAATCGCGGCATGCAGGTGATGCTGTCCGATGGCGTCGAGACCGTGGAGGTGTCCGTAAACCCCGAGGTATTCGATCGCTTCCGTGCACTGATCAAGGAAGACGCGCTGGTCTTCATGGATGTCAAGGTTCGCAGTTTTCGGCCCAAATCCGAAGAGGGTGACAGTTCCGTGATCACGCGGGTCAATGCGGAGCGCGTCTACGATCTGGCCACCGCGCGCAATCGTTACGCCCGCGGCATGCGCCTGTCATTGAATGGCGAAGCCTCGCAGGGCGGCGCCGCCACCGCGACGCGGCTGAAGAAACTGCTGGAGCCGTATCGCAATGGCGCCGTTCCGGTCGCCATCTGTTACCGCAACGGCGATGCCCGCGTGGAGATGCGCCTGGGCGACGACTGGCGCATCAAGCTCGATGACGCGCTGATAAATTCGCTGAAGGATTGGCTGAAGCCGGAGAACGTCGAGGTGATGTACAGCTGACGGTGGAGGAGAGGAAGATCTTCTGAAAAATAAGCTGGAGATAATAATTTTTCTGTAAAAACGCGCCTATCGTAATATCAATTCAAAATTTGATATTAATGAATCAGCCATTTCCGGCCGGCATGCTCATGTTCTTTTCACCGGTTCCCACTATTCCGAAAGCTTCTCAAGGTGCCATCCAGTGGCGCAATGCCGAGAGTTTTAAATGCGGAATTCGAATGCAAAAGGAGGAAATGCAGATTGTTTTCTCACTTGAGATAAAGCGGTCTTGATTGGCCAGAATTTCCGCCGATTTGTCCGGGCGGGCATCCTCGGCAAAAGCCCGTGGAAGTCCGCTGAATGCAATCAATGCAATGACAAACAATCGGATCAAAATACTGACCCTCCTCGAGGGTGAGTCGCAATTCCCGTTGCAATCCGGCTGCTGGAGCGCGTGGCATCGGAAAATTCCTTTGACCTCTATCTCACTCAGGAGCGCAATGACTTGCGCTTCCAAAACCGGGCGGGTTGCGGCAAACAAGGTTGTCCTGCCTACCCAATTCGGGGCGAATTTTGATTTCGTCCCAGATCGCGTTCGGAAACAATTGCAGGCTAATGATCAATTCTTAAGCATTTCTTAAGTGCAATTTGCTATGGTCGAATAGACAATGGAGAGGCGCATGCGTCTGTTGCTGGCAGAAGATGACCGAATGATCGGTGACAGCGTCCACCAGGGACTGTGCCAGGATGGCTTTGTCGTGGATTGGGTGCGCGACGGACTGGAAGCCGAATTGGCGCTGGAGACCATTGAATACGATGGTCTATTACTGGATCTTGGACTGCCGCGAAAAGACGGAATTGCCATCCTGAAAGCCCTCAGAGCCCGGGGCGATACCGTGCCCGTATTGATTCTGACGGCCAGGGATGCGGTTGCCAATCGGATAGAGGGACTGGACCAGGGTGCCGACGATTACATCGTCAAGCCATTCGACCTGGATGAATTGACTGCAAGGATTCGCGCGGTGCTGCGACGAAGATCGGGACGCGCGCAAGCCATTATCCAGTATGGTGCCCTGATGCTTGATCCATCGACACATCAGGCCATATTCAACAGCAAGCCTGTTGCGTTGTCCCGCTATGAGTTCGCCCTGCTCGAAGTACTGGCATCCCGGCCTGGATTGGTTTTTTCGCGCGACCAGCTTGAGCAGAAGCTCTATGGCTGGGGTCAGGAAACGGAAAGCAATACGGTGGAGGTCTACATACACAAATTGCGAAAAAAATTCGGAGTGGGAATTATCAGGAACATTCATGGCGTGGGTTACACGATGACGAAGCCGGCATGAAATCAATCCGGCGCCACATGCTGGTATGGCTGTTGATCCTGTTGACGCTGAGTGCAATCATCGGAAGCCTGGCGGTCTACAACCGGGCGAGGGATCAGGCCCGTCAGATATTTGACTTTCAGCTGCAGCAGATGGCGGCAGGATTTCCCGCGGAAGGATTTGGTGCCAAGGCGGAACAACCGGCCAATGCGACCCCGGAAATGGGAGATGTCCTCGTCCAGATCTGGAACAACAAAGGCAGGCGAATCTACATCTCGAACAAGGATGCGATAGCACCGTCGGCCAAGGAGTTGGGGTTTTCAACGATAGTGACTGACGCGGGTTCCTGGAGAATATACACCAAGCAGATCGGCGAAAATGTCATCCAGCTGACTCAGTCACGCGTCGTTCGAGAACAGCTCGCCACGGATATGGCTGTCAGGGCAATGGCCCCCCTTCTCGCCCTCTTCCCGGTATTGATCGCACTGCTCTGGATTGCCTTGGGTCGGGGCCTGCTGCCATTGGACCGAATTGCGTCGGCCGTCCGCAGCAGATCAGTCGAAGAATTAAAACCGATTTCAGTCAAGTCCGTGCCTGCTGAAGTCATGCCGCTGGTCACGGCGATCAATGAATTGCTGGAAAGACTGGACCGGGCGCTGCGATTGCAAAGGTCATTCATTGCCGATGCCGCGCATGAGTTGCGGACGCCGCTGACGGCGGTGGTATTGCAGATACAGCTTGCCGAACGCGCACAAACCGATGAAACAAGAAGTGTCGCGTTTGCCACGCTGAAAACCGGCGCGAACCGGGCAACGCATCTTGTCAGGCAGCTCCTGACGCTGGCGAGATCTGAACCGGAAGCCTTCTGCGAAGACCCGGAGGTGATCGACCTGACTGCATCGGTTCGGGACGTACTTGCCAGTCACGCTGCATTGGCCACTGCAAAGAGCATTGACCTGCAAATGAGTGGCGAGTCCGGAATTGCAATAGAGGGTTACCCGGATGCACTAAGAATAATGCTGGGCAATCTCGTCGACAACGCCATACGCTACACCCCCGCCGGGGGGAAGGTGGACGTCATGGTTGAAGAAGACCGGGAACGCGCCTCGGTCCTGATTTGCGATAACGGGCAGGGAATTGCGGTGGAGGATCGACCCAGAGTCTTTCATCGTTTCTACCGCTTTTCCAATCGTGACGAGGAAGGCAGTGGTCTGGGCCTGGCAATCGTCCAGCGACTTGTTCAGCGCCACAACGCAAAAATCGAACTTTGCGATGGCCGTGGCGACAAGGGCCTGACAGTGAAAATCTCATTTCCTGCCACGTATCACGACGGAAGCATTCATTAGATTTGCTATCGCAGTGAAAGTACTGCGGAAGTTTCATAAGGTTCCGCTCCTAGATTCAATTGCCCTGGCGGCTCAACGAGAGCAAGCAGCGTGGCAGCCGCGCATTGCCCGATCTCGTGGGGATTGACGATCAGGCTTGCAGTAATTCACATATGGCAGCAGTGAACTGCAACAGGATCAGCGCATCGCGTTTGTCATTCGGCAATGAAACTTCGGCGACCACGATGCTAATTTCCAGGCATGTCGAATGCGAGCACGGGCCTAGGCATTGCCAGATGCATTACAACCTAAATCAGGATCGCGTTACTCTTCTTCGGTGCTTTTCGTCGGCACCGTGCAAAAAATTCTTCTTAAAAATTCCTTAAAAAGACGGCATTTCTTTAAAGAATATTTGCACAAAAATGTTTTAACAAATAGACAATAACTATAGTATTCCCCCGTCTCATGGATGTACGGGGCTTTTTGCATTTGCGAAAAACTCTCCTGGAGGAGGGCAAGATGAACGTGAATCAGCATCACACAATTGGAATGATTGGTGTTGCGCTCCTTGCATTGGCACTCACTTCCTGCAGTAGTCAGGAAGCGAAACAATCGGGTTGGGCATCGCCGGCACCCGGCGCAAATCCTGCAGTGGCACCTGAGTCGCCACGCGTGCAGGCACCGGCAGTCAAGCCGGCCGCAAATGTGGCCGCACCAAGGCCGGCTGCAATCAAACCTGCCGCAATTAATCCGCTAAATGATCCTCGGAATATCCTGTCGAAACGAAGCCTCTATTACGACTATGACGAAGCGACGATCAAGACTGAATTTCGCGCGCTTGTTGAAGCCCATGCGAGGTATCTCAAGGAGCATCCCGGAGCGAACGTCGCGATTGAAGGCAATTGCGATGAGCGCGGTACTCGTGAATACAACATCGCTTTGGGGCAGCGTCGTGCCGAAAGCGTGAAGAGCATGCTCATTCTACTGGGGGCCGCTGCAAATCAAGTCGAAGCCATCAGTCTTGGTGAAGAAAAGCCAAAAGCTGATGGTCACGGCGAACAGGCGTGGTCGCAAAATCGGCGTAGCGACATCATTTATCGCCGTACTCAGTAGTCACTGAATTGACAGAAGCACTAGCGTTGTTATTGGTGCCAATTGTTAAAACAAGGGCGAATCCTATTCGCCGATCCGCAGCATTGACGTTAAAAAATCATAATTCTTAAAGGGAGACTCAACCATGAATAAAGCGAAGCTGACCGCCGCCACGGTCGTGATTATTGGAGGCCTGTTCAACACTGCCGTCTGTGCCCAGGCAAATCTAGGCTACGTCACCGATAGCAGAGGTGCTGTTGTCAAAAGCCCGTCCAACCTGTGCTGGCGCACAAACGCCTGGACGCCGTCAATGGCGACGGCAGAATGCGATCCGGACCTGGTGCCAAAACCCGCGCCTAAGCCCGTGCCAAAGCCCGCGCCAAAACCCGTGGCAAAACCAGCCCCGGCCAAGCCGGTTCCGGTTACAAAGCCCGAAGCGAAACCAGCACCGGTGCAGCCACTTGCGCCGCGGGCGGCAGTCGCGCCGAAAGTTTGCGACACCTCGGTTACGCTGACGGCAGACGAGTCGTTCGCATTCGGCAAAGCCGTCCTGAGCAGCGCGGCAAAGGCACGCCTGGACAAGGACATCATTGCTCGTCTTGCAGGCTGTGCGAGAGTCGACGCGATCAGTATCGAAGGCCACAGTGATCGTCTGGGAAGCCAGCAGGGCAACCAGACGCTTTCCATGCAACGCGCTGAAGCAGTCAAAGCCTATCTCCTGGGCAAGAGCGCGCCTGCCAAAGTCGTATCGGCAAGTGGCAAGGGTGCGACGGCACCGGTCAAAGCCTGTCCCGACAGTGGCGGCCGCAAGCAGTTGATTGCCTGCCTTGCGCCAAACCGTCGGGTCGTCGTGAATATCAAGGGAACAGGGAAATAGCGAGAGCGGGTTGCATCAGGCCGTAACAAGCCCTTTCTCTGCGGGGTTTGTTACGGATCGCAGCAATAGACAAGAGATTCCATGGCATACAAGTTTCTGAGAGGGCTTGGTTATCTGGGCATCGCAGCCGGAGTCGTGCTCGCATTCTGGGAGATCAGGGGAGGGGCACTGTGCTTCATGTTTTCCATTGCCTGCGCTCATATCGCGGGAAATCAGAAAGCCGAAACCCAGTCGGCTTCGACGCAGCAGAGCCTGTATATCGTATTGAGCCTTTTAGGCCAATTAAATGATCAGGTGGAAGTCCTGCAGGATCGATTAACCTCGGCACGGTTGTCAGCAACCCCGCCATCAGGGGAGTTGCGAAAGGCGATATTTGGCAAAGCAGCTGTGAAGTGAGATACACAGGAACAGACATTTTTGCCATGCTTGTTTTGCAATTCATGTTGCTTGGGCAGGGATATTCCGCTGATTCTCAACGCCAGGATCTCAATAAGGAAGCCTCGAAGCAGGAGGCGCTCTATCACAGTAAAGCTGACGAATTGCCGGAGGGTTATGTTATCGATAGATCGCTTCTGTCGTATATAGACACGCTCTCCTTTGACTTTGATCGCAGATTGGCTGGCATGGGCCCGCATGACCGGTGGCTCGATATTGGCGCAGGCAAGGCGCAGGCAATCCTGGACTATTACGGCTCGGGCGACGATCATCGGCAAACCACCAAGGCGAAGGCGGTTGCAATATCGGTAGAGGATCGCAGAACACCGATTTGGTACAAAACAGCTGCCGCCCTGGGATCCAATCAAATCCAGTATTATTTCGACAAGAGATTAGGCGGCTATTCGCTGAAGGATCTGGGACGATTTCAGGTCATTACCGATGTGTTTGGCGGCTTCTCCTATACTGAAGAACTTTCACTATTCATGAAGAAGGCTCTCGAACTTCTTGAATTGAACGGCACTTTTTATACGCTTTTGCAGGACGTAAAGTCGGAGTCGGGATTGAATCGCCCCTTCTATGCGAATTCGTCATACACAACCGAAATTGCCGATGCCGGCGGTTCGGACGTGCGGGTCTGTGCCTGGCTGAAGAAAATCAGCTGCGTGGAGGTTTCCTGCGAATTGAGAACGCAATGGAAGCCGCCCATAGAGGTCTATCGCATTCATAAATCCTGCAATCGCATTGAAGTTCCTGCTTTGGTAAAGACCCATTTCGAGGCTGGAACCCCGCCGGATCGGCGCTATCGAATTGCGAATTGATCAGAAGCTCCTGTATCGCCAATTCCTGTCACGCAGTTAAAATGCGTCTGGTATTCTTCTGGCTGCTGGTTCTCGCGGTTGTCCCGGCATGGGCGGCCTGGGAGCGGGTGGGCGCTGATGAGAACGCTGTGTTCTATATTGACCTTGCCACGCTTCGCAAGGACGGTTCTTTCGTCAGGACGTGGCTAATAAGCGAATTGAAGAAACCGGCGCCCAAAGGCGAAGTATCACGGCGTGCCTTGTTTGAATATGACTGCAAGGAGCGCAGGTACAGGATTCTTTCAATATCCTCGTATTCCGGATCAATGGCACGTGGCAACACCATCTCAATTGACAACTTTCCTGATCCGTGGCGCGTGGTGCCTCTAGGCACGGTATCCGAAGATATTCTTGTCATTGTCTGTCCCTGAGCCGGTAAAGGAGTCAATGTCTTGCCCTACCTGACCGGGGTCCCGATGGAATTCATTCTGTTTGCATTGACCTTGCTTGGCGTAGCGATCTTTCATCGCCACACGCTGCCTGTTGCGCTGACTGGCGCTGCCGGTATTGCGGTGTACAAGATTGCCTTCACGAACTTCAAGTCCGGTCCGGGCGTAGCGGGATTCGTGTCCCACCTGGGCCACGAATGGGTGACGCTGGCCAACCTGTTCTGTCTGCTCACGGGCTTCGCTCTTTTGTCGCGTCATTTCGAAAAAAGCCATGTGCCGGTAATACTCCCCAAATATCTTCCAGAGGGCTGGAAGGGGGGCTTTGTCATGCTGGTCATGGTTTTTCTGCTATCGGGCTTCCTGGACAACATTGCTGCCGCCCTTATCGGCGGCGCCATGGCGCACCAATTGTTCAAGGCCAGGGTGCATATGGCTTATCTCGCCGGAATCGTTGCCGCCTCGAATGCGGGTGGCGCTGGCAGCGTGGTTGGCGACACGACAACCACCATGATGTGGCTGGCGGGGGTTTCGCCGCTGGCCGTCATTGAAGCCTATCTGCCGGCGTTCGTGACCCTGCTGATCGTGGGCTACTTTGCCGCCAGGGCACAGCATGCCTATTCGCCGATGATCAAGCACGTACACCAGCATACGCACGTCGATTGGGTTCGGGTCGGCATTGTCGGTCTGATACTGGTGGCCGCGATTTCGACCAATGTGCCAATCAATCTGGCAGCGCCGGAAAAGGCCGACCTTTTTCCGTTCATCGGCGTGGCAGTCTGGCTCGCCATCCTGGTCAGCGTGCCGGCCCGACGGCCGGACTGGGAATTGCTGCCGGAAACCGCCAAGGGCACCGTCTTCCTGCTTGCGTTGGTGCTCTGTGCGTCAATGATGCCAGTGGAACAATTGCCGCCGGCGACGTGGGCAACCACGCTTGGACTCGGGTTTATTTCCGCGGTGTTCGATAATATTCCGCTGACGGCGCTTGCCATCAAACAAGGCGGCTATGACTGGGGCTTCCTCGCCTACGCAGTCGGTTTTGGCGGATCCATAATCTGGTTCGGATCTTCCTCCAGCGTGGCCCTTTCCAACATGTATCCGGAAGTGCGCTCGGTTGGACTCTGGCTCAGGCACGGGTGGTTTATCGCGGTTGCCTATGTGATTGGCTTCTTTGTACTGCTGGCCGTCATGGGTTGGCATCCGACGCCGCCACGCCTGATCCCGGAGTCATAGGCACGCATTTCTGGCGTGACGGGATATATTGCGCAACACAATCCAGAAGGAGTTCAAATCATGGTGCGACTGGCGGACCTTCCCGATTGGGAGAGCGAGAATTTTCTGAAGAAAATACCGACTCTGGCGCAATTTCCCGGCAGGCCGTGGGTGCGGGGGCCGGCGCTGGCACAGCGGCGGGTGGCCATTATCACGACCGCTGGGGTGCACGCGCGTGGTGACGAGGCATTCGGCGCTGGCGCCGCAGGCATGGACTACCGGGTCATTCGGGGCGATATCGCGCCGGGTGATCTGGTCATGAGTCATCAATCGGTCAATTTTGACCGCAGCGGTTTTCAGGAAGACTGGAATGTTGTTTTCCCCCTCGATCGGCTGAAGGAACTGGTGCGCGAAAAAATTGTCGGGGCTGTCGCGGCCTTTCATTACTCCTTCATGGGCGCGGTCTCGCCAGTGACTCTCTATGAGCCCAAGGCGCGCGAACTCGCGGCGTTGCTTAAAAAGGATGGCGTCGATGCGGTATTGTTAAGTCCGGTTTGACCCAACTGCACGTGCGCCGTGAGCGCACTCGGTCACTACCTCGAGGAAGAAGGCATTCCAGCCGTGCAGATCAGTCTGGTACGCGAGCACACAGTCGCGTTGAGTCCGCCACGCGCCTTGTGGGTTCCGTTTGTACTTGGCCGACCGTTTGGCGCGCCGAATGATACGGCGTTTCAGCGCAAGGTCCTGCTGGCTTCCCTGCGATTGCTGGAACGCGAAGCCGGCCCTGTACTTGAGGATTTCCCGGAGGATGCGCCGCACACCGATCTTGGCGACGCTGCCGAAGGACTGAGTTGTCCGGTCAGTTTTCCCAGGATGAAATCGGAAGGCACGCTTGCGGAACAACTTGCCGACGAAATTGCGCAGTTACAGGCTTGGCACGATGTGGCCGTCAAGCATCGCAAGAGAACAACACTGGGTGTCACCGGTTTGTCACCGGGAGAGATTGGCGCATTTCTCGGTTCCTGGCTGGCCCGGAATCCGACACCAACGTTTCGGCAAGGTGTCGCACCGGCAACGGCACTGAAGCAGGCGACGGATGAGCTGACGGCGTTTTACTACGAGGCAAAGGCCGTGCAGCCGGGTCGCCATTCCATAGCCGAAATCCAGAACTGGTTCTGGCTGGAAACCGCAGCCGGCAAGACCTTCGTCGAAATACGCAAGCTGGCTGCAGAAAGTCCTGATCCCAAAATGAAGGGGTTGGCGACACTGAGCCTGGTGCCGCGGGCAGTGGACGCGATATTGAAAACCGAAGGCAAAGCATAGATGCCGTTGTTGGCCGGGGCTGACTTTCGAGCGCGTCGACCGGTTCGCGCATCCTCATTGCGCCGCAAAGTGTCACACACTGTCCACGGCATGCTGCTGTGGTTCCGAGATAATAATTTTCTCGTATGGTTATATATGTTCTGGACTTATTTCGAATTTCGATAATAATTGACGAAAGTAATGTCGCCATGATTCCCGTGTTCATTGCAGCATTCCCCGCCACGCCCTGAACTCCGCCAGTCGCAACCGATAACGCGCGATATTGCCTTCGTGCAGGTTGCGCAATTCGTCCAGGGTCATTTTCAGGAAGCGGGGCAGGTCTTCTGCGCTGACGAGTTTCGCGGCCAGCGGACGGATTGCTGATGTATCGATGGGGGATCCGGCACGCACTATGTCGGCAACGACCTCCGCCAGCTCGGCGCGGTATTTCAGTCGGAACGGATCGGGCGTGGGCAGTTTGCCCGCGACCGCCTTGAATGCCTTGCAGGAGCGCTCATAGGCCCAGATGAACACATCGCGCAGCAGATCCACCCGGCCGTGTTCATAAATGACGATCGTGCCATCCACGTAAGCGCGTTCCGGGACGTCAATAAAGGATAAGGGGCAGAGGTTGTCGCGGATGAAGGGAATGTTTGCCGCCAGCCGCGACACGCGTTTGTTGACGTCGATGAAGGGCTGCAGGTAAGGGATATGCACCATCAGGAAAAAAGCCTGCTCGAACGGGTCGAGTATGGCTGCGGCTTTGCCGAGAATGATGTGGAACAATTCCGCGATCAGTGGCGGATTTGCCAACGGGCGGTAGACGGTGCCGCTGATTTCCACGATTTCCGTGCGCAGACGCCCGGCCGCGCCGGAATTGTCCAGCAGGTCCTCCGCCAGCATCGCGTGCAGATTCATGAATGTGTGCATGTTGAAGCCGATGTTCTCCCTGTCTTCAATCAGGAATTCAATGGCCTGCTTGTGATTGAGGATCATCCGGGTTTCCAGTCGGTCCCGGCCTTCGGCGACGCGGTTGTGTTCGATGAGGTTGGCCGTATCAACCTTCGTGTAGGTGTTGCCCTCGAGTCGTGAGGATGCCCATGAGAGGTCGATCAGCAGACGGTTGTAGATGTCGCGCGCATAAGTGCCGGCTGGCCGGCGATCGAACGGGGGCTGGCCGATTTCATGCAACCGCTCGCGCTGTTTCTCATCACTCAGGTAGAAGGTCTCGTTTGGGCGGTAATTGTCCAGCAGCGAACGGTCATAGCCGACCGGGTGCCGCTGCATGAGGGGGCGCCTGATCCAGCTTCGCAGGGTTTCGGAGTCGCCGCTCAGCGGCACATCGCTTTCCGCCTCCGTTTGAGCGACCAGTGGAGGGCGGTCGGCGTGGATATCGTTTTCGCTTTGAGGAGGGCGGGGTGCGGACACATAGCGTGTGGCACGCCCGGCGCCCTGCACACGGATGCGCCCATTGCCGGCAAGTCGCTCCAGAATACGGGCCAGTGAGCGCGGACTTACCTCGTTGCTGAAAACCTTCGCGAGCAGGGTGCGGGTGGTGCCTTCCGGTCGAAGGTCGATTTTGGCCATGATGCGGTCCGGCAGGGTATCAGCAAGTTTTTTTGGCATGATTCCGCCATTTATTGGCGGGAAAATTTTAAGTTCATGTTAATAATATATTATCTATTGGCACGAAAATCAATATCGTGCCAATCTTTTGGCATTAAGCCAATTCAAGCAAAGTTCATCTGTTGTTAGATAAACCATAAATAATCAAGTAACACTCCTATAAATGGACCCTATCAGGAATCCCTTTGCGCCAAGGGCCGGAAATCCGCCGCCAGAACTGGCCGAATTCGGCCCGGGGCCGCATCGCTCCGGCGACGTGGCGGACAAGCTGGGCCTGAAGGTGCAGTCAGTGGCACCCCTGCGCGGCGGGCTGATTCGCAAGGGCATGATCTACAGCCCCGCGCATGGCGACATGGTTTTCACCGTGCCGATGTTAGACGATTTCATGCGCCGGATCATGCCGGCCTGGCAGCCATCAAAATGACGCGCTGGTTTAGTTAATGGGGGAGGTGCATGTTTGAAGATGAATTTGGCTCCAACATGTACTCGCGCACCAGTTTCCGCGCGCGGTGAAGCCGGCTCTTGACGGCGCCGGGCTGTTCCTTCAAGCGTTCGGCTATTTCCGCGATGGTGAGCTCTTCGAAATCGCGCAGCAGTACCACTTCGAGGTAATGCGCAGGCAGCGATTCCAGCGCGTTGACCAGATCCAGTCGCAAGGCATGGTCGCTGCTGCTGGCAAGGCTTTGCTCGGCGGGCTTATCTCGGAAGGCAGCTCCAAACAATGGAATCATTACCCTGAGAATGACTCAATGGATCTGGATGGCGGCTTTCAGTGGTTCTACCACGCGCATTCACCGCAGGATCGCCCCAATACGACGGAGCACGGTCATATCCATCTGTTCGCTCGCAAGAAGCGTTGGGGGAGGCGGATGGCGTCAAGGGCGGAGCAGGAATTTGCAACGCTGACAGGGCGACCTGGGGATGCAGTCAGTACGAGGCACTTGATTGCGATCGGACTCAACGCCAAGGGCGTGCCGATCAGCCTGTTTACTGTCAATAGTTGGGTAACAGGAGATCTGATGCTCAGCCGCAGGCTGACCATGGAACTCTTGCAGGGCATGCGGCTCAATACAGGGCCACGCTGCCATTGATGCTGTAATCGAGGTAGTGCTGGCCCTATGCGGTGAGGAGGCCGAAGCGCTTCTGTTGGCGCGCGACGTAGCGCTGGCCGCTAGCAGCCTGTCGGGCTTGGGTTGAATTTAAGAGTCATATGGGCTATGGAAATCGAATGGGACAGAGAAATTGGGGAATTGGGTAGTCGTGCGCGCACGAGATGGTGCCAGCGCAGGCCACCCTGATCGCTTATCCGGCCAATACCG
>CANKAJ010000151.1 GCA_947479645.1 Betaproteobacteria bacterium | reverse complement strand
CTTGTAAATAAGAAGCACATAGCCTGGTTCCTGCTGGCGGGACTTGTGCTGATGACGATTGGTTACTACGAAGGTCGAAAGTATCTCGCCGATGTACAGGTGCGCGAACTATGCGCAGTCGACGGCGGAATCAAAGTCTATGAGACGGTCACTTTGCCGGCAGAAAAATTCGATCGATTCGGTAATTTCAAAATTCCGATGAAGAAGGATGCGAAAGCGAGTGATGAGTATTACTACGAATGGGATCTACGGTACTTAAAACCCGGCAATGCGGAAATTTTGCGTAGCGAACATCGAGTTGTTCGCGTAAGTGATAGGAAAATTCTAGGAGAGTCTATTCGATATATTCGGCGCGGAGGTGATTTTCCTAGTCCAATGCATGAGTCGTCCTACATCTGTCCAGAAATAAATAGCCAAGTTAGTGCAGAGAAATCTATTTTTCAAATGAAAAGTGAAAAATGACCGCTTCTGCGAACAATTTCATTCAATCTGAGCTAGCACTCGCTGCATATGCACAGTTATCACGTTCAGTCGTCGGAACAGATTTTTCTGATGCTCTTATTGCTGCTGGTATGTCTTCAAGTCATGCCAGTCAATTTATCGAGAAGTGGTCAGTAGTCGATCAATACAACGTCCCCACTATCGGCTTGTCTGCCACTGTTTTCGCAGATCGTGGCAACAACAGATTTCTCGTCATTCGTGGGACCGACGACGGCTATGATCTCGCCACTGATTTAGTGGATGTCTTTTTGCTCGGCGGCACTGTGTTTCAGTCACAGTACGGAGCACTCAAGAATAAGGTCAATGAGTGGATAGGCAACGGGACGCTGTTGCCTGCATTCACTGTTACCGGGCACAGTCTTGGCGGTTTTCTGGCGACGGGGATAGCAGCAGATTTTGCTGCCAATGTCAGTCATGCCTATCTCTACAATTCGCCAGGCCTGGGTGGCATTCGGGCCACCAACACATCAATAACCAGACTGGCCTCGGCGTTAGGTATCGCCGCGCCGATTGATGCGGCCAAGATTAGCAACATCAAGGCTGATGCCGGGCCCAGTCCGATTGCGGGTCTGGGCTACCAGGTCGCTCCTGTTATTTTCATCGCGATTGAGAATCAGCTTGACCCGGATATTCCGCTGACCGAAAGACCGGTGGCATTCAATCATGCCATGGGCCCTCTGACAGACGCACTGGCGACTTATGCGGTGTTGTCCAGTCTGGACCCGACGCTCGGGGATGCTCAGATAGCGAGTCTGGTCCGGGCGTCCAGTGCGCGGAATAGTCGCACGCTTGAAAGTACTCTCGATGTTGTCCGAAGGGTCTTTGGTGCGAGCGATGCAACCCCAATTGGGAATCGTGAAGCCTTTTATTCCAACCTCAACGACCTTCAGCTAACGATTGCACAGGGCGGTTACGCTGGTTCATTCAGGATTCAGTTGCCTTCTAATGCGTCGGACCTGATCGTCAGGGCGCGGCAGAGCGACGCCGAAGGCCTGGCCTACCGCTACGCGCTGAAGGAACTCAACCCGTTTGTACTTGTGGGGTCTGCTTCGGTCTATTCGCAGCACAACCAACACGGCGAACTTGATATTAACAATGCTTCTGCCAATACAGGAACACTGACTGATTCGTGGTTGAAGGATCGCGCCGAGTTTTTGGCATGGAAACTCAAAAAAACCATCAGTGATCTTGCTGACGATGTGGCCGTCCAGAGAAAGGATTTTGGAGCAGAGAGTTATCTTTTTACCGACAAGACAATCAGGAACAGTTCGGGGCAGGACTACAGCATTCGGGTGGTGGGTGGGAGTGTCCTGCAGCAGGTCAATCCCATTCGCATCAGCTTCAGCGGGGATCAGTCCGACGAACTGTCCGGGGGGAAGTACGCCGATCACCTTTATGGAGGCAATGGTGCTGACATTCTGGATGGCGGTGAAGGCAGCGATTACCTCGAAGGCGGAGCAGGCAATGACGTTTATGTGTATCGATCCGAAAATGACCTGGGTGGCTACGACGTCATTTACGATTCGGACGGCCTGGGCAGCATCAAGCTCGATGGAGTGACTCTGAGTGGCGGAAACAGGACCTCCGGCAATCACTATCAGAGCGCGGATGGGCAATTCAGTTATTCGTTCGTCGGGGATCTCGCCACCTTCGGCATTTTGACCATCAATGCCGAGATTGAAGTCAGAAATTTTGCCAATGGCGCGCTTGGCATCTCATTGGGCTCTGCACAGGATGATGGGGATCCGGAATATGACTACCACTATGTCGGGAGTTTGCTGACTGATGGGCCCGATGATGCGGACTTTCAGTTAGGTAGTGATTTCCAGGATCATTATCAAGCCGAGGGCGTAGAAAACGACGATGGTGAAATAGTACTTGGCGCGCGCCCCGGTTTCTTTCACGGTAAGGCCGGCGATGACCTGTATGAAGGCAGTTATGTCGAGGGTGGGGATGCGGCCTGGGGCGGCCCCGGAAATGACCAACTATATGGCGCGGCGCTGGGGGCAGACTTGCCGATCGACCCTGCTGCGGGCGGCTACGGTGATGATCTGGTGGGGGGGGCCGGGCAGGACACCCTCGTCGGAGGCCAGTTCAGCGATCATCTGTATGGGGATTTCAAGTTGCTCCGCAACAGCAGCATCGATGATCCTTCATCAGCATCATTCAGTCTGGCAATCGGTGATGAGCTTTGGTTTTATTTCGATTCCACTGCACGACTATTCACGGCGAGATGGGATGACGCGGGCATCGGGTTTTCTGATACACGATCATTTCCGACGCTTCGCGGTGCAATTGATTACGCATTGGGTTTAGATAATCTGATAACTATTAATGGATTATATGACGATAGTATTAATGGAAATTCTGGAAATGATATTATTTTTGGCGGCAATGGGGCGGATGCAATTTATGGTGGGGACGGAGATGATTGGATTCTTGGTGATGCAGACCCGCTGCAATATCTCCAGTCCTCTGGATTGGCCCACAGCCAATTGGGATTTGGTGAATATGCATACCTGCTGGGGCGGCCAGGTGATGACTACATTGATGGTGGTGATGGTGACGACGTTCTGACGGACGGAATTGCTGGTAACGACATCCTGTACGGCGGTGATGGTAACGACTATCTCGACAATCGGGATCTGCGACTGTCAGACGCGTTTTTTGAGGATGGGACTCCTCCGGAAGACCAGGGTGCGTTCAATATCCTCGATGGTGGTAGTGGTGATGATTTTATTTTTTCGAAGACATCACTTAGCCGTGGCTTCGATCAATTGCGTGGTGGCGAGGGGAATGACACCATTTCCCTTTTTGGTGTTGATGGCCTTATCGATGGTGGTGAGGGTGATGATCTGATCGAGGCCAGCAGTCAGGGCACCTTTACTGTCGATGGAGGATCCGGCGATGACACGATCACGGTTCTCGGGCACGACGTGATTGTCAGCGGCGGGGTTGGAAGCGATACGGTTGTTGCGGAGGCGACCTATTTGGTCGTTGACCAGCATGACAGCGGTGCAGGCGATTTCGATCGATTGCAATTGTCAGGGCTGGCGTCAGTTGAAGTCGTCGTGACACAGAGGGACAGCGATCTTGTACTGACCAGTCTTTTCTCTGGCATGACTGTAACCATCACGGCCTGGTTTGACGGCAACAGCCAGGAAATCGATGAAATATCCTTTGTCGACGACGTTACCTGGACTCCTGCCGACGTTTTAGACGTTCTTGCTTATCCGCAACACGTCCCAACCGATGGCAACGACATTTTGTCGGCGAATCCGGATTCGCCAATCGTGGAGGGGATGGCCGGAGACGATGTGGTCACGGCAGGCCAGGGTAATGTTCTTGTCGACGCAGGCGATGGTGCGGATGAGGTCACCCTATCCTCTTTCGAGGTAACCGGATTTCTGATTGGCGGCAAGGGAGATGATTTTTTCAGCGTCGGCTCGTACGGAAATATTTTTGCTTTCAACAGAGGCGACGGTGCGGATGTTATTGCAACTTATGGGGGAACCATTTCGCTGGGAGGCGGCATTACGCGCCAGGACATCCTGCTCACCAAAACTGAACATGACGTTCTGCTTGATTTGGGGATGGGTGACTCGATCAAGCTGTCGGGGGTGCTGGACTCTCCATTTACGTCGGATTATCAAGGTGACCCGCTGTTGCCGCTGCTGGTGCAGATCATATTTCCGAAACGCATTGATACCTATGACTTACGCAGCGCGAATCTGGATTCTCATTCGAGTGTCGATTCGGCAATGGGCGGAGTCATTGCTTATCAGTTCGGCGTCGCTGGGACGGTAGACAGTATTGCGACTGATGTCGTTTCTGCAACGCTGAGCGACCCGAGTTTCGGATGGCTGAGTCAATCCCTGTTTTTGGCATCGAACCTAGAAACAGATCCAGATCCAGATCCAGTTCCCGAACCCGAACCCGAACCCGAACCCGAACCCGAGCCGGAGCCTGAACCGGAGCCTGAACCGGAACCGGAGCCTGAACCGGAACCGGAGCCTGAACCGGAACCGGAACCGGAACCGGAACCAGAGCCCGAGCCCGAACCTGAGCCGGAGCCGGAGCCTGAACCGGAGCCCGAACCAGAACCCGAGCCCGAACCCGAGCCCGAACCCGAACCCGAACCCGAACCGGAGCCTGAACCGGAGCCCGAACCGGAGCCCGAACCAGACCCAGACCCCGATTCTGGGGGCGGTGGCGCGGGCGACTCTGGTTCGGATGAGCCGCCCGCTGGTGATGTCGGTGACGACTCAACGTCAGGCGAGTCAGACGGCGATCAGCCTGGAAGTGGAGGTCGCGATAATGTCTCCCCCCCCGGGTTCGGTGGACTGGATGCTTCAGTTGCAAGTGAATCGGAAGCAAGCAGTTCATCGTTGTTGGGGCAACAAATCACGGCCGGGGATTCATTGCTGTCCGATCAGGGTAGCGGCATTGGTTCAGCGGAGCCTTCCAGTGATCTGGTGGCACTGAAAGACTGGTATTCCCAGCCAGGCATTATCGAAAATATCCAGTCCATCCTTGATGCGGGTAGCGACAATGGTCAACTCATCGAACCTTTTTTGCCCAATTCCCGGAATGAAATTCAAAGTCTCAAAGACATGGCGGGGATGGGTAATGAATTACCCGCAGTGTCAGAAGGTCCGGGTCTGAATAGTTGGGTAATGACCAACGCCTTGTTGGATTTTCACTTGACTGAGTCGGACAGCGCTATTTCTGACAGTGCGTATGTCTCTCATCAGATTAATTTAAGTCAATTCAATGTCTTGGGGCAGGACTTGGATGTGTCTAGAGCCAGGATTGGCCAATTTGGGCGGGATGCGCACAACTTGCAGTTGTTTTCCGGCTTGCAGAGTGGCTTTGCAGCGTTGCAGTAACTGCTATTTCCGGGTCAATCGGGTCGCGGATGCAATGGGCTCACTGACCGGCATTGAACGAGTGGTCACTCTGCGGTATAATCAGTCGGTTTAGATGCGTGGCGGGACGGCCGTTGGGGTCGCCCCGCTTTTCGTATCTAGTCGCCTAATTCTAAACGGATTTCCTGTGTCGCCTAAGCTGCCGCCCGCCATCCTAGCGCTCGCCGACGGCACCATTTTTCGTGGCGTTTCGATCGGCGCAGACGGTTTGGCGCCTGGTGAAGTGGTTTTTAATACAGCCATGACGGGGTATCAGGAAATCCTTACCGACCCTTCCTATGCGCGCCAGATTGTCACGCTGACCTATCCGCATATTGGCAATACCGGTGTGAATGCGGAGGACGAGGAGTCCGGCGGCGTGTTCGCCTCCGGGTTGGTCATTCGTGAACTGTCGCCGGTTGTGTCGAACTTTCGCTCCGAGCAGTCGCTGGACGCCTATCTTAAAAAGCACAATGTTGTCGGTATTGCCGGCATCGATACCCGCAAGCTGACCCGCATTCTGCGGGAAAAAGGCGCCCAGAACGGGGCCTTGATGGCCGGTGATGTCGACGAGCAAAAGGCAATTGGTGCCGCTCAGGGGTTCCCGGGTCTTGCCGGCATGGATCTGGCCAAAGTCGTCAGCACTAACAAAGCCTACGCGTGGGACACGGGTGAGTGGATGCTGGGCAAGGGCTATGAAAGTGCCGGCGCTTCGCGGTTTCATGTCGTGGCCTATGATTTCGGTATAAAGCGCAATATTCTGCGTATGCTGGTCAGCCGCGGTTGCAGTGTGACGGTGGTTCCGGCGCAGACCAGCGCCAAGGACACGCTGGCACTGAAGCCCGACGGAATCTTTCTTTCCAATGGTCCTGGTGACCCGGAACCCTGTGACTACGCCATCGAGGCCGCACGAGAGATTCTCGACAACACGCGCATTCCATTGTTTGGCATCTGTCTGGGGCACCAATTGATGGGACTTGCCTCCGGTGCGAAGACCATGAAGATGAAATTTGGCCACCATGGCGCCAACCATCCGGTCAAGGATCTCGAGTCAAACCAGGTTGTGATTACCAGCCAGAATCATGGTTTTGCGGTCAATCCTGATACCTTGCCGAAGACGCTTCGTGTCACTCACGTGTCGTTGTTTGATGGTTCCCTGCAGGGTCTTGCCCGCACGGACAGGCCGGCCTTTTGCTTCCAGGGTCATCCGGAGGCAAGTCCCGGGCCACATGACATTGGCTATCTGTTTGATCGTTTCGTGGCGATGATGGAAAAGGGCGGCAATGCCTAAGCGGACCGACATCAAGACGATACTCATCATTGGCGCCGGCCCCATTGTTATCGGGCAGGCCTGTGAATTTGACTATTCCGGGGCGCAGGCTTGCAAGGCGCTGCGTGAAGAGGGCTATCGCGTTGTGCTGGTGAATTCCAATCCGGCCACGATCATGACCGACCCGGAAACGGCCGATGTCACGTACATTGAGCCTATCACCTGGAAAATGGTCGAGGCGATCATCGCCAAGGAACGTCCCGATGCGCTGTTACCCACGATGGGTGGCCAGACGGCGCTGAACTGTGCGCTTGACCTGGCCAAGCACGGGGTGCTGGATAAGTACGGCGTGGAAATGATCGGCGCGAAGAAAGAGGCCATCGACATGGCCGAAGACCGCGAGAAATTCAAACAGGCCATGACTCGCATCGGCTTGGGCAGTGCGCATTCGAAGACGGCGCATTCCATGGAAGAAGCACTGCAGGTGCAGGTGGCGATCGGCTATCCGGTGGTCATACGGCCGTCATTCACGCTGGGCGGTGCAGGCGGGGGTATCGCCTATAACCGCGAAGAGTTTGTTGCCATCTGTGAGCGTGGGCTGGAAGCTTCCCCGACAAAAGAACTCCTGATCGAAGAGTCTCTGATCGGCTGGAAAGAGTTCGAGATGGAAGTGGTGCGGGACAGCAAGGACAATTGCATCATCATCTGCTCTATAGAGAACCTGGACCCTATGGGTGTGCATACCGGGGACTCGATTACGGTTGCGCCGGCGCAGACGCTGACCGACAAGGAATACCAGATCATGCGCAATGCGTCGATCGCGGTATTGCGCGAAATTGGCGTCGATACGGGCGGCTCGAACGTGCAGTTCGCCATTAATCCCGACGATGGGCGCATGATCGTCATTGAGATGAATCCGCGTGTGTCGCGATCGTCGGCGCTCGCTTCCAAGGCGACGGGATTCCCGATCGCCAAGGTGGCAGCCAAGCTGGCAGTCGGCTACACCCTGGATGAACTGAAGAACGAAATTACTGGCGGTGCCACACCGGCATCGTTCGAGCCATCGATCGATTATGTGGTGACCAAGGTGCCGCGGTTCGCGTTCGAGAAGTTTCCGCAAGCCAATGATCGGCTCACCACACAGATGAAATCGGTGGGTGAGGTGATGGCCATTGGCAGCACCTTCCAGGAATCGTTTCAGAAGGCATTGCGTGGACTGGAAGTCGGCGTCGACGGCTTGAACCAGAAAACCACTGATCGTGAGACGATCGAGAAGGAACTTGGGGAGCCTGGCCCGGATCGCATCTGGTATGTCGGTGATGCGTTCGAGAACGGATTCTCGATTGAGGAAGTACATGCGCTGACCCACATTGATCCGTGGTTTCTTGTGCAGATCAAGGACATTGTAGACACCGAGATGGTGCTGGACAAATTACAGCTTGAAGCCTTGGACGCGGACCGTTTGCGTGCATTGAAGCGCAAGGGTTTTTCCGATCGCCGACTCGCGAAGTTGCTCAAGGCGACTGAGCAGGCAGTGCGCGCGCGCAGGCACGAACTTGGGATACGTCCGGTCTACAAGCGCGTGGATACCTGCGCGGCCGAGTTCGCCACGACGACCGCCTATCTTTATTCGACCTACCAGGATGAATGCGAGGCCGAGCCTACCAGCCGACGCAAGATCATGATACTGGGTGGTGGACCGAACCGTATCGGGCAGGGCATTGAATTTGACTATTGCTGCGTGCATGCCGCCTTGGCCCTGCGCGAGGATGGATTTGAAACCATCATGGTCAACTGCAATCCGGAGACCGTTTCCACCGATTACGATACATCGGATCGCCTGTATTTCGAGCCGCTGACACTTGAAGATGTGCTGGAGATTGTCGACAAGGAAAAGCCGGAGGGTGTCATCGTCCAGTATGGCGGCCAGACACCGCTCAAGCTTGCACGCGACCTGGAAAAGGCCGGCGTTCCGATCATTGGCACTTCGCCAGATATGATCGATGCCGCCGAAGACCGCGAGCGGTTTCAAAAACTGCTGCACAAATTGAAGTTGAAGCAACCACCGAACCGTACGGCCAGGACCGAGGCCGATGCGCTGAAACTGGCGCTGGAAATCGGCTACCCGCTGGTGGTGCGCCCAAGCTACGTGCTGGGCGGCCGCGCCATGGAGATCGTGCACGAACAGCGCGACCTGGAACGCTACATGCGTGAAGCGGTCAAGGTGTCCAATGATTCGCCGGTATTGCTGGATCGCTTCCTCAATGATGCCATCGAAGTGGATGTGGATGCCGTATCGGATGGCAAGAAGATTCTCGTCGCGGGCATCATGGAGCACATCGAGCAGGCGGGCGTGCATTCAGGCGATTCGGCGTGTTCTCTGCCATCCTTTTCGCTCAGCGCGTTTCTTGAGCGTGAACTAAAACGTCAGACCGTCGCTTTGGCCAAAGGACTCAAGGTCGTTGGTTTGATGAACGTTCAGTTCGCAATCCAGAGGGATGTGGTCTACGTGCTTGAGGTTAATCCGCGTGCGTCGCGCACCGTGCCATTTGTATCGAAGGCAACCGGGCTGCAATGGGCCAAGATTGCGGCACGTTGCATGGCCGGTCGCTCGCTGTCTGAACAAAGCCGTGGCGGCAGGGAGATCCGTGAGGTCATACCGCCATATTTTTCGGTCAAGGAAGCGGTATTTCCGTTTATCAAATTTCCTGGAGTCGATACCATCCTGGGACCGGAAATGAAGTCCACAGGCGAAGTGATGGGCGTGGGCTACACATTCGGTGAAGCCTTTGTCAAATCGCAGTTGGCGGCAGGTGTCAAGTTGCCGCGTGCTGGCCAGGCCTTCATCAGTGTTCGCGATGCTGACAAGCTTGCTGCAGTGGAAATCGCACGTAATCTGCGTGAACTGGGTTTTACGCTGATAGCGACGCGGGGAACGGCGGCGGTGATCACGGCACATGGCGTGCCGGTGGCGACTGTAAATAAAGTGGCCGAAGGCAGACCGCATGTTGTTGATATGATCAAGAACGGTGAGTTCAGTCTGATCGTCAACACCGTCGAAGAGACGCGCACTGCCGTATCGGACTCCCGTTCGATTCGAACATCGGCACTGGCGCATCGAATTACCTACTATACGACCATCGCTGGTGCGCGCGCCGCGTGTGCCGGGCTCCGTCATATGGCTGTTCCTGTACCTTATGCTCTCCAGAGCCTCCATACCACGCTGGGCCTGCCTGAGGACGACCGAGGCACCAGGGTAAAGAGTACGGATTCTGTGGTAACTTGATCTTATATTTGTAACCCTAAGCTTCCAGCAATACCCGTGCATGCTTGGGGATTGCTGGCCTGATTGGAATTTCGATATGCCCAAGACTCCTTTGACTGTAATCGGCGTTGAAAAACTGCGTGCCGAACTGCACAAACTGAAAACGGTGGAGCGGCCGGCTACGATTGCCGCGATTGCTGAAGCACGCTCGCACGGGGATCTTTCCGAGAACGCGGAATATGATGCGGCCAAGGAGCGCCAGAGTTTTATTGAAGGGCGCATTGCTGAAGTGGAGTCAAAGCTTTCCAATGCGCAAATCATTGATCCGAAGACGCTGGATGCCGACGGGCGTTGCGTGTTCGGCGCGACGGTGGAATTGACTGAGGTAAAGAGTGGCGATTCCATCACCTACCAGATCGTCGGAGACGATGAGGCGGACATCAAGCAGGGCAAGATCTCAATCGGGTCACCGGTTGCGCGGGCCTTGATTGGAAAGTCTGCGGGAGATATTGCGCTGGTCCAGGCGCCGGGTGGCACCCGCGAGTACGAAATCGTGGACGTCCGTTACGAATAACGCTTGAACTGGCCAACAAAAAACGCGCCGAGGCGCGTTTTTTGTTGGCGATATGAAAGCTCAGAAACTGTTCGAATACTGCAGGCTCAACACCCGCACCGAGTTGTCATAGGTGCCATTCATCAGCCCTCGGGGGTAGCCCAAGGCAGTTATGGCTTGATCGGCGCTACTGTTGATTGCCGCTGACTTCACCCAGATGTACGAGAAGCCGGCGTCCAGTTTTCCGTTTCGGCTCGTCTTGTACTGTGCGCCAAGGCTCAGCCAGGTGCGATTGTTGTCGGGCAGTCGCACTGTGCGGTACGCGTCGGTCACCGGACTCTGATCATAGGCAACCCCGAAGCGCAGTTTAAGGTCATCGTTGTAGCGATAGTTGGCGCCGACCGATGCTCGCAAGGTATTGCGCAGCGTCCAGTTGGTGACATCGTCAGGTGCGCCGGGCGCCGTGAACTTGATACGTATCTCCGGAATCTTTGCCCAGCCGGTCCAGGTCAGATCCTCCAGCAAATCCCAACGGTCACTCAAACGATGCATGAAGCTGAACGAGAACGAGTCGGGCATTTTGATTGCAACCGATATGTTCTGGTCCAGTGTTTGAGCCCAGGTATTGATAATCGTGTTGGCAGCTGGGCTGGCGGTAACTGGCCGAACCGCAGTGAAGGTGCCAGTCAGGTTGTATTTGATTGCGGAGCGATAGGCGATCCCGAATTTCGACTGATCGGACAGGCGGAACGTGGCGCCGAGGTTAAAGCCCCAACCTGAATCCTTGCCTTTGAGTTCATTTCTTCCTTCGACATTGCCGGCGGCAATGGCTGCAGGGACGTTTACCGAACCAACGATCGCCGTGTAGTTGATTGCTTTGGTCAGCGTGGCATCGATTTGCTGGTAGTTGAGCCCGGCGCCGAGGGAAACCGCATCATTGAGTTTGTAGGCAATCGTGGGATTGATATTCAGTGTCTTTAAATCGGACTTGAGGCCCTGAAAGCGGCCGAGCCAGCCGTCCTCATATTGTGTCTTCAGGCCAAAGGGGGCATTGATGCCGACCCCTGCTGACCAGCGCGAGTCGAGGTTCATGGCGAAATAGGCATTCGGCACATAGGCAGTACTGCCAGCGTCACCGCCCATGCCGGAGAAAGTAAAAGGTGTTGGGATGCCCGGAGCAACGATACCGCCAGCAGACACCGATGCATTATTGGTGAATTTCGCCGAAGGATCGATGGCATGAATCGAAACCGAATAGTGCCTGCCTGCAGGAAGCGCAGTCAGGCCGGCAGGGTTGAAATAGATGGTGCTGGCGTCTTCGGTTGCTACAGCAGCGCCGGCGTAGGCATTACCCATGCCGCTGGCATTTTGCTCAATCAAGGCAAATCCACTGGCGTGGGCGTATCCAGGCCAGTTTGAAAAACACGATGCTACTGCAAGCGATGAAAGTAAAATCCGACCGCGGTTATGGGACATGACTAACCTCCTATTGGCGAGCCTTTCTTACGACACTGATATGCCGCTTATTCTTATTAAACACTTTGGCTTTGAAACAATCGCAACAACAATAGCAGGGAACTCAATTAGCGGGAAGGGCGGGCTCGGGTCTTTTTATAGCTGCCTCCTGGGCCAGTTTTGCTTTCGTCACTTCGATTGAAACCACGAGAGAAACCGGGTTTTGCCGAGGTGGCGAAGCGAGTCGAGAATGG
Organism: Betaproteobacteria bacterium; assembly: GCA_947479645.1. GTDB lineage: Bacteria > Pseudomonadota > Gammaproteobacteria > Burkholderiales > SG8-39 > CAIYPG01. Next base: position 109 of record CANKAJ010000151.1, on the reverse strand, counting down.
TTTGCGTTCGTTGCCTTCGGCTTTAAAGCGGGAGGTCGTCGCTGGCTTCCGCGGCAGAGGGCGACGTGGTCTGGACGTTCGGGGTGGGTCCTTTTTGGGGTTTTCTCGG
>CANKAJ010000150.1 GCA_947479645.1 Betaproteobacteria bacterium | reverse complement strand
GGTGCAACGCGCTCGAGCAGCCTGCCGCAGATTCCCACCATGGGTGAGTCGGGTTTTCCCGGATATACGATGCAGAGCTGGATCGGACTCTATGCGCCGGCCGGCACGGCCAGGCCCATCATCGACAAGCTGAACGCTGCGACTGTGCGTGCGTTGACGGACCCGGAACTGTCCAAGAAGCTGACCGACTCCGGCCTGACCATCAACACGTCAACACCCGAAGAACTGGGGCAGTTCACGCGCTCTGAAAACGAAACCTTCCGCAGAATGGTGAGCCTGTCGGGCATCAAGCCGGAGTAATTGGCGGCCCGTTGTTCAATTGTGTCGTCCAGCAGAGGAACTGTATTGAGCGAAAACGCAACTACCGTCACGCCCGGTCAAGTCCGCGGTGCCGCGTCAGGCACGGCAACTTTCGCCATTCTGGCTTCGTTGAGCACATGCCATCTGCTGAACGACATGAATCAGTCGCTGTTGTCGGCGCTGTACCCCATCCTGAAGGAAAGCTATCAGCTTGATTTCGGACAGATCGGGCTGATCACGCTGGCATTCCAGCTGACTGCCTCGATGTTGCAGCCGGTCGTGGGCATGGTGACCGACCGCCACCCGCAGCCATTTTCGCTGCCGGTGGCAATGGGCAGCAGTCTGATCGGCCTGCTGCTGTTGTCGGTTGCCTCGTCGTATGCCGTCATCCTGTTTGCGGCGGCGCTGGTGGGCGTCGGGTCATCCGTGTTTCACCCGGAGGCGTCGCGTGTGGCGCGCATGGCCTCGGGGGGGCGCTATGGTTTTGCGCAGTCACTTTTCCAGGTTGGCGGGGCGACGGGCTCCGCAATCGGACCGCTGCTGGCTGCCTTCATCGTGGTGCCGCGAGGGCAACCCAGTATTGCGTGGTTCTCGCTAGCGGCGCTGCTGGCCATTCTGCTGCTGACCAATGTCAGTTTCTGGTATAGCCGCCATCCCACCATGGCGGGTCAAGGTGCCAGGCGTGAGGCACCGCGCGCGCATGCGAGCTTGTCGCGTACCAGGGTGACCCTTGCCATTGCGGTGCTGGTGGTGCTGCTTTTTTCGAAGAACGTGTATACGGCGAGCTTGAGTTCGTACTACACCTTCTACCTGATACAGAAATTCCACTTGTCGGTGCAAAGCGCGCAGATTTACCTGTTCATTTTTCTGGGGGCGTTGGCGGCAGGCACCTTTGCCGGCGGCCCGATCGGTGACCGTTTCGGAGCCAAACCGGTGATCTGGTTCTCCATCCTCGGCGCTTTTCCGTTCGCGCTCATGCTGCCCTACGCGAATTTGTTCTGGACGGCTGTACTGACCGTGATTATCGGTCTGGTGCTCGCCTCGGCCTTTTCGGCCATTCTGGTCTATGCGCAGGAACTGCTGCCCGGGCGCGTGGGCCTGGTGGCGGGAATGTTCTTTGGGTTTTCGTTCGGGCTGGGTGCGCTGGGTGCTGCGGCGCTGGGGCAGCTTGCCGATCTGGTCGGCATGGAGAAGGTGTATTACTACTGTTCATTCCTGCTGATGCTGGGTTTGTTTGCCGCCTTCCTGCCCAATCCGGGAAGGCGCTGATTGGGGGATTGAAACGCTGCGTGTGATTCGATTCAAAACACCAACCATGGAGAAAGGAGAATCGAAGTTGAGAAAGTTTTCAAGCGTGTTGTTTCTGGTGGCGATTGCGCTGGGCACGGCGGCACAGGCGCAAACGCCACTGGAGCGCGGTCGTTATCTGATGCAGTCCATTGTTGCTTGTGGCAATTGCCATACACCGCAAGGTCCCAACGGGCCTTTGCCAGGAATGGAGTTGGCGGGTGGTCTGAAGATCGAGGATAAGGTTTTTGTGGCGTATGGGTCGAATATCACGCCTGACAAGGAGACCGGAATCGGCAAGTGGACCGATGCGCAGATCATCACCGCCATCCGTGAAGGAAAGCGTCCTGACGGATCCATCATCGGACCTCCGATGCCGATCGGCATGTATCGGGGCATGTCAGACAATGATGTGCGCGCGATCGTCGCTTATCTGCGCTCGGTCAAGCCGGTAAAAAATCAGGTGCAGAAGTCCGAATACAAGATACTGCTGCCGCCATCGTATGGTCCGCCGGTTGGCAAAGTGGCGGATGTGTCAGCCAGAGACAAGATTGCGTACGGTCGTTATCTGTCCGGACCAGCCGGTCATTGCATCGAGTGTCATTCGCCGGCCGGACCGCAGGGAGCGCCGGATGTTGCCAATAACCTGGGTGCCGGAGGCTTCATCTTCTATGGTCCTTGGGGGACCAGTGTTTCTTCAAACATAACGCCGACCGGATTGGGCAAGTACACGGATGCGGACCTGAAGAAGGTGATCAGCACCGGCGTGCGCCCGGATGGCAGCCGCCTGAAGCCGCCCATGGGTGTTCCCTACTACGCGAAGCTGAAGGCGACTGATCTGGATGCGCTGGTGGCCTATCTGCGCACCCTGCCGGCGAAGTAGTCGGCGCCGCGCGCGGTTCAGCAGGAAAGCAATGGTGAATGACAGCAGTGTGAACGTGCGCAATCGGAAAAAACATGGAAGCCGATGGCACGGTCATGGTGGGCAGCACGCCGGCCCAGTTCGGGCAGTTCATCGTCAAGGAAGTGAATCGCTGGATCAGGCAGGTGAAGGAAAACAATATCCGGCAGGAATAGGCGCGGGAGACCCCGCGCTCGGTTTTTCAATGGAGATGGGTGATGCAGAAATTTCGCAATATCGTTTGGTGTGTTTCGATTCCGGCGCTGCTGCTCGGCGGTGGGGCAATGGCGCAATCGACGGTCGACAGTTTCCCGTCCAGGCCGATGACATGGATCGCATCTTATGCGGCCGGTGGTCCGAACGATCAGGAGACCCGCCTGTACGCGAACAAGATGACTTCATTGCTGGGGCAACAGGTCATCATGGATTTCAAGGGCGGGGCGGGCGGCACGATTGGTTATGGCGCTGTCGCCAAGGCCGCGCCGGACGGGTACACGCTGCTCATCGCCACGGGCAGCTACACCATCATTCCGTGGCTCTACAAGGATCTGCCGTTCGACTCATTCAAGGACTTTGCCCCGGTGACCCAGATCAGCAAGCGTGCATCGGTGCTGGCGGTGACACCGTCATTTCCGGCAAAGACCTTTGCCGAATACATCACCTATGCCAGAAACAATCCGGACAAGATCAATGTCGGCACGGCGGGCGCCGGTGGTATCAGCCATCTTGCTGTTGCGCTGGTGCACAGCATGAGCAAGACCCGGGTGACGTATGTGCACTACAAGGGAACCGGGCCGGTGATGCCGGATTTGATGGCAGGACGGGTTGATATCACCTCGGTCGCCCTGCTGGCCGTGCTGCCATTGCTGAAAGCCGGCAAATTGCGGGCGCTGGCCCTGACCGATGACAAGCGCTCGCGACTGGTGCCTGAGGTCCCAACGGTGGCCGAGCAGGGATTGCCGGAATACAGTGTGCCGAACTGGCTGGGCTTTCTGGCGCCGGCAGCCACGCCGGCAGCGATTGTCAACAAACTGGGTGAGAACTTCGCGCTGGTTGCCAGGGCGCCCGAAGTGCTGGCGCCGCTGGAGGCCGGCGGCAGCATTCTGGTGGGCAATACGCCGGCGCAGTTCAGGCAATTCATCGCCACCGATTCGGCCGTCTGGAAGAAGGTCATCCAGGAGACCGGCATCAAGCTGGAAGAGTGATCCCCTGCGGACTGCTCCTGTCAGTCCGTCAGCTTGATTTTTGATGTGCTGAGAAAATTCTCCCAGGTCGCGTATTCCTTGATGAAGGCATCTTTCAGCGCGGCCGGGTCGCGGGGCACGCCGGGATCGGCGCCTTCCGTGGCGAGCTTGCCCTTGACCTCGACGCTATTGACGATCTCGTTCACTTCGCGGTTGAGCCAGGCAACGATGGGGCCCGTTACGCCGGCGGGTACATAGAGGGAGTAGCTATTGGTCACGTCGTAGCCGCTGACGCCGGATTCAGCCACCGTTGGCAGGTCCGGGAATGCGGTGGCGCGCCTTCCTCCGGAGATCGCGATGGCGCGCAGTTTGCCGCTCTTGATATGCGGTGTGCTGCTGGCGCCGGCACCGTAGATCAGATGAATCCGTTCCGTGAGCAGGTCGCCGTAGGCCTGTGCGTTGCCTTTGTATGGCACATGCACCAGTTCAATGCCGGTGCGGCTGGTCAGCAGTTCCATGGCCAGATGGTTGACGGCACCCAGTCCGGATGAGGCATAGCTCAGTCCGCGCGGGTGACTCTTGGCATATTGAACCAGTTCCTTGAGATTGCTGATCGGCAGGGAAGGGACGACCAGCAGCAGATAGGGTTGCGAGGACATCTGCGCCACCGGTTCGAGCGTCTTGCGGATGTCGTAGGGAACCTTTTTGAGCACGCCATTGAGGATCAGCAGATTTCCCGCCGTCATGATGGTGTGCCCGTCAGGCGCTGCGCGCACGATTTCATTCATGGCCGGAACGCCGTTTGCGCCGCCGCGATTGTCGACCACAAGGGAGCGATCGATTTTTTCGCCGAGTGCCTTGGACACGATCCTGGCGAGGATGTCGCTGCCCGCGCCGGGAATTGCCGAAACGATCATCCGGATCGGCTTGCTCGGATAGCCATCCGGCAGCGGCGACGATTTCTGCTGGGCGAGCAGCGGGGCCGATGCGGCCAGAAGCAATGCCGCGGCGATGCCTGCTGTGACAAGTGACTTGGTTGTGCCATGCATGACTACACTCCTGTTTTCAATTTCAATTCTTAGAGCTCATTTCAAAATGACTTGTCATTCCGAAGCCCAAGGCTGAGGAATCTGCTTATGTTCTGATTAAACAGCAGATTCCTCGCTGCACTCGGAATGACAAAGTGTGATTGTCTTCATTTTGAAACAGACTTTTAATCTTCCTTGAAGCCGATGGCCTTGATGGTGCCTCCCCACTTGGCCTGTTCAGCCAGCATGAAGGTCATGAATTCCTCGGACGTCGATGGAAATGAGACGGCACCGGCCTTGATGAATTGTTCCTGAACCGAGGGCGATTCCAGGGTGGCCACGGCTGCGCTGCGCAGTCGCGCCTGCGCTGATTGCGGTATCGCAGCGGGTCCGATCAGCCCGTACCAGAAATCCGACAGCAGTTTTGGATAGCCGCCTTCGACGGTGGTGGGCACGTCCGGCATGGCGGCTGCGCGCTGTCCGCTCATCAGCGCGATGGCTCTGAGCTTGCCCGACGCAAGGTGGGGAATGACGGCAGGTATGCCCAGCACGGCCATCTGCACATGACCACCGAGCAGGGCCGTCACCACCGGTGCAGCACCACTATACGGAACATGCACGATATCCACGCCGACTTCGAGCCGGAAATTCTCTGCGGCCAGGTGGGTAACGCCGCCGCTGCCGGTGGAGCCGTAATTGATCTTGCCCGGATTGGCTTTCAGAAATGCGACGAACTCGCGCAGTGTTTTAGCTGGCACCGATGGGTTGGCGACCAGCACTTCGGGATTCTTGGCCACGGTGGTGATCAGCGCAAAATCCTTGCGCGCGTCATATCCGAGGCTGCTGCGCGCGAAGGGCGCCATGACCAGTGCCGATGCGGCAGCCAGTGCCAGGGTGTATCCGTCCGGAGCCGACTTGGCGACTGTCTCGATGGCGAGCGTGCCGGCTGCGCCGCCCTTGTTTTCGACGAGCATGGGCTGACCCAGCCTGGACCCCATGCCTTGCGATAACTCCCGCGCATACAGGTCGGCAGGCCCTCCCGCGGGGAAGGGCACGAGCAGGCGCATCGGCTTGCCGGGAAAGGTTTGTGCACATGTCCAGGCCGACATGCACAGCAATGCCGCGAACAGCATGATCTGACCGATGAGTTTCATACTGGCTTCCTTGTGATCGGACTTAAACAGCTATTTTGATAATGAGTCTACAACAGACGGGCTGATTGTCCCCGCGTCCGGTAGATGCTGGAATGCGTGGTCTTCTTTATTAGGTCTAAATACGGGATATCCGTTTGCAGAAAGGCAATTTCTCTACGCAAATACATGCGTTGGTGACAGGTCAGTTAGAATCACCTGCCTGGTTTGATTCGTATCAGCAGCAAACAAGGATGGATGGGGCGGGCTTTGGCATCCGCATTGGCCATCCAGGAGAAATCTTGTGTCTGGAAAAAAGGGAGGTTGAATCCATGGATTTCGCAATTGAAGACTCACCTGAGCAAACCGAGTTCCGAAAGGAGGTGCGCGCGTTTCTTGAGACGGCCGTGCCACCCGGAATAACGCACACGGTGGATGCGGCCAATCAGCCGCGCGAGCAGTATGAACTGCGTCGGGACCTTGGCCGCAAGCTTGGTGCCAAGGGCTGGTTGTATCCGCACATGCCCAAGGAATACGGCGGCAGCGATATGTCCTCCGATGAGGTGATGATCCTGAACGACGAACTGACGCGCATCGGCCTGGCATTGCCGCCGTACTACGATTCGGGCGGACGCATGGGCGGACCGTCGATACTGGTGTGGGGAACGGAAGAGCAGAAGAAACGCCTGCTCACGCCGATTTTCCGCGGCGAAGTGCGCACCTGGCAATTGCTTAGCGAGCCGGGCGCGGGTTCCGATCTGGCCGGTATCAAGACCACGGCGATCCGTGACGGCGATCACTACGTCGTGAACGGACAAAAGATGTGGGTGGGCAGCGCCCATGGCGCGGAACGTTCCTGGATGATCGTGGTGACCGACCCCAAGGGCGAGCGTCACAAGAATCTGTCCTGGATCATGGTTGACATGAGCCTTCCCGGAATCACCGTGACGCCGATGGAGACATTGGCGACGGGCGGTGAGGGTGGCGCCGGCGGTGGTTGCAAGAACACCGTGTTCTTCGACAATGTGCGCATTCCCGCGGAAAATCTGGTCGGCGGTGAAAACAACGGCTGGAAGGTGGCGACGACCCACCTGGAAGTCGAACATGGTGGCACCGGCCGGCTGCAGGATCGCCGCGTCATTGGTGAATTCATCGATTATTGCCGTGAGAAGCACAACGGCTTTGCCATCGCCGATGATCCGGATGCGCGTGAGCAGATCGCCGAGATGTTCATTGAAGGCGAGGTCATGCGGTTGTTCGCGGTACGCAACCACTGGCTTTCGCATACCAACCAGCCACGTTCCTACGAGGGTGCCCAATACAGCCTGCGGCGCAAGCTGGGCAGCCTGGATATCTCCGAGCGGATGCTGCGTATTGCCGGGCCGTATGCGCTCACCACGGACGAGCGTTGGGCACCGCTGCAGGGCGCGATCGAATATTTCCAGCGCGACGGCATCACATCCCTGCATCCGGGCGCGACGACCGATATTCAGAAGGTCATCATGGCGCGACGCATGGGTACCGGCGGCCGCGAACGCGAACAAGCAGGCAAGCTGCGCTAGCAGCCAAGGAGAGGATAAATGGACTTATCACTGAACGAAACCCAGAAACTCATCCAGGATGCAACCAAGGATTTTGTCCGAGGTGCCTGTTCGCGCGAAATCCTGGTCAAGCTCGATCGCAATAAAAACGTGGATGTCATGGCCACGTACTGGAAACAGATGTCGGAAATGGGCTGGACCGGCATGGCGATTCCCGAGCAGTATGGCGGCAGCGGCAATTCATTGCTGGATGTGGCCGTGCTGTTTGAGGAACTCGGAACGGGTCCTGTACCGGGGCCGTTGTTCTCCTCTGCGGTGTTGTGCGCGCGTATCCTGCTCGAAACCGGCAGCGAAGCGCAGAAAAAGGCATTGCTGCCGGATATTGCGTCCGGAAAGCGTGTTTTCGCACTGGCATTCACCGAGGTGCAGTACGGATGGTCGGAAGACAGCATTCGCATGAAAGCAAAGAAGGAAGGCGCGGACTATGTGCTGTCCGGCACCAAGCTCTTTGTCGATGATGCGGAGTACGCGTCCGACCTGCTCGTGGTTGCAGGCATCGAAGGCGGGGCGGGGGTCAGCCTGTTTCGCGTGGATGCCAAGGCCAAGGGCGTGTCGATTCGCAAGCTTGAAGGTTTCATGACCGCCAAGAGCGAAGTGATCTTCGACAACGTCAAGGTGAGCGGCAGCGATCTGGTGGGTGCGGCGGGTGGTGCCTGGGCCGGGCTGGACAAAGGCATGCTGGCAGCTATTCCGGTGTTGTGTGCCTACAAGGTTGGCGGATGCAAAAAGGTGTTTGATATTTCCATCGCGTATGCGGGGGAGCGCAAGCAGTTCGGCCAGGTCATCGGTCGCTTTTCGCGGGTGCAGGATCACCTCATCAATCTGGTCAATCATCTCGATGCGGCACGCTGGACGACCTACGAAGCGCTTTGGAAGCTCGATTCCGGGCAGGATGCGGCATCCAGTGTCCACATTGCAAAGGCGGTGTCTTCGGAGAGCTATCTGAATGCCTGTGATTACGGGCACGAGGTGCACGCCGGTATCGGTGTGGTGCGTGAGTATGGATTGACGTTGTATACGAAGATGTCCCGCTCGCTCTACCACAGCCTGGGTGCGCCCAAGTACCATCGCAAACGCCTGGAGAAGGAACTCAAGCTGGTTGCGTAGCATTGAGTTGAATGCTCATAGGCGCGGGAACGCGCCTCACTCAAGACGGGGACAGGCGTGGCAGTCTGCCCCCGTTTTTTTCGGTGTCATATGCTCCAGACATCAGTTCTCAGCAAGCCCCGTGCGTTTTCACTGTGGGGACTTGGGTCTCTGGATATCGATTGCGCGAAACCAGATTCGATAATTGTCATATAGGCAGAATGCTCTAGAATTCACTGCAGGCTGAACCATGAAATACATGGCAGACTGGATTCACCTTTAATGATGTTGGAGCTCGGGCCGGCCCGAATTGCCGGATGAGCCGGGACGCTAATAACCGGAGTGACCACCAATGGATAAAGCAACGCTGAAAGTTTTGGTAAATGGCGTTCCCGAGGAGCGCGAGTTTGTGTATGCATTTCACACGAACTATGGACTCACCAATAAAAGTATTGCCAGTGAACCGCTAAGATTCGTTCCGATACTTCGTGACAACGAGGAAATGATCGAAACGCCCGATGGCCGGGTTTGCATCAACACCATAAAGCAGCCGCGCTGATATCAAGGGGCGCGGCTTGCGAATGGACAAGTAAATCGCGCGGGAGTTCGACTGCTCGGTTTGACTGGTTGCTTGCATATGTCGTGAGAAAATAGCGCTTCCCTGTCACCAGAGTCGATTTCATGTCTAACGATCACCCGATCAGCGCGCGGAAGAAACGTGCCACCGTGGCGCGTCCTGCAGTCATCGAGCACGTGGCTCGCGCGGTTGCGGCCAGCCGCCGCCCGGGCCTGCATTTCCCCGGGTATTTCCTTGGGCTGCACACTCATCGTCTTGATGAAAAGGGCGTAAGCATCTCCATTGCGGAGGGGGCGCACTGTACCAATGCTGATGGCACCATGAACATCGGTGCCATTGCCGTAGTGACTGACCTGGCCCTGGGTGGGGCCATGCGAGTGCATTTTGGCCAGGCCATTCGCATGGCCACGTTGAATATGCAGCTCAATTTCACCGGTATTCCGGCGCGCGGCGAAATCCGCGCCGACACGCGATTTGACGGGCTTCTGCGCGGCATTTCATCGACGCAGGGGCGAGTGAGCGGCGAGGTCTATGCCGGCAAGGAGCTGCTGATTCGTGCCACCGCCAGCTTCGGCACTCCACCGGCGCCCCCCGGCGCACAACTGACCGATGTGCCCTGGTTTGAACTGCACAAGGCGCAGAGCGTTGAGTCGATCCCCGAGGCGCACCTGCACAAGCGCGAGCAGGACATCATGCGCCGGGCGAAGGCGGCACTACGGGCGGCAGAAAAGGACTCGGGGCGGCACGGTCATGCCTTCATCGAGCATTTCTGGTCCCAGCTTCCGCGCAAGACCAGGGATGGCGCCGTCTGCACCGTGCCGCTGGCGTTGCATAACGGCAATCGTGTGGGACATGCGCAGGGCGGCGTCCTTTTTTCCATGGCGGTGTCGACGGCAATGACGGCTTTGCCTACGGCATCGGTGCTGAGCAGCGCATCGGCCTGGTACATCCGTCCGGGCACCGGCCACAAACTCAAGGTGCGTTCGCGCATCCTGCAGCACGGGCGCACCATGGGCGTGGTACTGACTGAGGTCACTGACGCAGAAGGGCATCGCGTGCTGGAAGCAATGACCACGCACGCCTATCCGGAACACCACGTGCATCCGGACAAGGTGGCCAGCGTCTAGTGTCAAAGTAGGTCCGCGTCACTTGTCGGTATCGGATGGCGATTGCGGATGGCGATTGGGTTCTTTTTGCAGGGTAACAGGAGGCATTCCATGGAAGTGTTCAATCCCACCGGCGCCAGCGGCGTAACGGCGCCTTTTGCGCCAAGGCTGAAGACGCTGCATCAGAAGAAGATCGGCCTGTTGTCCAATGGCATCTGGCAATCGCATCGTACGTTGCCGCTGCTGGAAAAACTGCTGAGCCAGGAATATCCGCTCACCCAATTCGAGATGATCAATGCCGGTGCGGCGATCCAGCAGGACGAGACCATGGATGCCATTGCCAGGCAGGAGTTTGACGCCGTTATCGTCGGTAACGCCGCCTGAGGGCGGTGCTCCACTGATTGCGGCCGTGCTGCCGCAAAACTTGAGCAACGCGGGATTCCGACCGTCGTTCTGACGCGCTCCGACTTCGTGGGCGTGGTGAACAACGCCGTCGCAGGGTTGGGCTTTGCAGCGGACATTCCCAAGGTGGTTTTTCCCATCGATATGTTCCTGGTGGAAAGCGACATCAGCGCCGTCGAGAAGAGCTTCATGCAGTTTGCCGAGGGCCTGACCAGCTGGGCGCCTCCGCCGCAGAACAAGGTCCTCAAGAAGCCGCCCAGGATTCAGGTGCCGGGCGACGACTATGAGACCGTCTACCATCAGTTCAATGCCCTTTACACCAAGCGTGGCTGGAGCGACGGATTGCCGCTGGTACCGCCCACGGAAAAGCGCGTGGCCTGGATACTGGAAGGTACCGACGAGTCGCCGGATCTGGAAATCGGCAAGTTCGGCCCGCGCGGCGGTATCGTCACGCTGGAGACCCTGGCTGTGGCACTGGCAATGGCGGGCGGGCGCCCGGAGTACCTGCCGGTGCTGGATGCGGCGGTGCGCACGATCCTGCAACCGGCATTCGGCCATGCCGGGTGGCAGTCGACTTCCTCAAGCACGTTTCCGGCGGTGGTGGTGAACGGGCCGGTGGCGCGGCAGATCCGCATCAATCATGGTTTTGGACTTGTCGGTCCCGATCCTAAAAATCCGGCCGGCGGCATCATTGGCCGGTCACTGCGACTGTTGCAGCAGAACGTGGGCGGGGCCATGCCCGGGATCGGCACCATGGCGATGTTCGGCCTCATGCGCTACACCAATGCGGTGTTCGCCGAGGACGAAGATGGACTTCCCGAGGGTTGGGCGCCTTTCAATGCTGAACGCTTCGGCTATGCGCCGGGAACGAACAGCGTGGCGGTGAATGTTTGCTCCAGCGCCTCCAATATCATCCGCCGCGGCATTGGTACGGAAACGCTGGAAGCCGAGGCTAAGGCCAGCCTGCGTCGCGTGGCCTCCTACATGCGCGCCATGAATATCAACAGTTTTGAAGGCTGGCAGCAGGGCACGCCGGGAATACTGGTGATGTCCCGGCCCATTGCCCGGCAGCTTGCCGGACTGGGATGGACCAAGCAGTCCATCAAGGAATTCCTGTGGCAACACTCGCGCATTCCCTTTGCGGAGTTGGAAGAGGCCGGCTTACCCGATTGGCTGAAGCGCGAAAAGGTGCCGCCGCCGTATGACGACCCCTGGCCAATTACGGGCAGGCCGGAGAACATCGCGCTGATTGTTGCCGGCGGCACCCATCCCACCCATAACATGTGGATGCAGACCTCCATGACTCAAAAAATCGGGCATGAGCCGATCAGGCTGCCGAAGAAGTGGGATGAACTGGTGAAGCGGGGCGGACAGGAACTGGGCTACGACACCAAGTAGATCGTCAATTGGAGGCCGCATGCAGACAGGTCATTTAAAAATGATGGGACGCTTCCCTCGTGTGACCCTGTATCAAGGGGCGATTCAGCTCATTCTGAAACGGGGTTTTGGCGCAATCATCTCATCCTTGGCCATTGCTGCTGCCCTGGCAGGTAACTGTGCATGGTCGCAGGCCTATCCAGCCAGAACCTTGCGCATCGTCACGCAGGTCTCCGGTGGCAGCGTGGATATTGCAGCTCGGCTGCTCGCCCAGGGGCTGGGGGCAGCCATGGGGCAGACCTTTATCGTGGAAAGCCGTCCCGGCGCCGGTGGCGCGATTGCGGTGGAGGCGGTGAAGGCCGCACCCGCCGACGGCTACACGCTCGGCTTTTTTGCGAGC
>CANKAJ010000149.1 GCA_947479645.1 Betaproteobacteria bacterium | reverse complement strand
TGGCCGCCGTAGCTCTCGGGCACCAGGATGCCCAGCCAGCCCTGCTCGGCGATGCTCGCCCACAGGTTCCTGTCGAATCCCGGTTCGCTATCGCGCAGCGAGCGCACCCGCTTCAGGTTGGTCGCGCGACCGACAAAGGTCGTAACCGCGTCGGCGAGCATGCGCTGCCCGTCCAGGCGTTCTTCGGATGCTGCATTGCTGTCATTGCCCACTGTGTTCATTACCTCTCCCATGACCTCTCCTTATGCCGCGATTGAATTTAACCGGGAATCGCAAAGAATACCCCAGGTCATGCCACCCTCCAACTGGCAAAATCAGTCCCGGTTGTATCGCCAATGCCGGATTGAGGTATCTTCAATCTGCTGTGCACAAACATGACGAACAGCAATCCCCATTTCACCGAACCCAGGAGGCATGCATGGCCAATGAAGTCCTGTACGAAAAGAAAAACCAGGTGGCAGTCATCACGCTCAACCGTCCGGAGCGCCTGAACTCCATCAGCCTCGCCCTGCGTGAACAACTGGGTAACGCACTCAAGGATTTTGACGCCGACGAGAATCTGCGCGTGGCCATCCTGACGGGTGCGGGAGACCGTGCCTTCTGCGCCGGCATGGACTTGAAAGAGGCGGCGGAACTGAAGATGGGGCACCGTCGCGACACGGTACCCAATATCAATGAAATCAAACTCAGCAAACCGGTCATCGCCGCGGTCAACGGGTTCGCCCTTGCCGGCGGCTGGATGCTGGTGCAGACCTGCGATCTATGTATCGCCAGTGAAAACGCCACCTTCGGCATCACCGAGGGCAAGGTCGGTCGCGGCATGCCGTGGGCTGCGCCGATGACTCGCATGATGTCGCAGCGCCACGCCATGGAACTGCTCTTGACCGGGCGCAAGATCACGGCACAGCGCGCCTACGAAATCGGATTCGTCAATGCGGTTGTTCCGCACGCCAAGCTGATGGAAGCCGCCATGGCCATGGCCGAAGAAATTGTCTCCTGCGCGCCACTTACGGTTGCCGCCGCGAGGGAAATGGTCTACCTGTCCCACGAAATGGGCGTCAGCGCGGCCGCCCGCTCCGGCGCCCATCTGTTCGATCGCGTCTATCGCAGCGAAGATGCGCTCGAGGGACCGCGCGCTTTCAGCGAGAAGCGCAAGCCCAACTGGAAAGGCAGATAGGGGCCTGACGGTTAATGCCTCACCAAGCCGCGACCTGCAGACACTGCGGGCGCGGCATCGGCGAATGCCAATCCCAGTCTTCCGTTCAGCAAAGCGCACTCAAGCCGCAATGCAAATCAGGCCTGCTCCGCCTTGAATGGCAGCACCCGATTGCGTCCAGCCTGTTTTGCCTGATACAGCGCACGATCAGCGCGCAGGGAAATGGCCTCGAGCGTGATCCCGTCTTGCGGAAAGCCCGCCACACCGATGCTGACCGTGCAGCCAATCCGCTTGCCATCGATTTCCAGGGGAACCGCGGCAATCGACTCCCGGATGCGCTCGGCCACGACCAGCGCCCCATTTACCGGCGTCTCCGGCATGAACACAATGAACTCATCGCCGCCGTAGCGCGCCGGCACATCCGCGTTGCGCAACTCCGCGCGGATGGTATTGGCCAGCTGTCTGAGCAGGCGGTTGCCCGCCTCATGGCCATAACTGTCGTTGACCGGCTTCAGATTATCCGAATCGATCATGAGGATGGCCGACTCCCGGTTGTGGCGCACCACCTGGGCAAACAGCCGCTCGGTGGCTATCGCAAAGCCATGCAAATTGGGCAGTCCGGTCAGGGCATCGGTCTCGGCCAGTTCCCTGGCGCGATTGAGGCCAATGCGGATATCGGTGGAAAACATCGTGACGATATAGGCGACCAGAAGCACCGGCGCCAGTTGCAGCCCGAACTCTCCGTAGAAGGCGAGGGAAAAGACCTTGTCGGTCGCGGCGCCCCCGGCGAGGTAGAGGTAGCACGCCGCGATCAGGCCGACCTCGACCAGCGTAATCAGCGCCTCCAGCGTGAGCGCGGCCGTGATGACCGGCAGCAGATAGGCATTGGCCAGCGGGCTTTCCAGTGCGGCGGCACACTTGAGCACCCAGGTGATGATCGCAATCATCGCCAGGGTCTCGATCGCCAGCTTCCATTGTGTCTCGCGCTTGAACGCGTTGATATAACGAAAGCCCATCACCAGCGCGGCATAGAAAAACAACCCGGCGCTGATGGAAACCTCAACCTGCCGGTCAGCGATCTTCCCGCCGAACACAAGATAGAACAGCATGAGACTGATCAACAGCCAGTGCATCTCGGCCACCGTTCGTGAGATGCCTTGCAACTCTTCCTGCCTCAGGCTGGAAGATAACCCGACTGCCGGGTCCGTTGAAAACTCTGCCGGCGAGATTTTGGATCTTGCCGCGGCGAGCTGAGATAAAGTGCTCAACAAATTAAAGCCCCTTAGTGTTGCCTGTTCCCTGACTTGAGTCTCACCGGCTTCGCGGCAGACGTGGCGCGATCTGCTCGGCAGACATCGGCTTGCCGAAGTGATAGCCCTGCCCCTGCTCACAACCGTGATGTCTCAGAAACACCACGTGCTGCTCTGACTCGATGCCTTCGGCCACCACGTTGAAATCCATGTTACGCGCCATGTCGATCACCATCCGCACAATGGCAGCCGATTTTGTTTCGGAGATCGCCGCATTCACGAAGGTTTGGTCGATCTTGAGCGTTGAAAGCGGCAAACGCGTCAGATAGGCGAGGCTCGAATAGCCTGTGCCAAAGTCGTCAACGGAGATTTTCAGTCCCGCTTCGCGCAGTGCATGGAGCTGGCGTATGGCATCCGCCGGGTCTTCCATCAAGCTCGACTCGGTGATCTCCAGTTCAAGAATGCCGGTCTGCAACCCCTGCGCGGCCACGATGCCGCAGATGACCCGATCAAGGTCGTGCCGGCGGAACTGTCGCGCGGAGAGGTTGACAGCGATCGGCACCAGCACCCTCCCCTGATTTTCCCAGTCACGCAACTGCCGGCAGGCTTCCTCGACCACCCAGTCGCCCACCGCCACAATGAGGCCGGTGTCTTCCAGGGACGGGATGAAATTGTTGGGTGCAATCATGCCGCGTTCCGGATGCTGCCAGCGCAACAGCGCTTCCATTCCGACCAGGTTCCCGGTGGCCAGGTCGACCTTGGGCTGGTAGTGCAGCCGGAATTCACCGCGATCGACTGCCCGCCGCAGGTCGCTGTTGAGCTGGAGCTTGGCGGTGGCGCGCACGTTCATCTCGCGGGCATAAAAACAGAACGCGTTGCCCGAAGACTCCTTGACGCGATGCATCGCTACGTCGGCGCAATTGAGCAAGGCGTCGGCATCATTGCCATCAACCGGATGCATTGCCAGGCCGATACTTGCCGTCAGGTAAATTTCCTGACCACCCAGGTTGAAGGGGACTGCGAAGGAATCGAGAATTTTTTGCGCCACGATGGCCGCATCATCAAATTGCGCCATGTCGGCAATCACCACGGCGAATTCATCGCCTGCAAGCCGACCGAGCGTATCGTCCTGCCGGATGCATTCCTGTAAACGCCGGCCCATCTGCACGAGCAGCGCATCGCCTGCCCGGTGTCCCAGCGTGTCATTCACCAGCTTGAAGCGATCAAGATTGACCAGCAACGCCCCCGCACTGCGGCCGTGGCGCTGCGACTGCAAAATCGCGTGTTCGAGTTTCTCCTGCATCAGGTCACGGTTGGGCAGGCCGGTCACGGCATCGAACTGCGCCAGGTAGGCCAGTCTTTTCTCGGCCAGCTTGCGCACGGTGATATTGCTGCTGACGCCGCGATAGCCCCTGAAGCTGCCGTCCGCATGGAACACCGGCTCGCCACTGCTGGCGATAAACTGCCGTGAACCATCGTCGCAGAACCTGATCTGTTCGAAATCGCGAAATGGCTGACGCGCATCGAGTGCCGCGCGATACGCCAGCGAGGACTCGACGGCCTGGGCGTCGTCGTCGAACTCCCAGCGCTGGTGGCCCAGAATCGTATCCGGATTACTGCCAGTGCATTCGCTGAACCCGGGCGACACGTAGGTGAAGCGCAACTCCTCGTCCTTTTCCCAGTACCAGTCCGAGGAAAGCGCTGTCAGACTGCGAAAACGCGCCTCGCTGTCACGCAATTGTTCCTCGGCGCGCTTGTGCGCGGAAATATCCAGATTGGTCCCCAGCATGCGCAGCGCGCGGCCATGCTGATCACGCTCAACCACCTTGCCTCGCGAAACGATCCATAGCCACTCGCCGGCCTTGCTCCGCACCCTGTGCTCCACGGAATAATTGTCACGCAGGCCTTTTACGACATCGGTCAGTATCTGGTGGAGCGATTCGACATCGTCCGCATGCACCAGAGCGGCCAACGCCCTGAAGGTGGTTCGCGTTTCACCCGGTTGCTCATCGATGATCTCTGCCCAGGATTCCGAGAGCACGACCTCTCCGCTTTCAAGATCAAAATCCCAGGTGCAGACACGGCTTGCCTCCAGTGCCAGTTCCAGCCGCGAATGCGCGCGGCTGAGCGCGGCCTCAGCGATCTTGCGATCGGAAATGTCGCGCGCCACGACCTGCACTGCGGGATGCCCGTCGTACATGAATGAAGCCGACGACACTTCGGCGATGAAGGAGGTTCCATCAGTGCGCCGGAACTCGATCTCGGCGAGCGGCACCCGCTGCGGTTTCTCGAACATCCGCCGGACTCGCGCTTGCACCAGTTCCTGAGAACCCGGGGCAATCAGCTCAAGCACATTGCGACCCAGCAACTGCTCCGGCCGCTCGGCGCGGAACAGTTGCAGCATGGCCGGGTTGACCAGGATGATGCGCCAGTCCGATTGCACGAAGATCGCGTCGGGGGAAACCTCGATCAGTTGGTGGTAGCGGCGCTCGATGTCCTCGAATGATCGCTGGACCCTGCGCTGACCATCGGCAAGCCTCAGCAGCCGCACAATCGCGTCCAGGGTGAGCATGCCCTTGTGCAGTATCTCGAAGGCGCCGTAGTACAGCGCCTCCTCGTCGAGCCCGGGCCTGTTCTCAACCGTGATGACGATGATCGGGCAGCGCGTAGCGGTACGCATGCGCTTGAGGGTATCCAGACCACTGCTGTCGTGTAGATTGAGGTCGAGCAGCACCAGATTCACGTCCGTCGAACGGACCAGATCGAGTGCTTTGGCAAGCGTGTCCGCGCGCAGGACTCTGGTCGATCCGTTACCGGCTTTCCTGACAGCCGCTTCAGCGACGATGGCATCGGTATCGTTATCCTCGACGAGCAGAACCCGCAACGACGCCACGTCGTCACGAATATCCGCTATGTATGTTGAGGGTTCCACTTGGGCCATATGATGCATCTATTCAGCGCGGGAAGGCAATTCTCACCATGGTCAACCGAGAATGACAATGGCATAGCTCGGATTCCGTTTTGCAAAATACAAAGTGATCGCTCCGATTGGTACGCTGCCGGGAGAACATATCATGTCCGGCACTCGCGAACTCGGCGCATTACCGTCTCCGCAAATTTACGCGGACGGCTGCGCCAGGCAGCCGTATTCGAACAATCAGCCCAGCAGTCCCTCGGTGCCACGCAGCTTGAATATCTGCGTATGGTAAATCTCGGCGCACACCTGGTCACCAGTGCGCACAGCGCAGTAGATCGTCACCCAGTGATTGCCTTTCTTGTCCCACTTGGCCGTGGGCACAGTCAACACATGCACCGGATCGCCCACGCGCAACATTTTGTGGATCACCGCCCGGGTTGAGCCGTGAACGGCGTTATCGCCCTTGTACTGGTTGGTCGACCCCAGTTGCACCTGACGCAATATGTGAGCGGGATGAATTGGCGGATGATCACCCTGGAAATAGATGGGCAGATCATCCTCGAGGATGCCTTTCCATTTCTCATTATCGGCAATGGAAAGGGTATTTCGCAGCGACCGATAGGGCTTGTTCACCTCCACCACATCCCAGGTCCGGCGCTGGGTGACCGGCCCTTCCCATTCATTGGGTTTGAGGCTGGCTGCCGGGTCCACCGCCGGAAACGGCGATGGCGTGGTCGCCTCCATGCGCGCCGCCACCTCGTTGGCCATGGTCTCGTTGTAGGCAATGACCTGATAGGCGCGCTCCTGCTCGCGGCCGGCAATCGGCTGGGTCTCGATGCGCAGGCGATCGCCTTCACAAACCGGCTTGAGGAACTGCACATTGACCACGGCACGGCCCAGCCATTCCTCGCCGAAACGCCCCACCAGCGCCCGCGTCATGTTGCCGTAGGTCGCCACTCCAAGCACGAACGCGCCACGGAAGCCCAGCTTTTGCGGCAGTCCGTCCGAGTGCATGCGGTTATTGGTGCTGTGAAACGCGTGATGGGCAATAACGTTGTAGGGCTTGCCGATATCGTAGATCTGCGCTGCGGCCATGACTATCCTCCGATGGTGAATCGTTGTTGTGGTGATCGCATTGTGGCATGTGGCTTGTGACAAACGTATTCTAGTGCAGCACCGGGTTCGTCACGCCTTGCCACCCTTGTTCCTGTGCTGAATGAGTGCCGCCTTCACCCGCTCACGCGTGAACGGTACGGTACGCAAGCGCACACCGCAGGCATCAAAGATGGCATTCGCGAGCGCCGCCGGCACCGGTGTTGCCGCGGCTTCTCCCGCCCCCAGTGGCGGCTCCTTGGGCCTGTCGATGACATCGATCAGCACCTCGGGAACCTCCGGGAAGGTCAATATGGGATAGCTCGCCCAGTCAGTGCTGGTCACGCGTGCGCGATCGAACTTCACCTCCTCATGCAGGGTGCGCGACAGGGTCTGCAGCAGACTGCCTTCGATCTGCGAACGCAGTGAATCGGCGTTGATGACCAGGCCGCAATCATGCGCACAGGCCAGCCGGCGCACCTGGATTTCGCCCGAAAGCCGGTTCACCCGCACTTCCATGGCCACGGCAACATACGTCTCATTGCCCTTGTAGTGCATGTAGGCCATGCCCCGACCGATATTGCCGGAGCGAACGGGCGACGGCCGCGGCTGCCACCCCAGCAGTGCCACCGTGCGCTTCAATACCTCGACGCCGCGCGGATCGCTGAGCCCCTCAAGACGGAACTCCACCGGATCGCGACCCGCAGCAGCCGCCAGTTCATCGGTAAAACTCTCCACCGCAAAGCAATTGGCGACCTTGCCGGGTGCACGAATGTTGGATGGCCGCAGCGGGGCATCTTTCAGCCAGTGCACCACAACGTCAACGTTGGGCACCGCGTAGGGCGGATTGCCGTTCTGCGTGATCAAGCCGGTCGAGATGCCCATGGGCTGGCTGATGCCGGCATCCTGGGGCCCGAGCAGGGGAACGTTGGGCAGGCTGGCCGTGGCCTTGGGCAACCACATCTCGGTACGCCAGGCAGCAATGCGGCCTTCGGCCGTGAGAGCACCCTCCATCTCCAGCAATTGCGGCGGGCCTTTCGGGTCCCAGCCATGCTCGTCCTCGCGCGACCACTGCACACGCACCGGTTTACCGACGACACGCGACATCAACGCGGCATCCGCCGCCGCATCATCATGACCATTCATGCCATAACAGCCCGAACCATCAAGATAGACCACGCGCACGCCGGCCGGCGGGACCGCCAGCAGGCGTGCCAGCGTCACGCGCAACCGGTGGGTGGCCTGCGAGGCCGACCACACGGTGAGTTTGCCATCGCGCATATCAGCCACCGCGCACGACGGGCCCATCGATGCGTGCGACTGCACCGGCCAGTAATACGAGGCGGTGAATTTTTTTCCGGCAGCACTGAGCACTGCCCTTGCGTCGCCGGTCTTGATCAACGACTCGTCGGCCTCGAACGGCCCGGCCCGCATGCGCTCGCGCACGGCGCCATGACCCATCAGCGTTTCCGACTTTGACCAGGTGACCTTGAGCGCACGCGCCGCGCGCACGGCATCCCATTCATCCTCGGCCACCACGCCCAGAAAATTATTGACCCTGACCACCTGGGCGCGAATGCCGCGCAGGGACGATTCGTCCACCGCCAGCGGCGTCGCGCCGACCGAAGCCGGCCGCATGGTGCGACCGTGCAACATTCCGGGCAGCGTGAAATCGTGCACATAAACATGGCGACCGGTGACTTTGGCAGGCACGTCCGGACGTGCCTGCGGCTTGCCCACCAGCGTGTAGGCACCCGGATCACGCAACGGCGCCTTCGGATCCAGTTTTACACCGAAACGCTTGTCGCCGATCAACGCGCCAAAGTTGATGCCTGCCCCGCCACCCTTGGGTCTCACTTCGCCGTTCACTGCCTCCAGTTCGCTCGCCGGCCGGCCCAGGCGCTCCGCCGCGATTCGGATCAGCGCCTCGCGCGCCGTCGCCGCGGCCTGGCGGATCTGCACGCCACCGCGCATGATGCCGGTGCTGCCCGCCGTGGCGCCCTGGTCGGGCGTCAGCGCGGTATCGCCTTCGATCAGCGTGATACGCGCGAAATCAATGCCGAGTTCCTCGGCTGCCATCTGCGGAATGGCCGCGCGCAGCCCGGTACCCAGATCGACCTTGCCGCAAAACAGCGTGACTGACCCGTCCGCATGCACGGCAAAGAAGCCATCCACTTCAGCCGCATCAAGGGTCTTGCCCAGCGCCTTGTCGATGGCACTGCCGACAGTACCGGGCATTGCTGCAGCACCGCTACCCTGCGCCCATGCCGCAGCAGGCAAAGTGGCGCCGATGATCATGGCGCCACCGGATTTGAGGAAGGTACGGCGCGACCAGATACCGGCAGGCACAGCACTCATGATTGCACCTTGTCGTTGCCCGCCGCAGCTGACTTGCGCGCACTGCCACTGACACGCATCACGGCGCGCTCGATGCGATGGTGAGTGCCGCAGCGGCACAGATTACCGGCCAGCGCGGCTTTCGCCTCGGCCAGTGTGGCATTGGGCTTTTTTGCCAGCAGCGCGGCGCTGGTCATCACCATGCCATTGACGCAATAGCCGCATTGCGCCGCCTGCTCGGCGATAAAGGCAGCCTGCACCGGGTGTGGCTGCTCCGGCGTTCCCAGACCCTCGATGGTCGTGACACGCCGCCCCTGCACGGCGGACACCGGCAAACGACAGGAGCGCACGGCATTGCCGTCCACATGCACCGTGCAGGCGCCGCATTGGCCCAGGCCGCAACCGTACTTGGCGCCGGTCAGACCGAGCGAATTGCGCAACACGTACAGCAATGGCTGCTGGCCATCCTGCACTTGGACAGCCCTGGCACTGCCATTGACGCTGAATCGGTAAGTCGGCACTACACACCTCCGGATGGTCATCAATCAATCTGAAACGGGCCCAAACCACTGCCACCACTGCCAAAATGCAGCGAGCGCCAGCCTACGCGAGTCATGCCGGGGCGTCACGCCGCGCTGCGGGAAACTCCGCACGCATCAATTGGCGGGCCCGACACCGCCAAACAAGGCGATAATCACCGTCTTGTCATCGCCTGAATACGAATATGGCCATCCAGTGGTTTCCCGGTCACATGAGCATTGCCCGCAAAAAGGCGGGCGAGACCATGGAATATATCGACATCGTCATCGAAGTACTGGATGCACGCCTGCCCGAAGCCAGCAGCAATCCCATGATCAGGGAATTGCGCCTGCAGCGTCAACGACCCTGCCTGAAACTGCTCAATAAATCCGACCTGGCCGACCCCGCGGCGACCAATGCCTGGATCGCCTTCTACAATGCCCAGAAGGGCGTCAAGGCCGTGGCAATCTCGTGCAAGAAGCCAGGCGAAGTGGCGCGCGTACCCTTGCTGTGCCAGCAACTCGCACCGCATCGCAGCGACAACTTCAAGCCACTGCGCATGATGATCATGGGCATCCCCAATGTGGGCAAGTCCACGCTGATGAATGCCATGCTGAAGCGCCGCGTGGCCAAGGTTGGTGACGAGCCGGCCGTCACCAAGGCGCAGCAAAGCTTCGACATCGGCCCGCGCATGACGCTCACCGACACGCCAGGGCTGATGTGGCCCAAGATCGAGCATGACTCCGACGGCATGATGCTCGCCGCCAGTCATGCCATCGGCCGCAACGCCATTGTCGACGAGGAAGTCGCCACTTTTCTCGCCGGCATACTGCTGGCGCGCTATCCGGCGCAACTGGCGTCACGCTACGGTTGCAAGATCGAAGGGCTGGACGCCGCTGGCGTCGTGGAGGCGGTGGCCCGCCGGCGCGGCTGCATCCTGAAAGGACGCGGTGGCGAACTGGACATGGAAAGGGCCTCGCTGATCCTGCTGCAGGATTACCGCGACGGCGCGCTGGGACGCATCAGCCTGGAGACACCGGAGTCGCGCAAGGTCATGCTGGCTGCGGACAAGAAAAAGAAGGCACCGACCGATACTGTGACGACCACTTCAGTTGACGACAGCAACGACTGAGCCCGGGACGAATCATGGAGAACCGGATCATCGAGCTGGAAATGAAAATGGCCTTTTCCGAGGACCTGCTGGAAGAGCTCAATCGCACTGTCTTCCGCCAGCAACAGCAGATCGAACAATTGCAGCAGGAAGTCCGCGCGCTGCGCCAGCAGTTGCAGACGTCGATGCCGGGGGAACAGCACAGTCCCTCCGATGAGGTACCGCCGCACTATTGAGCCGCGCCACTGTCGGAGCTGCACGGAATCCATCTGACAATAATGATCGATTCTGAAATAAAGATCTTATTCCATAAATATAACGCACCTTTTTATTATCACAGTGCTTTTCCAGATCGCTATTTCTTCAGGGAACGACCGGGCACGCGCGCAGAATCCGCAGATCATTGCACTGGCGGCAACCGGCCAGCAGCGCTCGAAAACCTTCCCTGATCTGCCCACCTTCAAGGAATTGGGCTATCCGGCACTGGCAGGGCTGACCTACTGGGACGCCCTGTTCTCACCCAGCGCCGCGCCTCGGCCCATCATTCAGAAGCTGCGGGCCACCATGGCCCAGTTGACCGCTGCCCCGGCCATGAAAGCATGGATGGAAAAACTCGAGAAGGAACCCTGGACCGGCACGCAGGAAGAGTTTGACGCGTACGCCAGGAACGACGGCGAAACTCTGGCCGCGGATTTCAGGAAGTTGAAAATCCCGGTGCTGGACTGAACAAGGCCGCTCCCTGCTTCTGTTATAAACCTCCAAAATAATATCATTCTGCTTTTGTCATGAAATCCACACCGGGAGCACTCATGCGATTCAAAGGAACCAGGTTGTTGCTGACAGGGCTGTTAGTCTGCGCAGGATCCGCCAGCGCGCAGGAAAGCGCCTCCGCCTTTCCTTCAAAGGTCGTGACGATCGTCGTGCCGGTTGCCACGGGTGGGGCAAATGACCAGGAAGCGCGTGTCTATGCCACGAAAATGTCCGCCACCATGGGTAAGGCCTTCGTTCTCGACTACAAACCCGGGGCTGGATCTACCATTGGCACCGGCTACGTCGCAAAGGCTGCACCGGACGGTTACACACTGCTGGCCATATCGCCCAACTTCACCGTGCTGCCGCTGCTTTACAAGAATGTGAGTTTTGATCCGCTCAAGGATTTCGCGCCCGTATCCCAGATGAGCCAGCGCACCACCGTGTTGCTGGTGAGCCCGGGGTTCGCAGCAAAGTCCATTGCGGAGTATTTGTCCTATGCCAGGAACAATCCCGGGAAAATCAATTTCGGAACGGCCGGCGCCGGCAGCGGAACCCACCTCGCCGGCGCCTGGTTGCACAGCGCCAGCAGCACCAGCGTGACCTTTGTTCACTACAAGGGCATAGGACCGGCCATGCTGGATCTGATTACCGGTCGCGTGGACGCTACGGCTGCAATACTGGCGCCCAGCATGCCCCAGATCAAGTCAGGCAAGGTGCGCGCAATCGCGATCATGAATGCCGAACGGTCAAAATTACAGCCTGATCTTCCGACCGTCGCGGAACAGGGACTGGCGGGCTACAACTGGGCAACCTGGTTGGGCTTTGTCGCACCGGCTGCAACTCCGGCCGCGATCGTCAACAAACTCAGCGAGAATTTTGCGCGGGTCGTCAAATTGCCGGACGTGATCGCAACCCTGGAGGCCGAAGGCAGCCTGCTGGTCGGCAATACACCGGCGCAGTTCAGGCAGATCCTCGTCACCGATGCGGCCATCTGGCGCAAGGTGGTTCAGGACAATGGAATTGAACTGACGGAGTGACAACTGATCGGGACGGTAATCAGTCTTCCAATTTAAGTCCGATGTCCTTGATCAGTTTGCGCCAGTGCGCAGACTCGGTATTGATGACTTTGGCAAATTCATCCGGCGTGCTGCCCACGGGCACGGTGCCATCGGCGGCCATGCGCTGCACGTTATCAGGCGCTCTGGCGATTTTCCCCATTTCCGCACTGAGACGTTCGACGATGGGCCTGGGCGTGCGCGCCGGCGCCAGATAGCCGTTCCACTGCGACCAGTGGTAGCCGTTGACGGTATCCGCAATGGAAGGCAAATCCGGCAACACGCCCAGTCGCTCCCGGGTGGTGACTGCAATGGCTCTCAGGCGCCC
>CANKAJ010000148.1 GCA_947479645.1 Betaproteobacteria bacterium | reverse complement strand
TTCACCCAGACCGTGGACACCTGCCTGCAGGTCAACATGCAGTCCTCCGACAGTTGCCCCGCCCCCTGGTACTTCGGAATGCAGGTGGCGAACAAGTGCAATGATCGCCGCCTCATTGAGACCTGCTCCCTGCGCGACGGCTGGGGCCACTGCACCACCAACCTCCTATTGCCGAACACAACGGTCAATACCCCGTCATGCGGCCAACCGGGCGCCAACGGTTACCGCATCAGAAGCGCGGCACCGGTGCTGACCAACGGCGTGGTCGGATATCCGCTGCCACCGATGCTGTACGGACCCTCGATGGAATCGCGGGCGGGGTGGCCGCGCTAAAGAGCACTCAGCTAATCATGATAATTATTTTCTGATTTTCATTCATGAATTGGCTATGGATTTTCCATATCGATATCAATTAAAATTCCGCTAACCCGGCAATCCCAGCGCGCGCTTGGCCAGTACATTGCGCTGAATGTCATTGGTGCCCGCCGCGATGGTGGCGGGGAACACGGTATAGAACGACCCAAGCACGTCGGCCCTGGCATCACCGAATTCGATTTCGCCGCGCTGGCTCGCCGACGAACCCGCTGCTTCGATCATCAGCGCGCACATGCGCATGGTGGTTTCCGACGACCAGATCTTGAGCATGGAAATTCCCGGTCCGGGTGTTTCACCGCTGGATACGACATCGGCGTATTCCTGGAATATCACGCCCAGGTCATACACATCCATTTCCAGCCTGGTGTACTTGGAGCGGAACTCGGCGTCCTCCCACATGCCGCATTGTTCGGCGATCTCGCGCGTCTTGGTGAGCGGATAACGCGGGCGGCGCGGATCGCCGCTGGACAGTCGCTCGAATCCGAGCAGGCCCTTGGCAATGGCCCAGCCCTGATTGAGGCCGCCCACCATGTTCTCGGCCGGCACCCGCACATTGTCAAAGAAGGTCTGGCAGAACGGCTCTTCGCCGGTCAGCACGCGAATCGGTCGCAAGGTAATGCCGGGTGTCTTCAGGTCGAGCAGGAAGAAGCTGATGCCGGCATGCCGCTTGGTGTCCTTGTCGGTGCGCGCCAGCACATAGATATGATCGGCCTCGGTGGCCTGCGAGGTCCATATCTTCGAGCCGTTGATCACGTACTCGTCACCGTCCTTGACCGCCACCGTCTTCAGGCTGGCCAGGTCCGAACCGGCGTTCGGCTCGGAATAGCCCTGGCACCAGATCTGCTCCACCGAAAGTATCTTCGGCAGGTAGTAGGCGCGCTGCGCGTCGGTGCCGTACTTCATCAGCAATGGCCCGATATGCGTGATGCCCTGCTCCAGCACGCGCATGGCGCCGAAGCGCTCGCGCTCTTCGTACAGGATCACCTGCTTGGCGGGCGACAACTCCATGCCGCCCCATTTGCGCGGCCAGGCCGGCGTCAGCCAGCCGTAACGCGACATGGTCTTCATGTACTCGAGCAGATCAGACTTGCGCGGCCGGCGCTGGGCAAAGCGCAACTCCTTCGGATAATGGCGCTCCAGAAAGGCCGCCGCCTCGACGCGAAACTCCTCGTCGCTGAGCGCATTCCAATCGGTGTCGCGCGGCCGCTCGCCGGGAACGCCGGGCAGATCAGCCACCTTGATGCGCTTCAACGCGGCGGCGCTGTCGGCATCGGCATCGGCGTGGGTCGCGCGTGCTGCATCAAAACGCCGGCGGTGCTCCGCGCCGTTTCCCAGCCACGCCGCCAGCACCAGCGCACGCTGCAGATGCAGGCCGATGTCGCAATCGTCGGTGAAGCCGATGGCGCCATGCAGGCGTATGCAGTCGCGCGTGAGATCCAGGCCCGCATCCGAGCACCGCGACTTGCAGCGGCTGGCCAGTTCTGAAAGCCGGTCCGCATCGGGGTTCTGATCAAGCTCGCTGACGACATGGCCAATCAATGCCATCGACAACTGCTGCTGAATCCACAAATCGACCGCACGGTGTTGCAGGGCCTGGAAGCTGCCGATCGGCTTGTCGAACTGCACGCGCGTCTTCATGTATTCGAGCGTCATGTCCAGCGCGCGCGACATCACGCCAAAGAGCTCGATGCTGGCCACCACGGTGGCTTCGTCGATGGCACGCCTGAGCGCAGCGTCGGCCAGCTTGCCCGAGGCGACGATAGCGTCGGTGGCAACCGGCGTTGACTTGAACGTGAGCGTGCCGTTACAGGTGCCGTCGGCAAGACGATGCACCTGTCGCTCCAGACCCTTCGCATCGGCCGGCAGGTAATAC
This sequence comes from Betaproteobacteria bacterium, assembly GCA_947479645.1. Lineage (GTDB taxonomy): Bacteria > Pseudomonadota > Gammaproteobacteria > Burkholderiales > SG8-39 > CAIYPG01. Next base: position 10,354 of record CANKAJ010000148.1, on the reverse strand, counting down.
AGGCCGCTCGTGCCATCGCCCTCACCTTCGGCAGACACGATAAAGCCGTCCACGCCCGCCACTGGCGTGACGAACCGTTTGCTGCCATTGAGTTCGATGCCCTGCGCGGTTCGCGTCGCGCGCAGACTTGCTTTGAGATTGGTGCCGACACCGCTTTCCTGCCACGCCAGGGACACGATGGTTTCGCCGGCGCCCATTTTGGGCAACAGCCTTTGCTTCAGCGCTTCGTTGTCACCGTGCAGCAGCGCCCGCGTCGCGAGCACGGCGCAGGCGCTGACCGGTTCCGGAATCAATGCGCCACCCAGCCCCTCGGCAACGATGCGCATTTCCGCGAAACCCAGGCCCATGCCGCCATGGCTCTCCGGCACCAGCACACTCAGCCAGCCCTGCTCGGCAATGCTGCGCCAGAGGTTGCGATCGAAGCCGGGTTCGGTGTCGCGCAGGGCACGTATCCGCTTGGGGCTGGTTGCGCGCGCCACAAACGTGGTGACGGCATCCTGCAGCATGCGCTGCGCATCATCGCGTTCATCGGACAAATTCTCACTGATGGCGTTGCTCACTGCGCTCATAACCTCTCCTTTGGAATCAATTTAAAATAAACTCAGGCACGCACTCATGCCGCTCCGGAATACACGCAAAAGCATTTTCAGACCTCGGGACTTGGGTACGGATGATGTGTATCCGCACCCAAGTCCCGAGGCCACAAGCGAAGCGCGTGAGGACCTCCGCGACAGCCTGCCGCACTCAACACTGTTGCAGCAGCTTTTGCATTTCGCGCAGCGAATCCCTGCTCTGCTGCAATTCAAGTGACATCGAAAAGAATCCATGCGTGACACCTTCGCAGCGAAGGCCGGTCACCGCGACGCCTGCCTGCCGCAGTCGCTCTGCATAGGCCTCGCCTTCGTCGCGCAACGGGTCCAGCGCCGCTGTCACCACCAGTGCCTGCGGCAGATCGCGAAAGTCCGTCGCGCGCAATGGCGCCGCATAGGGAGAGCGCTTGTCTGCTTCCGACTGAACATATTGCGCCCAATACCACGCCATGCGATCTCGATTCAGATACGCGGTGTTCTCCTCAAAAGAAGGAAAGTCCAGGCTGCTGTCGCACACCGGATAAATGAGGATCTGGGCGTTGAACCCCGGCGCGCGACGATCGCGCGCGAGCAACGCGACTGCCGCCGCCAGATTGCCCCCCGCGCTGGTGCCGCCGATCGCGACTCTGGGCCGGCAATTCAATTCGCCCGCCTTGGTGGAGTTCGTGGCATTGGTGGCATTGGTGACGGCCCATTGCGCGGCCGCATAACAATCCTCGAGCGCACCGGGAAAGCGGCATTCCGGGGCCAGCCGATAGTCCACCGAGATGACGATCCAGCCCAGGATGCCGGCCAGTGAACGGCAGAGTCCATCGCTGCCATCCACGCTGCCGGCCACCCAGCCACCGCCATGAAAATACACCAATGCACCCTGTGCCGGACCTGGTGCCTGACCTTGTACCGGACCTGGCGGCGAGTAGATCCGGATCGGCACTTCTCCATCCGGACCCGGAACGGTCCGGTCGCGAATCTGACCATCCCAGTCGGACTGCGCCGCAACGCGCGGCGTTGCACCCCTGACTTCGGCCAGGGCTTCTTCGAGCGGCACAGCGAACAGATTCCGGTACGGCCCCTTCGCCTGCCTGTCGAGCAAGGTCTGCAATTGCGGATCGATCATCGTGCCCACCTCAATGACATGCAATCGGCCTTCGTGATCTACAAACCCAGTATGCCCTTGGCAATGATGTTGCGCTGGACCTCGTTGGAGCCGCCGGTAATCGAGCGCGAGCGCCCGAAGAAATAGTTCAGCGCCGCCGTCGCCGCCCAATCCGGACCGATGGTCTCGGTCGTGTCGCCCTCAAGAAAGTCATGCTGCAGCGGCAACGCGTGCGGCCCGGCGATTTCCAGCAGGATGTCCAGCGTCGCCTGCAGCATTTCCGAACCCTTCAGTTTCAGCACCGATATCTTCGGGTCCTGACGATGACCGCTCTGCCGCCTGACCTCGTCGACCACGCGCATGTTGGTGATCTCGACCGCCTTCAACTCAACTTCGATCGCCGCGATTTTTTCCCGCAACCGCGCGCTGTCAATCAGCGGCCGGCCGTCCTCCATGACTTGCGCGGCCAATTGCTTGGCGATCGCGACGCGCCCCTTGGAGATGCCGACGCGGCCGATATGCATGCGTTCGTGGCCGAGCAGGAACTTGGCGTAATCCCAGCCCTTGTTCTCCTCGCCGACACGGTTGCTGACCGGCACGCGCACATTGTCGAAGAACACCTCGTTGACGTGCCGATGACCATCCAGCGTGATGACCGGGCGTACCGTAATGCCCGGCGTATTCATTTCGATGAGCAGATAACTGATGCCCTTTTGCTTCTTGGCCACCGGGTCGGTGCGCACCAGCGCATACATCCAGTCGGAGAAATGCGCATGCGAGGACCACAGCTTCGACCCATTCACGACATAGTGATCGCCATCGCGCACCGCCTGGGTTTTCAGCGAGGCCAGATCGGAGCCCGCACCGGGCTCGGAAAATCCCTGGCAAAACCAGTATTCAAGCCGACGAATTTTCTTCAGGAACCTGGTTTTCTGCTCATCTGTGCCAAAGGCGATGATCACCGAACCGACCTGATTGATATGCGCCAGCGGCGTCAGCGCCGGCGAACTCAACATTTCCTCGTTGTAGATATAGGCCTGCACCGGGTTCCAGTCGAGCCCCCCCCACTCCTTCGGCCACTGCGGCGCCACACCCCAGCCCTTGTCCTCAAGGATGCGATGCCAGACCAGCATGTCTTCGCGCGTGTATTGCTGGCCCAGCAGCATTTTCTGGCGAATGCTCTCGGGTTGCGCGGTCCTGAAAAAATGCCTGACTTCCTCGCGGAAAGCCACTTCTTCCGGGGTAAAACGCAGATCCATTTGGACATGTTCCTTTTGTTGAGTGTTCGCTACAAAAACGCTCCGTAACCACGCTTCGCAACCACACCACGACGCTTGCCACTGCCGGTGTCACCAATGCGCTTGTGCCGGGTCAAACGATGCCAGTCAGACGCGGGCTTGCCCAGCGGGATGCGCTTGCAACGTTCTCCCGAACAGGCTGCACGCCAGGTGCAGGTGTCCCTGCAGGCGGCAGCACCAGCCACGGAGACGCTAATCTAACACGCCGGCATGCAAGGGATATTGACGGCCTCTTGATTGACAGTCTCTGGATCTGCCTGCGTTGCGGCATCCAGATGCGCCTGGTTGTCAGCGAGCCAGCCCTTCAGCCGCTGCACGCATTCGCTGCGGGCCGGATTCACTTCCAGGGCGGCGGCGAATTCATCAAACTTGTCCACGGCCGCCTGCAACAACCCATGGATTTTTTCCGGGTCGAGCACGATGCGCGGTCGCAATTGCAATACCGCCGCCGCCAGTTCATCCCCGGCAATGTCCCGTCCAGGGGCAACCGCGGTCAGCAGATTGGCAAAACGGACAATAGGGCGCAGTTCGTCATTTTCGCCAGATGTTTCCGCTGCGGAAGGATCCAGCATGCAGTCAAGGACAATGTTGGGAAGACCCCATGCGCTCCCCATGCCATGCCCCAATTCGGCCAGGCTGATCCCCAGCACCGAGCGGGCGGCTTCGTTGGGAGTCGCACCCCGCGCCACCAGCGCCTCGATTTCGACGTAATCCTCGGGAAAATAAAACAGCACCAGCATTTTCCCGAGACTGAACAGCATGCCGGCCAGGAACGCCTCTTCCGTGTCCAGCGACTTCAGTTGCGCGGCGAGATGTCGCGATGACAAACCGGCGATGAATGACGCGATCGACTCCTCCTTCAGCCGCAGATCCTGTTTGCGCCCGGAAAAATGGCCAAAGCACGCCAGGCTGTTGCAGGCGAGGCGAACGCGGTCAATGCCCAGCATGTTGATGGCCTTGCTGACGGTCTTGATCTTGCCGGATGCCCTGGCGTAATACGCCGAGTTGGACAGTTTGAGCAGCCGGCTGGCCAGCGCGTAGTCGCGCAGGATCACGCTGGCCAGCCGGGGGATGGCCGGCTGCCTGTTTCCCCGGGTCAGCTGATTGATTTCCACCAGCGTGCGGGGCACGGCCGGAAAATCCCCGCGGCGCTCGATGCGTTTCATGACAAACGCGACAGTGCCGTGGATGATGGTTTTCTTCTCATCCACCTGTGAGCGCGATTGCGCCCACGCCGCCAGCAGTGCGGCGTGCATCTCCCGCGCATTTTCAAAGCGCTCGCCGGGCTTTTTCGCCGTGGCTTTCTGCACCACCCGGGTAAAGGCCCCGGTTGGGTCGGGATGCTCGAGCCGCCCGAAGTCGGCATCCAGCTTGCAGATTGCGGCGATGCGCTTGATGTCCGCGCCGGCCGGTACCGCCTGGGCACCACAAAGCAATTCATAGAGTATCTGTCCCAGCGCATAGACATCGGTGCGCGGGTCGAGTTTGCGGGTCGTGAAATGTTCCGGCGCCATGTAGGGAAGCGTTCCGGTGATATCCCCCTGAACGTGCAGGACACCGACCTGGCGCGATAAATCAAAATCCATGATGCGCGGCTTGCCCGCCTCATCACGCATGATGTTGTTCGGATTCAGGTCAAGATGCAGAATGCCCTTGGCATGCGCGTAGGCCATGGCATCGGTCACCTGGCTGATGGTGCTGAACGCCTCGGGCAACGCCAGCGCCCCCGCCGAATTCAGCTCTTTGCGCAGCGGCACGCCCTCCAGGTACTCAAACACCAGGTAGGTGAAATTGTGAAAACGGCCCAACTCATGCAACGCCACGATATTGGGGTGCCGCAACCTGGCCAGATTGCGCGCCTGCGACCAGCCGCCACCTTCGTCCAGGGGCTGCGCGATGGTCGCGCCAACCAGCTTGATTGCAACCAGGCGGTCAAGATCCGGGTCACGCGCGAGATAGACAGCCCCCTGCAATCCCCGTCCCAATGGCTTGAGAATGAGGAAACGGCCAATCCGGAGGCTTTTTTTCGGGGTAGTCATACGCCGTCTCGGTTCTCGGCCTGTTCGCGGGAGTTAGGAAAATCGCCAACAGACATTTCGGCATCCTCGCCGAATACTTGAGCAGTGGCCCCTGCTAAAGCATGACCCCCGGCTTACCCAGCGCCTGCTCGGTCAGTTGGCGGGTCAACCATTCGTAGGCATCGTCCACCGAGTCGGTGCGGTGCACCAGATCGACATCCTCGGCATTGATGGTGCCATGGCGCACCAGCGCATCAAAATTGATGACTTCGCCCCAGTACTGCGTACCAAAGAGAACAATCGGCATGCGCTTGGTCATGCGCTTGGTTTGCACCAGGGTCAGCACCTCGAACAATTCGTCCAGCGTCCCATAGCCCCCCGGAAATACGATGACCGCCTTGGCCATGTAGGAGAGCCAGAACTTGCGCATGAAGAAGTAGTGAAAATGGATCGACAGTTCACGCGTGACATGCCGGTTGACCGATTCCTCGCGCGGCAGGGAAATGGTCAGCCCGACATTGCGACCGTGCGCCTCCGAGGCGCCCCGGTTGGCCGCTTCCATGATGCCCGGCCCGCCGCCGGTGCAAACAACGAAGCGGCGCTGCAACTCCGGATCCAGCCCCTTGGACCAGGTCGTCAGTCTATGCGACAGCGAGCGCGCCGCCTCGTACCAGGGGGTGCCCTCCTGTATGCGCGCCGACCCGAAAAACACAATCGTGTCCTCCACGCCGGCAGCTTCGAGGCGGCTCTTGGGCTCGATGTATTCGGCCAGTATGCGCAGCGCGCGCGCCTCCTTGCTGTGCATGAATGCCGGATTTCGATAAGCCTTGATCGGTTTCAACGTGAAGCCCCTTTCAGCGAATGTGCATTCGCGTCGTTGCGTCGTTAACGGAAACCCCGTCGCGCCTGCCAGACAATGACACGGGATATGCGGGTTGAGGGCGAGTCTACGCATAATCAGCGGTGGCGGCACTCAATGAAAGTAGAATCCGGGTTGCTGATGAAATGCACAAAATCACAAGAGCACAATGGCGAACGCAGGTGCAAGGACATTCATGGATACAACGTTGTACGACAAACTCGGCGTGAGTCAAACGGCCACGCGGGAAGAGATCGAGTCGGTATGCCTTGCCAAAGGAGCTGAACTGGCCCCGCTGCGTGAGAGCGACCCGGAGGCGGCACGGGAATTTGGCGAGTTGGAGCACGCATTCGAAACGCTTACCAATGAGGAGTCCCGAATGAATTACGACCTGGAACTTGAATTGCACGCCAGTATCAACGCGTCTCTGTTCTCCAAGTAGGCCTCAGGCCCCGCGCCGGACTCGGCACGAATCACCCATTTGGACATGACCGGACGCTCCAGATGGAATTGAATTCAGCAGTGTTCGCGGAACACGACCACGCCTCGCCAGGCCTGCGATGCTTCACGCAAAAAACGGGTTTAAGTCATACTGCGAGTCATACTGCGAGTCATACTGCGGATTCACCATCAACAGGTTATTCCGGAATTTTAAGGGGAGAGGACTGCAATGAAAGTCGGTACTGGTGATTACACCTATGAACTCATCGAGGATTTTGCGAAGCTGCCCGCCGGCGAAACCTTTGGCATGATCAGCCGGGTGACGACAGACTCAAAAAACCGGCTCTATATCTTCCAGCGCAAGGATCCCGCCGTGCTGGTATTTGACCAGAATGGCAAATTTCTCCACTCCTGGGGATCGGGATTATTCAAACGGCCGCATGGCTTCAGAATCGTCAACGACATCGCCTACCTCACTGACCAGCTCGATTGCGTGGCGATGATCTACACGCTCGAAGGCAAACTGATCCGGCAGATCGGCACACGCGGACAGCCCTCCGATACGGGTTGCGAGGACTGGCACATTCTTCCGCTGCGGGCGGCCGGCCCCTTCAATCATCCCACCGAGCTCATGCCCGGTCCCTCCGGCGATCTCTACGCAACTGATGGCTACCGCAACAGCCGGGTGCATCGCTTCAGCAAGGATGGCGAACTGATTCAGTCCTGGGGACAGCCCGGCAATACGGCACCCGGAGAATTCCATCTGCCGCACAGCCTGGCCATCGCGCCGGACGGCACCCTCTATGTATGCGACCGCGCCAACGCGCGCGTGCAGATATTCACGCCCGATGGCCAATTCATCGGCATGTGGAAGAACATGGGCGGCCCCAACGACATCGCCAGGGACAAGCAGGGCATCTTCTATATTTGCGAACAGGCCGGCAGCGACAGCAAACCCGCCATCAGCGTGCGCGATGGCAATGGTGCCGTGCTCGCCCGCTGGGACATGGTACCCGTGCATGGCATGGGCATTGATTCAACCGGCAACATCTACGCCGGACTCACCAAACTGTGCCGCGTGGACAAGTATGCGAGAGTGCAATAACCGGGATGACCGGAACTGAAATCCGGTTTCGACTTGAGCTCGGGCAAGAAAAGAAGTGCACTCCAATAGCACCCGAATCCATGCAACCGCTTTTCCAAACCTCGGGATTTGGCTACGGATGAAGTGTATCCGTAGCCAAATCCCGAGGCCGCAAGCGCAGCGCGCGAGGATTTTTGCAAAAGTCCTGCACGGACGAAGAATCCGTCCGTGTGGATCATGTTTTGTGCGCGGATGATGAACCTATCCGCACACAAAACATGACCTCTGATCAAACCCTCAAGCTTTATTTTGCAATCGATTCTGAACAGCATTAAAACCATGACCTGTTGAGGAACACGCAATGCCAAGAATCCTGATCGTGCACGGCGCCGGCATGGACATGCGGGGGAAGGCCCAGATCGATGTGTTTGGTCCGATGACGCTGCCGCAATATGACGAACAGATTCGCCAATACGCCGCCGAACTGGGCATGGAAGTGGATATATTCCACTCCAATATCGAAGGCGAGGTGATCAACCGATTTAAGGAAGCGCATGGCGGCGAGGTGGATGCCGCCATCATCAATCCGGCGGGCTATTCCATCGGCTATCCGGCACTGCAGGCCGCCATTTCACAGGTGCGCTTCCCCACCATCGAGTTGCACGTTTCCAATCCGGCCAGGCGCGGCCGCGTCTCGGAGATCGCGCGCGTCGCCCAGGGCACCGTGACCGGTTACGGCATTTTCGGCTACTACCTCGCCCTGCGCGGCCTCAAGGAAATGCTGGCGGCAAAGCAGTCGTAATTAAGAACTCATTTCAAAATGACTTGTCATTCCGAAGCCGCCCCCAAGGGGACTTCCTTCGGGGCGAAGGCTGAGGAATCTGCTTATGTTTTGATTAAACAGCAGATTCCTCGCTGCACTCGGAATGACAAAGCGTGATTGTCTTCATTTTGAAACGGACTTTAAGCAAGATCCCGGACAGCGGTCCTAGTCCGCGACCGTGATTCCGTTGTCCTGAACCAGTTTTTTCCAGCGCTCGGTTTCAGTCACGATCATCTGCCTGAATTGGGCGGGGGTGCTGCCGACCATCACCCACCCTTCGGGCTCCAGCGCATTGACCACTTCCGCTGACTTGGCGGATTTCGCAAAGTTCTCGCTCAACTTGTTGATGATGGCAACCGGAGTGGCGCTCGGAGCGCCGATCCCGACCCAGCTCGTATAGTTGAATTGCGGCACGCCTTGTTCCGCGATTGACGGCAGATCCGGCCACACCCTGGAACGCACCGAAACTGAAGTGCCCAGCGCACGCACCTTGCCGGCCTTGGCCATGCGGTAGGCCGTTCCCATGCTGATCGCCGCCGCATCCAGACGCCCGCTGAGGATATCGGGCATCAACGGGCCTTCCCCCTTGTAGGCAACGTAAGTCACCCGGATGTTGGCCAGCGTATGCAGCCAGACATCCATCAGATGATTGACCCCGCCCTGCCCGGTCATGCCCAGATTGATCTTGCCGGGGTTGGCCTTTGCGTAGGCCACATATTCGGGAAATGTCTTGATCGGGAAGGCCATGCTCGATATCAGCGTCTGCGGCTTTTCGCTCATCAGCGATATGGGCGCGAAGTCCTTCAGCGTGTCAAAGGACAGGTTCTTGTAGACCGCCGGCATCACCGTGAAGTTGCCGGCGATGACGACCAGCGTATGGCCATCGGCCGGTGCCCGGGCCACATACGCGGTGCCGATGGTGCCACCCGCGCCGACCTTGTAATCAAGCAGGAAGGGCTGCCCCATCAGCTCGGTCATTTTTTTCTGATAGAGGCGCGCTTCCACATCGGTTGGACCGCCCGAGGCGACCGCCAGCACAATGGTGACGGGTTTGGACGGAAAGCTGTCCGCGGCATTTTGCGCCAGCGCGCAGGGCGGCAATGCGATTGCCGCGGGCACTATGCAACGCAAGACGATTCGGAAGAATGAGTTTGTTTTTTTCATGATTATTCCCTGCAAAGATTGACGAGGCCCACCGGGTTGATTTCATGCCACAGGGACATGCTGCTTCGTAATGAGGGTGGCGTGCTTCAGGCTGCAAAGTTGCGAGAGACTACAGCAAAGCTCGGAAAATTCAAGAGCGTCAAGACCGACGTCTCCGCGCCCCTGCCTGTGCGGCCATGAGACCTCCACGGCGATGGCCCGCGGAACCGAAAAGTGCTACCGTCGGCGCTCTCGCGATGCAACCGTAACCATACTGAAAACAGCAAGGAGATTCACGTGGCAGCAACAGGCAATGACGGGTACTACGAAGCCTACTGGCCGCGCACACCGCGCCAGACCGGGATCAAGCAACTGGCGCCACGCCACCCATCGCTGGAAGGGAAAACCGTCGCGTTTCTGTGGGACTATATCTTTCGCGGCGATGAAATCTTTGCCTACCTGGAAGAAGGCTTGAAGGCCCGCTATCCGGGCATGCGCTTTATCAGCCATACCGAATTCGGCAACATTCACGCCGGCACCGAAAAGGCAATCCTCGCCGCGCTGCCGGAAAAATTCAAGGCACTGGGGGTTGACGCCGTCGTCTGCGGCATGGCCTGTTGAGGCAGCTGCACGCCCGCCGTGTTGCGGGCCAGCGCAGTATGCGAACAATTGGGCGTACCCACCGCGTCGCTCACCTGTGAAGGATTTCTCGGCCAGGCCGCGGCCACCTGCATCGGCCTGGGTTATCCGAACATTCCCATTGCACTGGTGCCCGGCCATCCCGGCGCGCAGAGCAAGGACGAGTTGAGGAAGAACGTGATGGAGGTGACGCTGGACCGCGTCATTGACAACCTCACGCGCATGCCGCCGCCGGCGGGCAAGCGCGGCGAACCGAAAGCGCGCGACATCGTCGTCAAGGGCGGCTTCAAGGAGGTCAATCGCTACTTCTACCAGAACGAACTGAGCGACGGCCTGCCCATCATTCCGCCGACCCAGGAGGAG
>CANKAJ010000147.1 GCA_947479645.1 Betaproteobacteria bacterium | reverse complement strand
TGCCGTGTTGCTGGGCATTCCGAATCCGCAGCAGATCGGGTTGCAACAGATGCTCTCCCGCCTTTCGCCGGGTACGCTGTTTGGCGAGGCGGTGGTCGGCATGCTGCAGCCAGCGACACGCACCTTCGGCGTGGTATTTGCGAGCCAGGTACGTGGTGCGGTAGCCGGTGCGCCGCTTTCCTTTGGCCAAAGTCTGCTGCTGGTATGGCCGCAGCTTACCGGGCTTATCGCCGGTACCATTTCACTGTTTGCGATTTCTTACATGGCGTTTCAGCGGCAGGAAGTACGCGCCTGATCTGACGTTTGGTATTGATAAAGGGGGGGTAATGCAAATCCGGAAGCTGGCCTATGCGATGGGCGCAGAGATTCTTGGCGTTGATATTACCCGCCCGCTCGATGCCGAGACCATTCGGGCCATCCGGACTGCCTGGATGGACAATCTGGTACTGCTGATCCGCGGTCAGGTTCTGACGCGTGAGCAACATGTCGCATTCAGTCGTTACTTTGGCGACCTAGAGATACATCCGAACCGCTATAACCGTCGCGCCGATTATCCGGAGCTGTACGTCGTCACCAACAAGGTGGTCGATGGCAAGCCATCGGATACGCGTAATGTCGGACGAAGCTGGCACTCCGATGGCATCTACCGGTTGAAGCCCTACCTGGGGTCGCTGCTCTACAGTCATGAAATACCGCCGGTCGGCGGCAATACGCTGTTCACCAATATGTACATGGCCTATGAGACGCTGTCACCGAAGCTCAGGGATATTCTTGATCAGTTGAGTTGCATCAACGACCGCTCGGCGGCCGAAAACCACAGCAATGTGTCGGCTGATCACCTGGCGGAGCGATTCAAGCTTACGCCACCTGTCGTCAATCCGGTCGTGCGGGTGCACCCGGAGACCGGGCGCAAGTCACTCTATGTTGCGCCCAACGTCACGATCTGCTTTGAGGGCATGACTCCCGCAGAAAGCCGCCCGTTGCTGCAATTCCTGTTTGACCATGCGGTGAAGCAGGAATTCATTTATCGCCACACCTGGCAGGTGCACGACTTGTTGATGTGGGACAACCGTTGCACCATGCACCTGGCTCCGCCCGACTTTGACACGTCCCAGCCACGCTACATGGAGCGGACCACCGTCACCGGTACTCCCCTGGGACGGCTGCTTGAAGTGTCATAGCGGCACTACGGCAATGTGGCGTGCATCAGGCGCGTCCGGGTGAATGCATGCTGAGTTTGCTGCTGTCCACAATGGCGTTCATTGTTGCCTCGTTCCTGATCAAACGCTGGCTTGACGACATGGATATTCCCAAGACCATGGTGCGCGGCATGCTCATATTCGTCGCAGCGGCGCTGGTGTCCTATGGTGTCGCTTATCTGGTCGATCTGCTCTCGACCTGAGTGCGGACGCTGCGACAGGGAGACTGTTGTAATTGAGGCGGGAATGAATAAGGGCGCCATTGCAGCGCCCCTTCGTTTCTGCTGGGTCCGGGCTTACGGCTTCAGAAGCCACGAGGCTTGTTGATCAGGCCCTCAAGCGTTTTGCCGGCGCGATAGTGCGCAATATTGCGGCAGAATCGATCCAGGTTCCTCGGGATGCGGAACTGGCTTGCCCCGGCCGTATGCGGCGTCATCACCACATTGGGTGTTTTCCAAAGGGGATGATCCTTGGGCAGCGGCTCCTGCGGACCGACATCAATGCCGGCCCCGGCAATCTGCTTGTTGTGGATGGCCGCGATCAGCGCGTCCGAATCCATGATCTCACCGCGCGTTACGTTCACGAACAGCGCCGACGGCTTCATCAGGCTGAAGGCGCGAGTGCCGAACAGGTTGCGTGTGTCCTTTGTCAGCGGTAATCCGGAGGTGACGACGTCCGATGTGCGCAGCAATTCTTCCAGCCGATCGCTGCCCCATACCTCGGCTACTTCAGGCGAGGGTGGCACCGGATCGCAATCAACCGCGATGCAGCGCATGCCGAACGCAGCGGCGCGCCGTGCAATCTCGCGGCCGGTGCCGCCGAATCCCACGATGCCCATGGTGCAACCGGAGAGTTCAAACTCCTCGGCGCGATAGCCGACGCGGAATTCCCAGGAGTTCGGTGCATCCTGAATGGCGCGCGCGATGCGGCGGGTGAGTGAGAGCAGCAGTCCGAATGTGTGATCGGCCAGATGCGGGCCAACCAGGCCCTTGTCGCCGGAGAGCAGCACATCGCTTTTGACCATTTCGGGAAACAGATAAGGGTCGGCACCGGACGTGATGGCATGCACCCAGCGCAGTTTCTTCGCTCGAGCGAACATGGCTGGTGTAATCACGCCAAGCACAACCTCCACATCGTCCATGGCGTCAGCCGCCTCGGCCGCAGTCTTGGCGATGGTGATTTTGACTGCGGGACCGGCTGCTTCACGAATGCGCACGAGCAATGCCTCGTCCACGGAAGCCAGGGGCATGGTGACGCCGGGGATGATCAGGATATTCATGTTGGGATCCTTTGGTTGATTTGTCACGGGAGTGAGAAATTGAGATCAATATGACCGGGTCGATCTTAGCGCTTGGTTGGCTTGATAGCCGCCAGTTGCTCGATGATGGTCATGCACACGCTGGTGTCCTTGTCGGCCAGGCCTGCAGCCATTGCAGCCTGATGATAGTGCTGGGACATGTTGGAGAAGCTTACCGGCACGTGCAGTTCCTTGGCGATGGTGTTGAAGGTTTCCAGGTCCTTGTTCATCAGCTGCACCTTGAAGCCGGGCTCGAAATTGCGCGGGACAATTGCCCGTGGAATGCGTTCCAGCGCCTTGCTGCCGCCGCTGCTGGCCTTGCACACGTCGTAGATCACCATGGCATCCAGGCCGGACTTGAGGCCCACCGCAAGCCCCTCCATCATCGCGTGCGAGTTGACGCTGGACATCATGTTGTTGATGGCTTTCATGGTGTTGCCGGCGCCGTAGGTGCCCACGTGGAAGATGTTCGTTCCCATCGCCTTCAATACAGGCCGGGCGCGCTCAAGCACACTGGCTTCGCCGCCCACCATGATGGCCAATGTGGCGGCCTGGGCACCAGTGACGCCACCGCTGACGGGTGCTTCGAGGAACTGTACGCCACGCGCTATCGCCCGCTCCGAAAGCTTGCGCGGCGTCGAGGGCAGTACGCTGCTCATGTCGATCAGCAGCATCCCGGGTTTGGCTAGTTCCACCAGGCCCGTTTCGCCCAGATATATGGACTCAACGTCGGGTGAAGCGGGCAGGCAGGTGATGAGTATCTCGCAGTTCTCCAGCACTTCCTGCGCCGAGTTGGCGTGCTTCGCGCCCGCCTTGACCAGGTTGTCCATGGCCGGCCCGTGCCGGTCGAACACCATCATCGGGAAACCGGCCTTCAGCACATTGCCAGCCATGGGATTGCCCATGTTGCCCACACCTATGAAACCGACAGTAACCGCCATGATCGCTCCTCCATGCACGACGTCGTGCGCAGCGACGTCCGGAATTATTTTTAATTGCGCAACAGACCTGTTGGCCGTCCGGCATGATAAGGCAAGCCGCGTCCGGTTGCCGAAGGCGTGAGCAAGCGACCCTGCGCCAGGCAGATGCCGCGTGTCGCGGTAACCGCTACACTCTCGACCAAGAAGGGTTGCCCGTGATGGGCGGCGGGGTTTCGGTGCATTGGCGTCGATTCCATCAATTCAGCGACGGCACCAGAAAAGGAGACGCAATGGACCTGCCCGTGTATGAAGTCTTTGCCATCAAGTACGCGCATCGGGAAGCGCGGCGGCCTGAACATTTCATCGGAGGCGATCCCCACGATACGCCCATGCCCATGGATTATTTTGTGTGGCTGATACGCAATGAAGAACATCTGATTCTGGTCGATACCGGCTTCAGCCGCGAGACGGCGCTGCGTCGCAATCGCACGTCCCTGCGCACGCCGCTGGAAGGTCTGGCCCTGCTGGGCGTGGGCGTGGAGCAGATCCGGGAGGTTGTGATCACCCATCTGCACTATGACCATGTCGGGACCTTCGATGATTTTCCCCACGCGCAGTTTCATTTGCAGGACGACGAGATGAGTTACGCCACCGGGCGGCACATGCGCCACGCGCGCTTCAGCCACGCCTACGAGATCGAGGACGTGGTCGGCATGGTGCGACTGGTCTACAAGGATCGCGTCACCTTCCACAATGGTGATGCCGACATCGCGCCGGGCATCAGCGTGCATCGCATCGGCGGCCACACCGCCGGCCTGCAGAGTGTGCGCGTGATGACGCGGCGCGGCTGGCTGGTGCTCGCTTCGGATGCCAGCCACTATTACGAGCACATGGAGACGGCGCGTTGCTTCCCGACCACCTTTCATCTGGGCGACATGGTGGAGGGCTACGACATCCTGCGACGCCTGGCGCAATCCCCGCTGCATATCATTCCGGGCCATGATCCGCTGGTGATGCAGCGTTATCCGGCTGTCTCGTCGGAACTTGAAGGCATTGCGGTGCGGCTGGATGTTGACCCGAAGCAGTAAAAGCAGCAGTTCCTGATAGCTGTATTCGAATTCTTCTATGTGACATGGAACAACAATGGCAGAGCCAATCGCAATCAAGACTATGGATGAACTCAGAGGCTGGCTCGGCAGGGAAGTCGCCGTTGGCCGCTGGCGGCACATTACCCAGGAGGTGATCAACCAATATGCCGAGGCCGTCGATGATCACAACTGGTTGCATGTCGACGTCGAGCGCTGCAAGCGGGAGTCACCGCACAAGACGACCATTGCGCACGGCAATCTCATTTACGGACTGTTGTGCGCGATCAGGCGCAACGCGGACATCGAGTTGCCGCCAGCCAAATCGATGCTGACCTATGGCACCAACAAGATCCGCTTCAGCGGCGTAGTGCCGGCAGGTTCGCGTGTCCGCGGCCACTACACGCCGATCGAGATCCAGGAAGTCGACGACAAGAAGCGCAAGATCATCTGGGAAGTGACCGGTGAACTGGAAGGTTCTCAGAAGCCGGTGCTGATCACGCACTGGATTGCGTGGCATGTCAGTCCATAGCTGCTGGCTTCCGTCGTCCGGCAGTTTTAATCAATCTACCGTGGAGTCGCGCGAAATGAGCATTCAATTGCAGCACGCAATCCGCTTTTTCATCGGCCTGTTCAGCCTTGCATTCGGTGCCGGTATCAACCCGGCAATGGCGGCTGATTATCCCGTCAAGCCACTCCACATCATCGTGCCGTTTGCACCGGGCGGATCCACCGATGTGCTGGCGCGCATCATCTCCGAGACATTCAATCAGCGTCTGGGCCAGCCAGCGCTGGTGGAGAATCGGCCGGGAGCCAGCACCATAGTCGGCACTGAATCGGTGGCGCGCGCGGCGCCGGATGGCTACACACTGCTCTTGACCAGTTCGTCCTACACCGTCAACCCGGTCATTAACAAGCGCGCCCGCTACGACCCGACCAGGGAGATGCAGCCGGTCTATCTGCTGGTCACCGTGCCGCACATTCTGGCGGTGAGCGCGACTGCGCCGATCAAGTCGGTCTCCGAACTGGTGGCGCTGGCCAAATCGAAGCCGGGGTCGCTCAACTACGCTTCTTCGGGCATCGGTACCTCGACGCATCTGGAAGCCGAGATGTTCAAGCGCATGGCCGCCGTTGATATCACGCATGTGTCATACAACGGCGCCGGCCCCGCCATCAATGATGTCATGTCCGGCCAGGTGCAGATGATCTTCGGCTCGCTCGCGGCGCTGATGCCGGGTGTGCAGGCGGGCAAGCTGCGTCCGCTGGGCGTCACCATCAAGGCGCAGTTGTCGGCATTGCCGGAGTTGCAGCCCATCGCGTCCATGGGTCTTCCGGGTTACGTCGTCAGCGATTGGCTGGGATTGCTTGCGCCCGCGAAGATCGATGCGGCCACTTTAAGCAGGCTGACTGACGCGCTCGACAAATCGTTTGCCGATTCCAAATTTGTTGCCCGCCTGACTGACCTTGGATTCACCATCGCCGCGCTGCCGCCGGCGCAGTTTCTGACCATGCTGCGCAATGACCCGCTGGCGCAGGTGGCGCGTGATGCGGCGATTCAACTGGCTGATTGAGCTTTGGCGGCCAACCCGGGAAATCTCAATAAAGCGACGCCACCATTCCCCCGTCAACCTGCAGGCTTGCTCCGGTGATGAAACCGGAGTGCACCGAGGCAAAGAAGCTGACGACCCCGGTGAGTTCCTCCTGGGCGCCCAGCCGCCCCAGCGGCAATATTTTCAGGCGCGCGGCGTTTTCTTCGGGCGTCCGGTCCGCCGACCCGCGATGTACCGTGTTGATAGACCCTGGACACAGGCAATTGACCGTCACCCCGGTCGATCCGATCTCGTTGGCCAGGTGCTTCATATAGGCGGTCACACCCGCCCTGAAGATCGTGGAGATGCCATGTTTTTGCATGGGTTGCTTCACTGAAGCCGAGGTGATCGCAATAATGCGTCCCCAGCCGCGGTCCAGCATCAGCGGAACGACCTTGCCTGAAACCTGAATCGCGGCCCAGAGCTGAACTTGATAACCGTCATTCCAGCGCGCCTCGTCGGTTTCATCGAGCAGCGCCCGCATCGGATTGGGTGGTCTGCCGGTATTCAGGATAAAAATGTCTGGCCCGCCGAATTCCCGCTTCAGCGTGTCGACCAGCCGGTCGACATCGGCAGCCACGCACATGTCGCCGGGCACGGCGATGACGCGAACCTTGTGTTGTTGCTCGATCTCACGAGCCACCGCATTCAGTTTCTCGGCAGACCTTGAAAACAGCACCAGATTGACACCCTCAGCGGCAAGCCCATGGGCGATCTTCCTGCCCAGGCCCTGGCTGGAGGCGGTTACGAGCGCGACTTTGCCCGCGATTCCCAGATCCATGAGTCAGTCCTCGATGTCGTAGTGTAGGCGCTGCTGCGGCACACCCCCGGCACGGGCGTGCCCGCGCCGGTCAACGCAATTATGAATGTGGAATGCATCCCTGTCCTGTGAGAGTGCGGTAAAAAAGCACTACACTTGTTGATCACTGTTATTTCTAATCCATCGAGGGGCCACACGTCATGCTCAACAAGGAACTCTCCGGCAAGGTCGCCATCGTCACCGGCGCTGGCAAAAACATCGGGCGATCGATTGCGTTGTCACTCGCGGCCGATGGCGCGGCGGTGGCGGTGAACACGCGCGCCTCGCGAGGCGATGCCGAAAACGTCGTCAAGGAAATCCGCGCTGCCGGCGGCAAGGCCGAGGTGTTCATGGCCGATGTCGCCGATGCGCCGGCAGTGCAGGCGATGGTGGATGGTGTGATCAAGAGCTTCGGGCGCATTGACATGCTGGTGCTCAATGCTTCGTATCGCAAGGAAGTGCCGTTTATCGACATGAGTGCCGAGGAGTGGCGCCGTGTCATGGCCGTTACCATGGATGGTTCGTTCTACTGCATCAAGGCCAGCCTGCCGCACATGATCAAGGCGGGCGGTGGCGACATCATTACCTTTGGCGGGGCCAAGGCCCTGTCGTCTTGCGCGGGCAGGGTGCATGTTGCGGCCGCCAAGCATGGCATCGTTGGCATGACCCGTACGCTGGCGCGTGAACTCGCCGAATACGGTATTCGTGTCAATTGCGTATCGCCCGGTCCCATCGACACCAGCCGCCCCGTTTCCCGCACCGATGCGAAAACACCTCACAATGACATTCCGCTGGGGCGACTTGGCACCCCCGAGGAAATCGCCGCCATGGTGCGCTTTCTGTGCGGATCAGGCGGCCGCTTCATCACCGGGCAGACCATGCATGTCAATGGTGGCACGCAGATGAGTTCGTAGATTCCGTAAAAAATCAGACAGGATTACAATAAATTGATCGGGGCCATGATGAGAAAGTCACGATGCTTGAAAATTTTCTCGCTGTTGATGGCGATCACTGCGCTTGCCGCCGGAACCGTTCTGGCGCAACCAACAGTGGCCAATTATCCCGCCAGGCCGGTGACGATCATCAGCCCTTATGTGCCCGGATCATCCACGCAACTTGATGGGCGGGTCTGGGCCGACAAGCTTCAGGAAATTTTCGGAAAGCCCTTCCTCATTGATTTCAAGCCCGGCGCGGGGACGACGCTGGGCAACAACTATGTTGCCAAAGCCTCTCCGGACGGGTACACGCTGCTGATCGTGACCGGGGCCTATACCATCAGCGCCGCCACCTACAAGGATCTTCCATACGATCCGATACGCGACCTGGCGCCGGTATCGCTGAACACCAAGCGTCCCACCATGCTGGTGGTGAATCCCGGGCTCCCGGTCAATACGCTGGTCGATTACATCGCGTACGCCAAGGCCAGGCCTGAAGCGCTGAATCTGGGCACCACCGGGGTGGGAGGGCAATATCACCTGCTCGGTGCCTGGTTGCACAGTCTGACCAATACCAAAGCCACATTCGTTCATTACAAGGGAGCCGGCCCCGTTTTTGTTGATCTGGTGGCCGGCCGGATTGACGTATCGATGGCGAATTTCAACATCGGCCTGCCTTACGTCAAGTCAGGAAAGCTCCGGCCCATTGCTATTCTCAGTTCTGACCAGTCGCCATTGCTCCCGGGAATAAAGACCGCGGACGAACAAGGCGCTCCCGGTTACGAGTGGTCGGCTTGGGGCGGGATATTGGCGCCGGCGCGCGTGCCCCCGCCGATCATCAATAAACTTTCCGTGGAATTCGCGAAGATCGCAAAGATGCCGGACGTTATCGCCAGATTTGCCAATGATGGAACAGTCTTGGTTGGGAGCACGCCGGAGGAATTCAGGAAACTCATCGTTACCGAAATCAGTCGCTGGAAGCAGTTGGTCAAGGACCACGATATCAAGGCTGATGAAGAATAGCGCTTCGAGAGGTCACGCACTTCAATCTTTGACTGATGACGGACACCCCAATGGACACTATTGAACTCACTGCGCAAAGCGGCGGAGGCAAGCGCCCCGACCCGGTAGCGGCCTCCGATCCCATCACCCGTGAAATCGTTCTCGGTGCCGTGCGATCCATTCAAGGCCAGATGGAGGGACTCATCGAGCGCACGGCGATGTCAGCCTTCATCAGGGAAAAAAAGGATTTTCACGCCGGGGTATTCGACGCTGCCGGGAAACTGCTGGCTGGGAAGGCCAAGCCATCCGCATCCGATCTGGTCTCGCCGGTTCTGGAGGTGTTTCCTGCAGCCCAGATGAAACGCGGCGATATCTACTGGTACAACGATTGTTATGCCGCCAGGGGCGCCATTTCGCATGGCCCCGATCAATGCCTGATTGCACCGGTCTTCCACGGCGATACCCTGGTTGCCTTTGCGCAGTCGTGGGCGCACTTCAGTGACATTGGCGGGATGATGCCGGGATCGATTTCCCCCAACTGCGTGGATTTTTTCCAGGAAGGCATGATCATTCCGCCGGTTCGACTGGCGGCCGAAGGCAAGCTGAATGACGACCTGCTTCGCATATTCATTCGAAATTCGCGATTTCCCTCCCTGATTCGAGGTGATATGCGCGCCCTTATTGCCGCAGTTCAATTGGGCGAACGCCGACTTGAGGAATTGGCAAAACGTTTTGGCGCAGTGAAGCTGTGCGCGGCATTTGATGACATCCTGACCCGCACCAGCCGGGTGGTCCGCAAACGGTTCCGGGAACTGGTGCCCAATGGCACCTACCACTTCACCGATGTCGTCGATGATGACGGGCATGGCAGCGGACCGATCAGGATCCGCTGGCAGATGGATGTGACGCCCGATCGGGTGGTGCTGGATGCAAGCAGGAGTGACAACCAGGTGCGCGGTCCGATCAATTACCTGATGAACGAAACCTCGCCCGCCATGGCTGTCGGACTCATGCTGATCGGCGACAGCAATGAGTACAACATCAACTCCGGGGCGGAGGATTTGTTTGATGATGTCATCGTGCGCCAGGGCTCCATTCTGCAGCCGAACTTTCCGGCGGCGCTCGGGCAGCGCAGCGTCACGATGATGCGCAACCTGGCGGCCTGGATGGGGCTGCTGGGAGTGGCCTCGGGCGGCAAGGCCAATGCCGCCCACAGCGCCTATGTCATCTGGAATCTGCGCGGCCGCGATACCGACGGCGAGCCTTTCCTCATGACCGATGGTGTGGCGGTGGGATATGGCGCGCGACCGTTTGCTGACGGGCATGACGCCATCTACAGTTCGGATCAGGAAAACTATCCTGCCGAGTTCGTCGAAGGTGTCTATCCATTCCGGGTGCGCGCCTATGCGATCAATCAGGACTCGGGCGGGCCTGGACGCTGGCGCGGCGGCTGCGGCGTCATCCGTGAGGTCGAGGTGCTCGCGGACAATGTGGTCATGGCGGTGCGTATCGAGGGCCCGGTGAATCCGCCCTGGGGTGCGGCTGGCGGCATGTGTGCTGGGTCCGGCCGCTGCGTCATCAATCCGGGCAGGCCCGATGAGCGCGTTCTTGCACCGCTCAGCGACGGCAATCGCGTCAAGAGCGGCGATATCCTGCGCATCGAAACCGGCGGGGGCGGTGGCTGGGGACATCCTTTCGATCGGGAGCCGGAGCGGGTGCTTTCCGATGTCGTGTCCGGCTACGTTTCGCGGCAAAGTGCGGAACAGAACTACGGGGTGGTGCTGTCAGGCGATGGCAGCGCGGTTGACTTGGAACGGACCGCGCAGCGTCGTTCCCACAGACCCGCGGTGAAGCCGTTCCACCGCCACGAATACCAGGAGACATTCGAATGACCGGGCGCGCCAATGCGTCCGTGGAAACGGGCTGCCTGATCGGGGTGGACACCGGGGGTACCTTTACCGACATCGTGTTCCTTGACCCTGTCGGGGGAAACCTCCGGGTCAGCAAGACGGCCTCGACGCCGGATGATCCCTCCCTGGGATTTCGCCAGGGGATCGCCAATATCCTCGGTGAGACAGGCGTTGGCGGCGAGCGCATCGGTCGCGTCCTGCACGCAACCACGGTTGCGACCAATCTCATCCTTGAAAGAAAGGGCCCTGCTACCGCGGTCATCGTGTCAAAGGGCTTCAGGTTCATTCTGGAGATCGGTCGTCACAATATCGCCAAAAAAGCGAACACTTACACCTGGGTGAAGCCGCCGCGCCCGGTGCCCGTGTCATTGATATGGGAAGTTCCAGGGCGCATGGATTACCAGGGGAATGTGATCGAGCCGCTGGATGAAGACGCAGTGCGTGCCGTGGCCAGGGAACTGGCCGGCAAAGGCATACGGACGGTTGCGGTAACACTGTTGCACAGCTACATGAACGCCGAACATGAGCAAAGGGTGGCCAGTATTCTCAAGGAGGAGATAACCGGGGTCATGGTGTCCGTGTCCAGCGAAGTGCTGCCGGTGTTCCGGGAGTACGAGCGCTGCGTCACCACCATACTCAATGCCTATGTTTCGCCGGTCGTTTCAACCTACGTGAAACGCCTGGGTGAACGCCTGGATGAATGTCGGATCAAGGCGCCCTTGCTGCTGATGAAATCCAGCGGCGGCATGACCAGCACCCGCAGCGCGCAGAAAAAGCCGGTGGAGACGGCGCTGTCGGGGCCTGCAGCGGGCGCCGTGGGTGCAGCATTTATCGGCGCCAGTGCCGGCTTCAGGGACCTGATCACCATCGATATCGGCGGGACTTCTGCCGATATCGGCCTGATCCAGGATGGCGCGCCGAGGCTCACCTCGAATGGCATGATCGGCGACTGGAAAATGGCGCTTCCCATCGTGGACATCCTGACCATCGGTGCCGGTGGCGGATCGATTGCCCGCGCCACTGCCGATGGCGGGCTGCTGGTCGGCCCGCAAAGTGCGGGTGCCGTTCCGGGCCCGGTGTGTTATGGCCGCGGCGGGGTTGAGCCGACCGTGACCGATGCCCATCTGGTGCTGGGGCATTTGCCGCCGGCGCTGCTGGGCGGATCGTTCACGCTGGATCTCCCGGCGGCGAGAGCGGCCATCGAGAACCGGATTGCCAAACCGCTGGGTCTGAGTGTGGTGCAGGCGGCCAGAGGGATTCTCGATGTGCTGGATCACAACATGGTCGGCACCATGCGCGTGGTGTCGGTGGAGCGTGGTTTCGATCCGCGTGATTTTGTGCTGATTCCCTTCGGCGGCGCGGGACCTTTGCATGGTTGCACGCTGTCGCGGCTGATCGGGTCCCGTACCATTCTGATTCCGCCGGCTCCTGGCGTCCTGTCCGCACTTGGTCTGCTGGTTTCCAACCTGCGCGCTGAGTTCTCCAGAACCTGTCTGCAGCGCGCCGGCCGTTATGATTTGCAGGAACTGGCAGCGGCATTTGCCGATCTGGCGGGGCAGGCCACTACCTGGCTGGACAACGAGAATGTGGCGCCCGCTGACCGCAAGCTGTTGCTGCAGGCCAGTCTGCGTTACAAGGATCAGGGCTTTGAACTCGATATTCCCTGGGCAGGTTCTGCGGTGAATCAATTGTCTCTCGATGCCACCGTTACCGCCTTTCACGACATGCATGAGCGCCTGTACACCTTTGCGTTGAGGGATGCCCAGGTCGAGATTGTCACGCTCAGAGTGGACGCCATCGGCATGATGCCGACAGTCAGCCTGCCCCAGATTCGCAATCGGGGATTGGTGGCTGACGCTTATGCGGGCAAACATGAACTGTCGCTGCCGGAAGGAACGGTCACGGCACCGATCTACAATCGCGACAAGCTCGGCGTGGATGCCGAGCTGGATGGTCCTGCGATTCTGACTCAACTGGATGCGAC
>CANKAJ010000146.1 GCA_947479645.1 Betaproteobacteria bacterium | reverse complement strand
GAGATGTTCGCCTCCCTGGCAACCCGGGTCCAGCGCGGAATTTCATCCCTGATCAATTGATCAAGGTCCTCTGGCGTGCCTTTGGCCAGCTCATAGCCCGAATCAAGCAGGGGCTTCTGCACTTCCGGCGACTGCAATGCACGATTGATCTCGCTGTTCAACCTGAGGATGATTGCGCGCGGTGTGCCGGCCCGAGTGACAATGGCAAACCAGGTGCGCACCGCATAGCCTGGAAAGCCGGACTCGTCCACCGTCGCCACCTCAGGGTATAGCGGGTCGCGCTTGAGGCCGGTAGAGGCGATCAGCCGCAACTTCCCGGCTTTCACCAATGACTCGATCGAGGGCAGACCGGTCATGGTGAAGTCCAGCCGTTCCCCCATCAAGTCCAGGTTGGTCACCGAATTGCCCTTGTAGGGAATATGGACCATCTTGATGCCGGCCAGCGATTCGAGCAGGACACCGCCCAGGTGCGAAGGCGACCCTTCACCGGTGGAACCATAGGTCACCTTGCCGGGATTGGCCTTGGCATAAGCCACCAGCTCTGCAATGTTTTTTGCCGGAAAACCATTGCGTGCAACGATGAAATAAAAGTATTCGCTCAGCTTCGCCACAGACGCAAAATCCTTGAGCGGATCGTAGGGAAGCTTCTTGTAGGTGGCCGGATTGAGGACCAGCGTCGGCAGCGTTCCGAAAAACAGCGTGTAGCCATCGGGGCTTGCCTTGGATGCGATTTCCGCGCCGACAATGGTATTGGCCCCCGGACGATTATCGACAAGCACGCTTTGCCCGAGGGTTTCCGTCAGCTTGTTGGCGACCGCGCGGCCGATAATGTCGGTCGCGCCGCCGGGTGTATACGGGATTATCAGACGCAACGGGCGGTTGGGATAGTTCTGTGCCAGCGTGTTTGTCGACAGTATTGCCACTGCGCACATCCACAACCATTTTCGAATACCTTGCATGGCACTCTCCCCGGCGTTGGTGTTAATTCATCGCAATCACTCTCTTCGCAATAACTTCACCACGGCCATCAGTCGAACTGTATCCCGGCCTGCCTGGCAATCTTGGTCCACAGCGGAATCTGCTCGCGGATCAGCTTGCCCAGATCTTCGGGCGTCCCGTTGGCGAGTTCGTATCCGGCCTCTAGCAAGGGCTTCTGGACTTCAGCCGACTTCAGTGAACGATTGACCTCACGGTTCAGCCTGAGGATGATCGGTCGCGGCGTGCCGGCGCGGGTCGCGATGGCAAACCAGGTGCCCACCCAGAAACCCGGAAAGCCGGCTTCTGCCACCGTGGGCACATCGGGATTGACCGGATCGCGCCGGTCGCCACCGACGGCGAGCAACCGCATCTTGCCCGCCTTCACCAGCGTCTCGACCGAGGGAAAGCCGAGCAGATTGATATCCAGGCGCTCGGCCATCAGATCCAGATTCATCTGCGCATTGCCCTTGTAGGGCACATGCAGCATCTTGATGCCGGCCCGCGATTCGAGCAGCACGGCGCCGAAGTGCGCCGGTGAACCGTCGCCGGTGGAGCCATAGGTAATCTTGCCCGGATTGGCTTTGGCATAGGCGACCAACTCGGTGATGTTCTTCGCCGGAAAACCATTGCGCGCGACAAAGTAATAGGCGTATTCGCTCAATTTGGCGACCGGCGCGAAGTCCTTGATCGGGTCGTAGGGCAGTTTCTTGTAGCTGGCCGCATTGAGCACCATGGAGTTCATGGTCGCGAATGCCAGCGTGTAGCCATCCGGCGTCGCCTTCGAGGCGATCTCGGTTCCGATAATGGTGTTGGCACCGGGACGGTTGTCGACCAGCACGGACTGGCCCAGATACTCGGTGAGCTTGTTGGCCACGGCGCGGCCGATCAGGTCGGTAGACCCGCCCGGGGGATAGGGAATGACCAGGCGCAACGGACGGTTGGGATATTCCTGAGCGAACACATTCGCCGACAACAATGTAGCCGCCAGCAAAATCAACCCGTACTTGAACAATTTCATTTGATCCTCCTTTACACCTGCAGATTGGCGCCCGTTTTTAAATGCCGGGATTTCTTCCCTGCATTGTATTGGTGTTACCCGACGCATGCTGAGCCCGCGCCTGACTGCAGTCAAGTTCGCGCTGCGGCGGGAGGCCGCTGCGAAAACGCCCGATCAAAGACCTGTTCGGCGATGCGGTTCAGCATCACCTCCATGGAACCGCCCGCAATCATCCAGCCGCGGGTGCGCCTGAAGCAGTATTCAACCAGGCTGTCTTCGCTGTATCCGGCCCCACCCATGATTTGCATGGCTTCGTTGGCCGCCTGAAAGCCGGCCTTGTTGCAGTAGGCCTTGGCGATGGCCGTCTCGGCCGGCGAAGGCAAGCCGCGATCGGCCGAGATGGCGGCGCGATAGAGTAGCAGGCGCGCCGCATCCAGCTCCATTCTCATGTTGGCGAACTTCCATTGCAGGCCCTGGAATTCGCACAACGGCCGACCGAATTGCTTGCGCGTCAGCGCATAGTCGCGCGCCACGCGAAAGGCATATTCGCCCAGCGCCAGAGAGCGCGAGGAATTGCCCAGGCGCTCCACATTGAAGGCATTGATCTGACGCTTGAACCCACCCTCACCCAGCAGCACGTTTTCGCGTGGCACATACACGTTGTCAAAGTACAACGCATTCCACGATTCGCCGGACAGGAAGCGCGTGGGCTGGCCGAAGCTCAAGCCCTCGGCGCCACGCTCGACCAGCACCGAGCCGATGCCGTTCACGCCGGGACCGAAACGCACATAGACGAGAAACAGATCGGCATGCCGTCCATGCGTGGTAAAAACCTTGGTGCCGCTGACGCGATAACCATCACCGTCAGGGACCGCGCGCGTGGTCAGATCAGTGGCCGACGAACCGGCATCCGGCTCGGTCATGCCGGTCGCGATCAAACTATCGCCGCGCAGCAACGGATCGAGAAAGCGTTCGCGCTGGGCCGGCGTGGCGAATTCGCCCAGCACGCGGATCGCCCCGAAGTTGCCCGCCTGCACGACATCGCCGCTGCGCGGGCAGGCCAGCGCCACCTCCTCAATGGCGATGACGGCGTCGAAGAGCGTGCCGCCCTGACCGCCCTTGTCTTCGGGCAGCGTGATGCCGAACAGTCCCTGCTGCGCCATCTGGCGCGCAATGTCGTAGGGATAGTCGTCCTCATGCGCGCGCGCCAACGCCTTGTCCTTCAGTTCCTTGCTGGAAAAATTCCGCACCGCATCCTGAAAGGCGGTCTGCTCGGCATTCAATGTGAAGTCCATCGGCTTAATCTCCAATTCCAAAAATATTCAACAATCCTGCTTCGACAGGGTTGTGACGCTTCAGCGTGGCTCCCGATCAGAACCGAGAATCATGGCATCGATGATCTGCACACCCTTGCCCTGCTCGTGCACGAAAACCGGATTGAGGTCGACTTCGCTGATCAAGTCGCCGCAATGTTCGACAAACTCGGAAAGCTTCTCCATCAATTCGGCCAGAGCATCCACGTCGCGCGCCGGCTGTCCCCGCACGCCCTCCAGCAGCGCATAGCCGCGCAGCCGCTTCAGCATGGCGAGCGCAACCGGCTTGCTGACCGGCAGCAGTTCCCATGCGACATCTTTCAGCACTTCGATATGGATGCCCCCGAGTCCCACCATCATCATCGGCCCGAAATCCGGATCGCGCACCACGCCGATCGCCATTTCCAGCCCGGGCGCGGCCATCTCCTGCACCAGCACGCCGTGGATATCGGCGTTGGCGTCCAATCGTCGCGCAAGCGCCATCAGTTCATCGAAAGCCGCACGCACGCGATCGGGGGCGGCCAACCCCAGCATCACTCCGTCCGCGTCGGTCTTGTGCTGTATCTGCGGGGACTGGATCTTGAGTGCGACCGCCCCACCGATGGACTGCGCAGCAGCCACCGCCTCGCTCGCATTGCGCGCCAACATTTCACGCGGCGTGACAAAACCGTAATCGCGCAGCAGCGACTTGGCCTGGTATTCGCACAGCTCGCCTATTTTCGCGGGTGGCGCTGGCCTAGCCTCGCCACGCTGCATTTGCGCAGCAGTGCCGGCCGCAACGCCATCGGCCAGCATGCGCGAATACGCCAGCATCATGTTCAGGGTGCGTGCGACGCGCCGCGTGCTGCCAAAACAGGACAGCCCGATGCTCCACAGCAGTTCCAGGCTTTCCCGCGACGCCTGCGCATGCGTGTAGACGAGAAACGGCTTCTTCAATTTGCTCACAAACGCCGCCAGCGCCGCTTTCTCGCGCAGCAGCACGTCGCCATCGGACAGATTCGCCACCAGCACGATGGCATCCAGCCCATCGCATTGCGCCAGCACCGACAGCGTTCCGACCAGCGGACTCACCTGGCCCTCGACCGCACCCACCGGGTTGATCGACACCTGCGCCGTGACATCGACCGGATTCACGGTGGAGCCATACGATGGCACGAAGGCAGACAGCGCCTTTTGTGTCGCGTCATCGAGCAAGGGCACTTCCAGCCCGGCCAATTCGCAGGCATCGGCCATCCACACGCCGGCACCACCGGAAGTCGTGATAATGCCCACGCGATTGCCGGCGGGAAGCGGGGATCGCGAAAACGCCGCGGCCAGATCGCACATCTCCTCCTCGTCCTCGACGCGCAGAATGCCGTAACGCCTGAAGGCCGCGTCATAACCGGTGTCCGAACCGGTCAGTCGCGCCGCGTGTGAATCCGCCGCGCGCGCGCCGGCCGTGGTGCGACCAAACTTGGCGGCGATGATCGGTTTGCCACCCGCCGCCGCACGCGCTGCGACCTCGCGCAAGCGGGCGGGATTCTTCAGCGCTTCCAGCAGCAGCAGGATGACGCGCGTATCGGCATCGCCAACCAGATGCTCGACAAAGTCGAGGCTTTCCAGGTCCGCTTCATTGCCGGTGCTGACGATGCCGCTGAAGCCCAGCCCATGCTGTACCGCGCCGCGGTGCTGCAGCGCGAAGCCAAGACCGCCGCTCTGGGAGACGATGGCTACCGGCCCCCGCCGCACCTGGCCCTCGGGCGAACCACGACTGGCATCGGCGCTGCGCGTAAACGTCACCGGCACCATGCCAGTCACATTGAAGTAGCCGGCCGTATTGGGGCCGCAGATGCGCATGCCGGTTTCCCGGGCAATGCTGGCCAGGGTGTCCTGTCGCACACGGCCGGCATCGCCTTCCTCGGCGAATCCGGAACTGAAGCAGACCGCGAACTTCGCTCCTGCAGAGGCGCATTCACGCAACACCGCTTCGGTCAGATCGGCGCGCACCGCAACCAGCACCACGTCAATCGTGCCGATGATTTCGCGCACCGTCCCGACGGTCCGGATACCGCGGATTTGCGCGTGATTGGTGCTGACCAGGTGGAGCTTGCCCTGATAGTTGCGCTGAATCAGAAAATCAAGGATGCGCCCCCGCAAAGTCGAAGCATCATCACTGGCGCCGATCATCGCGATGCTCGACGGCCAGAACAGGGAAGTAAGGTCGCTCATTTTTCTCCTTGGAACTGCCATCGAATACCGTCACACCTTCTGCAAAGGCAGCGGCGTATCAGCACATGCGGTCAGTGTACCGGACCAATGACGCAAACCAAATTCACTTGCTCGGTTGCACTGTGCGTCACGTCGACGCCATTACCGGATCCTCGGACGATTATTGCATTAATATCAATTAAGTTTTTATAACACCGATTAACATATATATTTTTATTGATTGTAATCAATTTTTTTCAGGATTAATCGAATACCCTCCGCCTTCCGGTGCAGTTCCGCATTGCTGCGGCTCCGCCGCGATTGCGGTTTACGGATCAGCATGGCGCATAGTATAAGATGCCACTTCCCCGGCAAACTGCAATTGCCCCGCCATTGGCAAAAGCGGCCTTGCATTCAAAAACGACAAGCACTGCGTACGGAGAAACCATGGCATCCACTGACAAGGGTGTGGCGGCAAGCGACATCTACACCGCGGACGTCATCGTCCTGGGCGGTGGCGGATCGGGACTGGCTGCCGCCATTTCAGCACGAACACATGGTCGGGATGTCATCCTGCTGGAAAAAAATCCCATCCTGGGAGGGTCGGCAGGTCGCTCGATAGGCTCGATGTCGGCCACGGCCACGCCGCATCAGATCCGCAAAGGCATCAAGGACTCCCCCGACGAACACTTCAACGACCTGGGCGAGTTCAATGCCAAAGCCGGCAAGTCCAGCATGGATAACCTGGTACTGCGCCGCATACTCGTGGACAACATGAACGACACGCTGCGATGGCTGATGTCGCTGGGCGTGCGGTTTTTCGGCCCGATGATAGAACCGCCCCATCGCAAATCGCGCATGCACAATGTGCTGCCCAGTTCACGCTCCTTCATCTATCACCTGGAGAAGCACGCCCGGGCCATCGGCGTGGACATCCGCTGCGACCGGCGCGGCACCGAACTCGTGGTTGAGGGCAATCGCGTGCTGGGCCTCGACTGCAGCACGCCCGACGGGCGCATCGAACGCTATCTCGCCCGCGGCGGCGTTGTGCTGACCACGGGCGATTTCAGCGCCAGCGCGGAATTGAAGGCGCGTTTTGGCTCCGCGGCGGTGGCGAAAATAAGTCCCATCAACCCGACCAACACCGGCGATGGCCATCTCATGGCCATGAAAATCGGCGCGCGCGTGCTCAATGGCAATGTGGTCAACGCCGGCATCCGCTTCGTGCCACCTCCCCGAAAAAAGCTGGTGCAGTTATTGCCGCCATGGACGCCGGTCACCGCCTGCATGGAATTTGCGCTGGAAAATCTCCCGGCCTGGATGATCCGGCCGTTCATCATGAGCTTTCTGACAACGGTGCTCGGACTCACAGACAAGCTGTTTGATCAGGGCGCGATGCTGGTCAACAAACAGGGCGAGCGCTTCTGCGACGAATTCGCCAAGCCCGTGTACAAGCTCGCCGAGCAGCCCGAACAAAGCGGCTTTGTGATTTTCGATGCGCGCCTGGCCGAGCGATTCACCGCCTACCCCTACTTCATCTCGACCGCCGGCGGCATTGCCTACGCCTATTTGCCCGACTATCAGCGCAGCCGGCCGGAGGTATTTGCCAAGGCCGACACCCTCGCGGCGCTGGCGCTCAAGATCGGCGCCAGCCCGGACGCACTGGCAGCCGCCGTCGCGCAGCACAATAACGCGATCAAGGAGGGCCGCCAAAGCCCGTCCGGGAAACCGCTCACCCCCATTGAAAACGGCCCTTTCTACTCACTCGGGCCGGTGCGCAGCTACGTCGCCAGCTCCGATGGCGGCCTTGCGATCAACGAACGCTTTCAGGTGCTCGGGCCGGACGACAAGCCGTTCGAAGGCCTGTACGCGGCCGGCATCATGGGGCTCTCGGGCATGCTGCTCAAGGGTCACGGCCATCATCTGGGCTGGGCATTCACCTCCGGGCGCATGGCCGGGCGCAATGCCGCCTACTGCGTGCGCACACCCAACGAAAACTGACAAGAACAGGAATGATCATGAGCATCGCAACCCGCTTTATGCTGTTGACCCTAGTCGTCGCGCTCGCGCTCTCCCATGCACAGCGGGCAAGCGCGCAAAACTACCCTTCCAAGCCCATACGCATGATCGTTCCATTTCCACCCGGCGGCATCGTTGATACGGTTGGGCGGATCGCCGCTTCAAAGCTGAGCGCAGGCGTCGGGCTGCCGGTCGTGATGGACAACCGGCAGGGTGCAGGCGGCAACATCGGCATCAATGTTGCCGCCAAGGCCCCCGCCGACGGTTACACCCTGATGACCGCGGCCAATTTCTTCACCATCAATCCCAGCCTTTACAACAATGCCGGCTATGACCCGATCAGGGATTTCGAGCCGGTTTCCCTGCTGACTTCATACATGCTCTTGCTGGCGGTTCATCCGTCCTTCGAAGCACGCTCGGTAAAAGCGCTGATCGCAATGGCCAAGGCACAACCGGGAAAGATCAACTATGCATCGGCCGGCATCGGCACCACGACGCATATCGCCGTGGAACTGTTCAACTACATGGCCGACGTGCGCCTCGCCCACGTGCCCTACAAGGGCGTGGGATCGGGCATGGTGCCCGACACACTCTCCGGACTGGTTCCCGTGCAGTTCAACAGCCCGGCCATTGTTCCGCATATCAAGGCCGGCAAGTTGCTGCTGATCGGCGTCACCGGGCCGAAACGCTCACCCTTGTTTCCCGACGTGCCCACCGTAGCCGAAGCCGGCGTGCCAGGATACGAAGCCACGGGCTGGAACGCCCTGTTTGCACCGGCGGGCACGCCGCCCGCCATCATCAGACGGGTGAATGCCGAGATCGTCAAGGGATTCAGCCAGCTGGATGTGATAGAAATTCTCGCCAAACAAGGCCTCGATGAAGCGAGCGGACCTGCCGAGGCGCTGGCTGCACTGGTGAAATCCGAGGTTCCCAAATGGGCCAAGGTCATCAAGGCCGCTGGCATCCAGGCGGAGTAACGGCCGCCCAATCCATCCTTCCAATTCAGGAGCGCCTCTTGATCTACATGGTTGATCACATATTTTCCGACGCCGCAATGGAACCGGCCTGGCATGAACACTACGCGGGATATCTGTTGAAATTGCTCGGCGTGCCGGGCCTGACGACGGCGCAGCGCTTCAAGGCAGTGGATGCTTCTCCGCCGCGCTTTCTTGCCATGTACAGCGTCAGTTCCCCGGCGATCTACGACAGCCCCGAGTACAAGGCCATGGGCGGCGGCGGCAGCCAGAGTGCGCGCTTTCATGGCGCGTATCAGATGTGGACCCGCAACCTGTGTGAGGGCGCCGAGTTCGCACCCGAGGTGAAGCCCGACGAACTCGTTTTCACGCTCGACTGCGACGCACCGGACGAGGAACTATCCGGATTATTTCCAGGCAAGCTTGTGTGGCTGCACTCGGTCGGCCTGCACATCACCACACAATACCGTGCGCTTGTCATCCTCGACCGGGAAAGCGCAGCCAAAGCCCGCAGCGTCGGGCGCGGATTCATTTACGCGCCCTTCACTGCCTTTCTCACTTCGCAGAAGCGATAATCCGTGCCTGCCGGTCCGCGCATGCTCGAGTGCGTACGGGTGACGTGCTTTGATTTCGAGCACGTCTGATTCTTGTCATTAACCGCAAAGGCTCCCGCAATGACCTCTGGCATGACCTTGAAGACAGCAACCGCGACCATCGGCGAAGGATTCACCTTCGACTCCCCGTCAAGAACGCTGACCGACGCTCACTTTCTTTTCTTCACCGGACTGACCGGCGACATGGGGCGCAGCCATGTCGATGCCGATTACGCCAAGCGCACCAGCCTGGGCAAACCCTCCGCACACGGGCTGCTGCTCGCGTCGCTGACCGCGCTGGGCGCATCGAATCTGCGCGACAAGCCCGATGGATTCGTCTTCATCGAGCAGGGTTGCAAGTTCCTCAAGCCCTGCGCCTCCGGCGACACCCTCACGCCCAAATTCGAAATCGAGAAGATATGGCAGGAAGGCCATCGCACCTTCTGCAGAATCCGGACCTGGATCCTGAATCACAAAGGCGAAGTGGTCATTGACGGATTTCATCTGTACCGGATCATCCCGCCCAAATCGGCGCAAAGCGACAATACGCAGGCAACATAGGCAACGTAGGCAAAACATAACTGCCTGCGACGGTGGCGCCAACTGATCCTTGCAGAAAATAATGGAATCCGAAGACAGAAGACCCGTCCTGATCGTCGCTACGCTGAGCGCTTTTCTCATCCCCTTCACGGGTGCCGCGCTCAACGTCGCCCTGCCGCAAATGGGCAGCGAACTGTCAGCCGACGGCGTCGCGCTGGGATGGTTCGTGACCTCGTTCCTGCTGGCTGCCGCCATGTTTCTGGTGCCCTTGGGCAAGCTGGCCGACATCCGCGGCAGGAAGCAGGTGTTCATGGTCGGCGCATGGATATTTGCCGCCACATCCCTGCTGCTGGCACTGGCATCTTCAACCCCAGTGGTGATCATGCTCAGGGCGCTGCAGGGATTTGGCGGCGCCATGATCTTCGGCAACGGCGTCGCGCTATTGACGTCGGTGTATCCGGCGAACGAGCGCGGACGCGTGATTGGCGTCAATATCGCCGCGGTCTATTGCGGCCTGTCGATGGGCCCCTTCATCGGCGGATTTCTCACGCAGCAACTGGGCTGGCGCAGCATCTTCGTGGTGACCGCCCTGCTCTCGGTAGCAACGGCACTCATCAGTACCTGGAAACTCAAGGGCGAATGGGTTGCCGCCAACAAGGAAAGCTTCGACTCCACCGGTTCCCTGCTCTACTGCGCGACCATGTTCGCACTGATGTACGGGCTGTCGGAATTGCCTGCCCCGCACGGTCTTGGCTATCTCGTGGCAGGCGCGCTGGGGCTGGTCGCATTCATATACTGGGAAGCCGGGGCACGCCACCCGATTCTTGAACTCAGACTGTTCCGCGACAATCTGGCCTTTGCCTATTCAAATCTCGCCGCCCTGCTTATTTACGGCGCCACCGCGGCGGTGGGTTTTCTGCTCAGCCTGCATCTTCACTACGTCAAAGGCCTGTCGCCGCAGGACACCGGATTCGTATTGCTGGCGCAACCGGTGGTGATGGCGGCATTCTCGCCACTCGCCGGCAAGCTCTCTGACCGCATCGAGCCAAGAACGCTGGCTTCGGCTGGCATGGCCATTACCTGCCTGGGACTGCTGATACTGGCGAGTATCGATACCGAATCCAGCCTGTGGTTCATCGTGGCCACCCTCATGCTGCTGGGTTTTGGCTTCGCCCTCTTTTCATCGCCGAATACCAACGCCATCATGAGTTCGGTCGAGAAGCGGTTCTATGGCGTCGCCTCCGGCACCATGGGCACCATGCGCCTGCTCGGCCAGATGCTCAGCATGTGCATCAGCATGCTCATCATCGCCAATGTCATCGGGCGCGTCCAGATCACCCCCGAACACGGCACGCTGCTCGTCCAGTCGGCCCGTGTGACTTACCTGATTTTTGCGGCACTGTGCTTCGGCGGAATCCTGGCCTCGCAGGCGCGAGGGAATATTCACCAGGCGACATGAGCGAAGCTGGCCGGCAGGAACGCGGCACCACTACCTCCGCCCGGAGAGCAGAGGGGGTAGACAGGGCAGCGAACGGCTAGTGCGGGTTAAAGCCGCAGGAACCGGGGCCGTCAGGATGACCGCACGAGCCACAGGGGCCAGCCGCCATGGCAGGCTCACCGCCGCCGCTGGCGGATGTGGCGAACACCGACAGCTTCTTTTCCAGGGCTGTTGACTGACAGACAGGACATTCAACCCGGGTCGATGAACGCACCAGGGTTTCGAATTCCTTGCCGCAACCGTTGCAGTGATATTCGTAAATGGGCATGGAGTCAATTATGGCGGCGCCCCGGACAAAATCAAGCGCCCCGGAGAGGAATATGTTGTGTGCTGCTTGACCTGGATCAAACAGGCTGCAATGCATCGGTGCGAAATTGATTTACAACTGCGGAGGGGGAGAGAAATCGACCGGCGTCGATCAATTGCCCGATGGTCTTGTCGCGCTGTGCCGATGCCTCCTTGTGGGCACGCTAACTTGCTTCGGAAAGCCTGATGATCAACATGCTCATGGGGCATTCATATATTGGTGTTTTAACACCAACACAATAGGGCAATGTCCGATTTTCGGCACAGGGCCGCATGATATAAAGTGAGGGAAGATTTCAACGCTATGCCAATTCCCCATTCACATTGACGCCCAAGGCGCAAAAGGAACCTTCGATGTCGCAACTCGTGTTTCTGCACGGACCGGGCGCAGGCGCCTGTGCCGATGCCTATGACTTCCAGACCCGGCATTTCCCGGGCAGCGTGGCGCCCAATCTACCCGGGCACCTGTATGGCACCCACTGCCACAGCATTGAGCGATTCACCGAGTGGGTACGCGGCTGGCTGTGGGCCCAAGGCATGACGAAGGACCTCGTGCTCGTCGGCTACACGCTCGGCGCATCCATCGCACTGCAGTACGCGCTGGACTATCCCGAGGAAGTCAAAGGCATCGTGATCATGACGGTGTCCCCACGGCCCAAGGTGCGCAATCCTGGCACCTATGAACTGCGCATGGCCGCCATCCAGGATGAGAAGGGATTTGAAGCATGGATGGCGGATCGCCCAAAGGCCCTGCAGTTCGTGGAGCCCGGCCTGCGTGAGCGGTTGCTGGCACGCCATCGCCAGATCGGCCCGCAATGCCAGCTTGACGACCTGAAGGCGATCGACGCCTTCGACGTGCGCGACCGTCTCGCCACGCTCAAACCAAAGCTCCTTCTTCTGCGCGGTGTGGACGACCCCAGCCATCCGCCTGAATACGAGAAAGAGATACATGAGGCAGTGCCGGGCTCGCGCTACGTCAAACTCTCCGGCGCGGGGCATTTCCCGCCCACCGAGAAGCCCGCTGAGGTCAATGCACTGATCGAGGAATTCATGGCCAGCTTATAAGAATTCCGTGCTGCCTGACATCCCATGCGGGCATCTCACCTGCACTGTGTTGTGCCCGAATTAATGCGACCTTACAATGCCCCCGGACGAACCAATTGAGGCTTTGATCAAGGCCGGTCAGTAACAACAGGAAAGTGAACAAACATGAGTTCAGAGCAAAACAACGCGCTTAGCGGCGGTTGCGCGATCGTCGGGGTCGGGTCCAGCCGGTTTGGCCGATTACCCGAAGAGTCGGTGCTGACCCTCATCGGGGAGGCGCTGGTGGAAGCCGTGCATGACGCCGGTATCGAGAAGAGTCAGATCGACGGACTGCTGGTGCAGACCGGGTCACCGCGTGGCGCGGACTACGACACCGTCGCGCAGGTGTTTGGCTTGAATCCGCGCTTCTGTTCGCAGACCTGGTCGCATGGCCGATTTTCCGCGACAGTGCTGACGCATGCGGCGCTGGCCGTATCGAGCGGCCTTGCCAATTGCGTGGCTTGCATCATGGCCGT
>CANKAJ010000145.1 GCA_947479645.1 Betaproteobacteria bacterium | reverse complement strand
CAACATTTCCATGGTGATCACCCTTTGTATCTCCCGCCTAAAAATTAGGCAGGACGAGTAGAACACCTGGGTCAGTTTTGAATCAGCATCACCCCCTGAAGTGGGTCAGTTTTCGGTCAGCGGCAACACACCACCCCTAACCCAACTGCCGAAGGGTGGCTCCAATGCGTTTGCCGAGCTTTATGTAGAGCCTGACTGCTCGAATCCGGTCTTCGTATGAATACATGAACTACCTCCAGGTAGTCCAAGTTTTACGCCGCACCCCCACTGGGTCAATTCAGCATCGGCGCCAACACAGAGCGCCAGGGATGCGTGAAGATGGTGAGAAGCTTGAAAAAAGAAGCCGGAAACGCACTGTCAAGCCAACCCCCTTATCACGGCGGCGTCGGAGCACGCCTGGGGACAGGGTGACGCGGTCAGTGACCCAAAAACGAAAAGTCCACTGGTCGGTATAGGGAGCTCGGGGGGCGCTTGATTCCGAAACAACACGGCTGGAAGGTGGCGTTGTGATCAATCCGGCGCTGCTGGATGGGCGGGAGTGACCTTCTGCTGTTACTACTAGGCGTTATACCGTGGCGGCCACTAGCCGGATCGTGTCCCGTGGTGCTGCGGCTTTCCCATGGTTACGGATGGTGATGTCGACGTCGCAGCCGAGCCGCGTCAGCAGCCGCATCAGGCGCTCGACCGACACGTCGCGGAATTGACCATTGAGCAGCCGCGAAACGTCCGGCTGACTGAGGCCCATGCGTTTGGCTGCCGTGACCTGGGTCAGCTCTTGCGCGGTGATGACCCCTTGGATGCGGGTCACCAGTTCCGCTTTAAGCAGATGGGTTTCGGCATCGGGGAATCCGAGATCGGCAAAAACGTTCTTCGTGCCGCGCTTGATGCGGGTATCCGAATCTTTTTTCATGATGCCTTTCCTTTTTCAAGCTGCGCCTTGTAATCTGCCTCGGCTGCCCTTAGTCGCCGCTGGATCAACTCCATGTCCTCGGTCGGGGTCTTGATTCCCGACTTCGACTTCTTCTGGAAGGCATGCAGGACATAGACCGCCGTCGCGAACTTGACCGTGTAGACCGCCCGAAAGGTATCGCCCACATGGTCGGCAACAAGCTCCAGCACACCCGCTCCGCCGAAGCCCTTGAGCGGTTTGGCGCTGCCATGCTTCAGGCCGATCTGTGCCTGATACAGCGCGTAGCCCATCGAGTCCTGCACGGGATCCGGAAATTCCCGGAAGTCCTTGTAGCTCGAACCGACCCATGAGACGGGTTTGATGGTGGCGCCAAGCATTTCAACAATATGGCGGAAACACCATATAAAGTCAACCCATCCCCGCGTGGGGGAATTGGAACGGCGCGGATTTTTTGCACGGGACTGTGCTGCTACCGTTGCTACTCTCGCTATACGCGTTTTATTCGCGAAGTGATTGAATACGCCGTAACGCCACCTGGGAAGTAAAGACTGGCAGGAGGGGCGCACCCATGAGTCTGGTGATTTGCTCAAGTTGCAATCACCACAGGCAATTTGATGCCCTGTTCCTGCATGTCACAGGTAAGGCTCACGGCGCGGGCGCAAGCGGATCTGTCCCGCCTCTACGCGTTTCTAATCAACAAGGATGTCAACGCCGCCAAACGGGCGGTGCATGCCACTCGCGACATTCACCCCGCTTAAGCAAGCGCCGATGATTGGCCGCCCGGCTGTGGACAGTGACGATTTGCGAGAACTGGTGATCGACTTTGGGTCCACCGGCTACATAGCCCTCTACCGCTTTGAACCGGCACTTGATGCGGTCACCATCTTGGCTATCAAGCACCAGCGAGAAATTGATTACAAGTGAAAACGCCTGCCACCTGGTTACGGCTTACCGTCCAGATCCGCTGATCTGGGACGAGGCATTCACGAAATGGAGATCGCGATGAAATGCACCATTTGCAAGACGGGCCATAGTCACCCTGCTAGTCCTTCTGCACGAAATTGATCGCCTTCACGACCTTGCCCCATTTGTCCACTTCGTTGCGGATCATGGTGGCGAATTCCTCCGGTGTGTTGCTGGCGGCATCCACGCCGGACTTGGCAAAGCGCTCCTTGATGTCCTGCGTGGCGAGAAGTTTGATCATGGCCTGGCTGAGATGGTTGATGATGGGCCGCGGGGTCTTGGCCGGAACGATGATGCCGTTGATCACCGCGACCTCAAAGCCCGGGTAGCCCGATTCGGCAATGGTGGGCACGTCGGGCAGCAGCGGATTGCGGTTCAGGCTGGCCACGGCGATGGCGCGGACCTTGCCCGAGCGCGCCAGGGGCAGCGCTCCTGCCATCGACGAAAAGATCCACGACAGGTGCCCGCCCATGATGTCGGCCAGCGCAGGGGCAACGCCCTTGTAGGGCACATGGGTCATGTCGATGTTGGCCTGTATCTTCAGCATTTCGGCGCCCAAGTGCAGCGATCCGCCCACGCCAGTGGAACCAAAGGATAGCTTGCCGGGATTGGCCTTGGCGTAGGCGACGAACTCCGGAATATTGCGGATCGGCAGCTTGGGATCGACCACCAGCGCGATGGTGCCTCTGGACGTCACGCCCACCGGGGCGAAGTCGCGGAACACGTCGAACGGCAGCTTGGGGTGCGAACTTTGCAGGATCAGGATGTCCACGGTCAGCACCAGCAGCGAGTAGCCGTCCGGTGCCGACTTGGCGATGTTGTCCGATCCGATCAGCGTGCCGGCGCCGGGAATGTAATCGATGACGACGGGCTGACCGAGTTGTTCGCTCAACTTCTCCGCGAAGGGGCGGGAGATCGTGTCCACTGGTCCGCCTGCTGCGAACGGCACCACCAGCCGCAGCGGCTTGTTGGGATAATTCTGAACAGCGTTTTGAACAGCGGTCTGCGCGGCAGCATGGCCGGCGGCAAAGGACAAGGCAAGAGCCAGCATCATCTTCCTGATACGCATCATTCCTCCAGTTCAGCCAGTTTCGATCGGGGAAATCCGGTTGTTTGCAATGGTCGTGTTCTTCTGTTGATTGCATCTGCCGCCCGGCAGGTCGATGGGTTCAGTTCGTCCTAATTTGCGATTTACGTCGTGCAAATGTAGCTTATTCTGTTGCCACTGACCTCAAATTGACCCAGGGAGCCGGAATTCTGGAATTCGTTTGACCACTTGCATACGTCGCAAGCTGCGGATCGTCAGGAGACTTTTGACACCTGCAATGGGTCAGTCTAATTGGCATGCTGGGGCAATTTGGCATCTAATTAGTGCTCCAGAGAAGCGCATCCAGGTCCTGGATACCCCGCTTTATCCGCTCGGAATTGCAATTCTTGTACAAGCTACTCTTTGAAACCGATCGACTTGATGATCGCCCCCCATTTGGCCTGCTCCGTAGTTGCGAATACGGAAAATTCCTCCGGCGTGCTTGGGAACGGAACTGCCGATACTGTGGCGAAGCTCTTGGCAATTGCCGGCGTCTTGAGCGTGGTGACAGCAGCCGCATTGATCCTGCGAAGTAATGCGGGTGGTATCGCCGCAGCGCTGACCAGCCCGTACCAGTTGTCCGAATTCACTTTTCCATAACCGCCCTCGCCAGTGGTTGGAACGTCGGGCAGCGTCGTTGCGCGAACGGTGCTGGTGACGGCAATGGCCCTGATTTTTCCGGCCAGTATTTGCGGCAGCAGCACGGGGGTATCGAGTATGACAAGTTGTATCTGCCCGGCAATCAGATCAGCCACGGCCGGGGCACCGCCCTTGTAGGGTACGTGTACCATATTGACGCCAGCCTCTGCCTTGAGCAATTCGCCTGCAAGATGGGCAATCGTGCCGTTGCCGGCAGAGCCGAAATTCACTTTGCCAGGATTGTTTTTCATATACGCGATTAATTCACGCAGGTTGGTGGCCGGGAGCGATGGATGTATGGTCATCACTTCCGGTACCTTGACCACGCCAGTGATGTAGGCAAGGTCCTTGCGCGGGTCATAGGCCATCTGGCTTTGCGAGAACGGCGCGATCGCAATCGTCGAGGGACTTCCCAGGGCGAGGGTGTAGCCGTCCGGATTTGCCTTGGCGGCGCTGTCCACGCCGAGCACACCGCCCGCGCCGCCCTTGTTCTCGACCAGCACTGGTTGATGGAACTGCGACTGCATGCCAAGACTCAGTTCGCGCGCGAACAGATCGGCGGGCCCGCCGGGTACGAACGGGACGATGATTCTGACTGGCTTCACCGGAAAGTCTTGCGCGAATGTCGATGAAGTCAGAAGTGCAGATAACGGCATCGTTGCCGCCAGTATTATCGTAATGGCAGGGTGTTTCATGCTTTCCTCTTTAATTGAATTTAACATCTCTGAGCATTGAGCTATTGGACACCATACTGAATGCAGCGCAAAGTATTTTTAACTCTGATCAGTACCTTACTGTACTTGGAGGGAAGCCCATAACCGCGCTTTATCGATAGACAAACCTGTCTGAATCGCATTGCACTGTATGGCAAGACGCCGATCCCATTCCTCTCTGAGATTCTCGGCATCGAGAAGTAGTTGGGCTTTTATCGAATCGCAAAGTCCCGTTAGACTGATCCATATTCACAGGACTGATCAAAGGTAGACATCATGTCTAACGAAGACCTGAAAGCAGAACTGGAGCGTCTGCGCAATGAAAACGCCGCACTCAAAAAGGGGGCCGCGACTGGCATCACCATGAAGGTCAGCGAGAAAGGCGGGCTATCCGTCTACGGCATGGGACGCTTTCCGATTACGCTGTACAAGGAACAGTGGCTGAAACTGCTGGATATGTCCGATGCCATCCGATCTTTTATTGCTGCGAACGATTCGGCGTTGAAAACTAAGGGGTAGCTTCAGTCACTTCATGTACGAGACAAAATCACAAACAGTGCTGCCCCGCACTAGTTTTGCGAAGCGTCTACTCTTTCACGTATCACTGGCAATTAGTCTGACGGTGTTGCTGCAACGTACTGTAGATTGATAAATCCTGGAGATTTGCGCTAAGCTGTATATTTATACAGTTTATGAAAATCTCTGACCCTATCAAATTTACCCAGCCAACACTGACCCAAGCTCCAGAGGTGCCAGGGCAGGTGCCACTTGCATTTGAGTTCAAGCTACTCAAGCACCGGCTGTCCGCAGGTTTCCCATCCCCGGCAGCCGACTACGCCGAAGATGGCCTAGACCTCAATGATTACCTGGTCCGGCACAAAGCGGCGACCTTCATGTTCACCGTCAAGGGTGATTCGATGATCGGGGCCAGCATCGAGGAAGGTGACAAGGTTGTCGTTGACCGTAGCCTGCGCCCTCGTCATAACGATATCGTTGTCGCCGTAGTTGATGCCGAGTACACCATCAAACGCCTCTACAAGCATCGGGGTCAGGTAGAACTGCGGCCGGAAAACCCGAACTATCAACCCACGGTTTTCAAAGATGGGGCCGAACTGGAAGTATGGGGTGTTGTTGTCGGGGTGGTCAGGCGATACCCGGCCCGGGGTTAGCTGTGACAGACGTGCCGCAGTTCGCGCTAGTGGACGTGAACAATTTCTACGTTTCCTGCGAACGGGTTTTTCAGCCGAGGCTGGAGGATGTGCCGATGGTAGTGCTGTCCAACAATGACGGCTGCGCGGTCGCCCGAAGTAATGAAGTAAAAGCACTGGGCGTCAAGATGGGAACGCCCTGGTTCAAGATGAAAGACCTTGCCCGTCAGCACGGGATACTGGCGTTTTCATCGAACTACACGCTATATGGCGATATGAGTAACCGGGTCGTCAGCATCCTGCGCGATTTCAGCCCGGACATGGAGGTCTACAGTATCGACGAGAGCTTTTTGCGTATTGAGGCGGTGGCGCACCTCTACGGGAGCATCTTGGCCATGGGGCAGCAGATACGCGGGCGTATCAGGCAGTGGACAGGGCTACCGGTGTGTGTAGGCGTGGGGCCGACCAAGACGCTTTCAAAACTCGCCAACCACATGGCCAAGAAAAACCCCGTGTTTGATGGCGTCTGTGACCTGTATGCGCTCAGTCGGACAGAACGCGGGCAATGGATGTCTCAAATCGAGGTCGGTGAAGTCTGGGGCGTAGGCCGACGCATCAATCAGCGGCTAGCGGCCATGGGCATAGAAACGGTCCTTGATCTGCGCAATGCATCACCCAAAACGATCCGCACCCAGTTTGGCGTCGTCATGGAACGCACCTGCGAGGAACTACGAGGTAATTCCTGTTTGGAACTGGAGGACGTGGCTCCGCCCAAAAAACAGATCATGAGTTCCAGAAGTTTTGGTGCCGCAGTAGAGTGCATTGAGGAGTTGCAGGAATCAGTGGCTACCTATGTGGAACGAGCGGCGGAAAAATTGCGGCGGCAAGGATCAGAGGCCGGGGCTGTCTATGTTTTTGTGGAGACCAATCGCTTCAAAGCGCATGAGCCTCAATACAGCAGGGGGCTGACGACCCCCCTGCCTGTTCCAAGCGATGACACGCGAATTCTGATTCAGGCTGCGCTACGGGGGTTGAAGACTATTTTCAGATCCGACTATCGCTACAAGAAGGCCGGGATCATGCTGACGCTGCTGTCCGACAAGGGAACAAGGCAGGCGACTTTGTTTGATGAACCAGAAAAGACGGCTCGTTCAACGCGGCTGATGGCGGCGGTTGACGCAGCAAATCGGGAGTTCGGGCGAAGTACACTGCATTCGGCAGCGACGGGGAGCACACAGCGTTGGGCGATGCGCTCGGAGAATCGCTCACCCTGCTACACCACCCGGTGGGATGAATTGCCCGGGGTGAAATAAGGAAAGGGAGCGAATCATGTACCCACCTCTGGCAATCTCTTCTGGCCGTATTGCCGATCCATGATTGGTTGATTTAGGCCATTTCCATATATGGCGCCTGCGATTTTTATGGGCGCGCGACAAAAAAAGGGACCGCAACGCCCCTCCAAGTCTGCCTTGAGCCCCCTTGTTGGCGCTGATGCAAAGTTGACCAGGGTGCCGAGAATCGTTGTCCTCCTTGCAAGGTCGGCAAAGCGAGGTTCCCTATGTGATTTCAGAGAATGGCGGTGGGGTAGTTAAGTCAGCAGCGTGGGGCCGATTGATATCGGCGCCAACATGCTTGTCGACATCTACCGTTTGCTTGCGAGCATCGTACCCCGACACAGCAACGCGCCACAGCCACAGGCATATTCTCTTTTTAATGCGGCCGTATAGCGCGCCTCGAGATAGAGGTTGTAATCGATGGTAATTTCTTCGCCTACCCCGATAGGGAGAAGCGCATCTATAAAAATCCGACCATCCTCCTCTACACCTTCACAGTTAGGCTCACAACTGTGATTGATCCAGCGCGAGCTGTTTCCATTACGGGCGCCGTCGATTACTCTATTGTCGTCGAGCATAAATAGAAACGTGTGTGTCGACTCGGTATCCAGGTCATCACTTTCATCATCGCTTATACGTTCTCCTTTGTACTCGATGAGCCGCGTGCCGCCGGCAATGTGGCCGATCGCAAAAACGCCTTTACCGTGTATGTCGGAACGACGCACGACAATACGGCGCCCGCTTTTCGCTTTTACAGATTGCATATTAACCATATCGATTCAAAAAGCCGCGTATCTTAACAAAGGCGCGGGCAAAAAAATTGCCAGTAGTGGCCAGTAGTGGCCAGTAGTGACTGCAACTTGAGCAGATGCACGACAAATTGAGAAGTCCAGGCTGCGGCTTTGCATTTCTTGGATAGGCTATTGGCGGTGGCTGATACCGCTGAACCGAAATTGACCCAGGGTATGGGAAATTGTTGACCTCCTAGCAAGCTTGGCACTTGTGCATGGCGTGCTCCTTTTTGTCATCGCGATGGGGCATGT
Organism: Betaproteobacteria bacterium; assembly: GCA_947479645.1. Classification (GTDB taxonomy): domain Bacteria; phylum Pseudomonadota; class Gammaproteobacteria; order Burkholderiales; family SG8-39; genus CAIYPG01. The sequence goes on along the minus strand of CANKAJ010000145.1, from coordinate 5,409 downwards.
CGATGGCCCATGATCCATTCGGCCGGCAACGGTTCCGTCGACAACGATTCCAGGTTGTTGCGGCCAAACGTGGCGGAATCATACGCCTGGCATGCAATATCATGGCTGCTCTTATAATTACCGATTACCCACGAAAGGTGAATCGGCATCCGGCTGGGTGCCCCATGCCGCGATGGTGATGCCTCCAACATTCACAAGACTCGAGTACAAAACTCAAGCGCTCATCTGAAGGAAACTGCAATGCACCTGCCACACCTTGCCGCCCTGCTGCTGGCCAGCCTTGCCAGTCTCATCGCATCCCATACCGTCTTTGCCCAGGATGACGCCTCGCGCTATCCATTGCGTCCGGTGCGCTGGGTAGTGCCCTATCCGCCCGGCGCCTCCAATGACGTGGTGGCGCGGGTGTTGTCGATCAAGGTGTCAGAGCGCTGGGGGCAGCAGATGCTGATCGACAACCGCGGCGGCGCAGGCGGCATGCTGGGCGGGGACATGGTCGCCAAGGCCGCACCCGACGGCTACACGCTGCTGATGGCGAACCCCGGTTCGAACTCGATCAATTTTGCGCTGCGCATGAAGTCGCCCTACCGGGCCGAGGATTTTGCCGAGGTGATCCTGCTGGGCTGGTCGCCCATCACGGTGGTGGTGGGACCCGCCTTCAAGGGCTCGACGCTGCGCGAACTGGTCGTGCAGGCCAAGGCCAGTCCGGGCAAGTTTACCGGCGGCTCGTCGGGCACCGGCGGCAGCAGCCATCTCGCACTGGAACTGTTCAAGATGGTGACGGGCACCGACATCCTGCACGTGCCTTACAAGGGCGCGGCACCGGCGATGGCCGATCTGGTGGCCGGGCAGATTTCCATGGTGTTCGTGACCTCGCTTTCGGCCGAGGCGCTGATCAAGGCCGGCAAGCTGCGCATGATCGGCGTGTCGGGCAACAAACGTCTGGCCAACCTGCCCGAGGTGCCGACCACGCAGGAGCAGGGCGTGCAGAACTTCGATGCGCCGATCTGGTTCGGCGTGTCGGCGCCGGCGCGCACGCCGCGGACCATCATCAACAAGATCAATGCCGAGCTCAATGCGGTGATCGCGCTGCCCGACGTGAAGGAGCGCTTTGCCGCCCTGGGCCTGGACCCGCAGGGCGGACCGCCAGAGCGCTTCGCAGCCGTGGTGAAGGAAGACATCGAACGCCTGGAGAAGGTGGTGAGGGCAGCCAACGTCACGGCGGAGTAGGGCGTCGGCGCTTTACTGCACGGTGACCCCGGCGCCCTTGACGATCTTGGCCCAGTTGGCTGAGTCCTGTTTGAGAAAGGCATCGAAGTCGTCTGGCGTGCCGGGCGAGGGATCGATGCCGATATTGTTCAGCTTCTCCAACGAGTCCTTTGTCGCCAGCGCCTTGTTCGCGGCGTCATTGATGCGGTTCACGATCGCCCGCGGAATACCGGCCGATCCCATGAAGCCATACCAGGAAGGCACGTCCAGTGTCGGAAAGCCGGATTCGATGAACGATGGCACGTCGGGCGTGAGGGGATTGCGTTTTGCACCAGTCGTGCCGTGCAGCTTGATCTTGCCCGACTTGTAATAGGGAATGGCGGTTGCCATGGGTGCAAACAGGATATGCACCCGCCCATCGAGCAGGTCCGTCACCGCTTCGGTCGTGCCCTTGTAGGGAACGATCTCGAGCTCCACGCCGGTTGCCTGCTTGAGGGCCACAGTCAGGAAAAAGCTGGTGCCCGTTGGCCCGCCGGTGGCGCCGTTGTACTGGCCTTTCTTCGCCTTGAGCAGTGCGACGAGGTCCTTGATATCGCGGGCCGGTACCTGTGGCGACACCATCAGCGTGTAAGGCAGCTTGCCGATCAGGGCGACCGGCGTAAACGCCGACAGTGGCGCCGTGCCCTTCAATGTGTACACATTGATGGAATAACTGGTGCTGCCCACCACCAGCGTGTAGCCGTCGGGCGCCGCCTTGGCAGTCGCCTCCATGGCGATGTTGCCAGAGACGCCGGCGCGGTTTTCCGCGACCACGGGCTGGCCCAGCGTCTTGGACATTTCGGCGCCGAGCACGCGGCCGATGATGTCGTTCCCGGTGCCTGGCGGGAAGGGAATCAGCAGGGTAATGGGCTTGGTTGGCCATGCTTGCGCCAACGCACCGCCTGCCAGCAACATGCCGCATATGATCAGAAGCAATCGCTTCGCCTGACTCATCACCATCTCCTCGTTATCTGAAGCGTTGAAATGAACTTCACAGCGTCTGTTTAGTTCTAGCGCATCTTCCAATTGGGCTTGCGCTTCTCGGCAAAGGCGAGCGGGCCTTCCTTCCTGTCCTCGGTCTTGTTGATGTCGGTGTCGATGAGATCGCCAATCTTCCAGGAGTACTCGATGGGCAGATTGCGTCCGGTCTTGACGATGTACTTGATGGCCTGCACGTTCAGGGGTGCGCACAACAGGACGTCCTCGGCGAGCGCCTCCATTTCGCGCATCATCGCCTCCCGGTCCGGCGCCAGCACCTGGATAAAGCCGATCTCATAGGCGCGCTGCGCTGTGATGCTGCGGCCGGTGAGATGCAACAACATGGCCTCGCCCAGCGGGATCTGGCGTGACAGATTGTGCAACGCGGTGCTGGACATCAAGCCGCGCCGGGGCTCGGGCATGCCGAACTGCGACTTGGCAGTGGCCACCCGGATGTCGCAGCGCATGGCGATTTCCATTCCCCCCGCCACGCAATAACCGTCTATGGCGGCGATCACCGGCTTCTTGCAACCGTTCAGCACATCCTCGCGCTTGATGCGCACGGTGCCGCCGGACGAGTCATTTTTCGCGCGCTCCTTCAGGTCCATGCCGGCGCAGAAAGCGCGTCCACCGGCGCCGATGAGCAGGATGACCAGAATGTCATCATCGGCTTCGGCGCGACGCAGCGACTCGTCCAGCCCATCGCGCAGGGCGTTGTTGATGGCATTCATGGCGTGGGGTCGGTTGAGTGTGATATAGGCCTTGCGGTCGCGTGTTTCGTAGATTACTGCCGGGGCGAACTCTTCCTTGGACATGCTTTCCTCCTTGTTTTAGGTGCCGGGTACGGTCCCGGCTGTTTCCCAGTGCTGGCGAATCTGCATCGTATTTGAAAATGGGAATTATTTGTCGCCGCATGAAGCAGAAGCGTTTTCGGTCGAAGCAAATCTGTCTTTCCATGAGGTCACGAAATTCATTGCCGAGGAATACAAGATTACTCGACCTTGATGTTCCCGGTCTTTACTACCGCCGCCCAGCGCGTGGTCTCGTCGCGCAGGAACTGGGCGAACTCCTCAATCGTGCCGCCGACGATCTGCACACCCTGGCCGCCCAGTTGCTTGTCCGCATCCGGTGACCTCAGGTATTTCGCCGCTTCCTCATTCAGCCGCCTGAGCAGCGCGGGCGGGGTTTTGCCCGGAGCCATCATGCCGTGGCTGCCAGCCGCCTTGAACTCAGGCAGGCCGGCTTCACTCATGGTTGGCACATCGGGAATCAGCGACATGCGCCGGGGTGCGCTCACCATCAGGATTTTCAGCTTGCCCGCCTTGACATGCGACAGCGCAAGGGGCGGGCTCACCAGGAACATGTCCACGCGACCCGCCAGCAATTCGTTGATCGCGGGGCCGCCTCCGCTCATCGGTACATGCAGCAGTTTCGTGTTGGTGAGCATCGCCAGCAATTCACCCGACAGATGGTTGATGCTGCCGATGCCGGCCGAAGCAAATGTCAGCTTGCCCGGATTGGCCCTGGCATGGGCGAGCATTTCCTGCAGGGTGGCTGCTGGAAATGAGGCATTCATGACCAGCGAACTGGGGTTCATGGAAACCTGGATGATGGGCGCCAGATCCCTGGCCGCATCGAAGGGCATGCTGTACAGCGCGGGGTTGATGGTGAGCTGGCTGGTGGTTGCGAACAGCAGCGTGTAGCCGTCCGGCGCCGCTCGCACGACCTCATTGGCGCCGATATTGCCGTTTGCACCCGGCCGGTTCTGCAGGATGAACTGCTGGCCCATGGTGGCGCTGAGGTACTGCAGGACGGGGCGTGCAATCAAATCCGTGGGTCCGCCTGCAGCATAGGCGCTGATAACATGCACCGGCTTGGTCGGATAGGTCTGTGCCAGCGCGGCGGGTTGCAGCGCCACAACGGATGCCACGCCAACCAGCAGCAAATCAGTCAATGTCCTCATGTCTTCCCTCTTGAGTCTGTGCTCCGGTAAAGCGAGTCTGCCTTTTGCCACGGGCCCACTTGTTCCGAAATATGCAACATTATCACCGGCCCCGCGTCAGTACTGTCGCAACAGGCTTGCTGCCGCGGAATTGCGGATTGGATCAGGGGGTTATCTGATATTAATCATTAGAAAGACTGTCTTTAGTGAAAGACTGTTAATCAATATTGATCATATTAATGCAGTAACTGGGCTCGATCAAACTTCACGGGCTGGGTGGCGTCGTTACCATGGTGCTGCCCTTCGCGGCCGGCGGTCGAATGGATGTGGAGGCTTGCCGCCACGAGGTCAAGTTGACCGAATGCTTGGGTCAGTGGTCAGTGGTCAGTAGGCTCACTTCGGTTTGTTGTACCCGCTTTCTATCCAGGCATTTGCACTGGTTGAATTCAATTTGAAGTCAGGCCTGACTGTGACTTGCGCCAATTGCGTGCCGCTGGCATCGTGAGCGCTCAGCAGCGCATGTGGATCGTCTTCATCAGGGACGATGCGTAGTGAGACTTTTATCGGCTCATTCCCGGATGTCACGATGATTGTTTTGTGGAGTAAAGCCCGCAGGTGCTGCTCGTGCCGGAGCACCACTTCGGAGGCCGTCTTGACCAGCGTATTAAAGGCGTTGCCATCCAGCGGCTTGGGATTCTTTTTGTCCCGTCCCATGGTCCAGGGACCAATCAGCGCCGGCTCGGGTTGACCATCCAGGATCATTTCCACTGCCCAGCCGTCGTCGTTTTCATTTTTTATGACCCGTGCAGTCCACCCCTTGTGCACCCAGAGGCGCGGTTCATTGATGGTGACGGATTCGGCAGGCTCGAGGTCTTGGTCGTCCAGGGATGTTGTCATGACGGTAGTTTAGCTGATCAGTGACTCTTTTCAGGTTCGATCACGCAGCCCGAACCTATTCAGGTGCCGATGTCCTTGCCGGCCGTGCAATGGCGCCCGATAATCCGGTGATGGCAATCCGCACAGGCAGCAGAGGGTCCGTTGCTTCATCTGCTTGAATTCAAGGGTGTTGATACGTGAACGATAAACAGGAACTCAGTCCCAGTGATCTGGACATGATTGCGAACATCAACTCTGAACGATTTACAACGGAGGAGTTATTGGAAATCTCCGCTGCAGTTCACGAATTGCCGGAAGATTGCAGGAGTTGGGAGGCAAGGATATTGTTGCTTAACAAGCGTTTTCCT
>CANKAJ010000144.1 GCA_947479645.1 Betaproteobacteria bacterium | reverse complement strand
TGCGCTTGACCATCCATTGCGCCAGCGAGGCATCCATGTAATCGGCGTGACCCGGAAACCATTTGGCGAGTTCGCGCGCGAGGCGGCGCCCTTCGGTGATGTTGCCGGTGGCGACGACCATTCTGACCTGCTCGACTGATTTCATCACCGCGCCATGTTCATCGACGTGGCAATCGGTCGCCGGGAAATTGCTTTCCTGCATCCAGATGCGCTCGTGCTCGAAGTGCGCCAGCGCATGCTCGGAAAATCGATCCAGCAGCGCGGGGAAACCGGCATCATCGGCGGCCAGCATTGCATTGACCAGCTCGACAAATTCGCGATGCGTGTCATCCATCGGCTGGTAGCCGAGGAGAAAGTCGTCGGTCCAGAGGAAGTTCTCGATCGTATTCATGACCGGGAGCATAGCATTCGAGTCCGTCTCTTCTGAAGCATATCGGCTGTACCCGCTACATCCGGCATGCGTGCCATGCCGGTTTGGCCGCAGATCACTTTGCAGTATTGCCGTTTCAGATGAATCATGATTTGAACCTGCATGATGGGTGTGCACATCCGCAGGGGCAATTGCGCAGCGGATGTCGCTGCAATATGATGGTCCGGCAAGCCGGCACTGTTACGCAACGCGCAACCGTCAAATGATATGGAACCAGTACAGGAGCGAACTGCCATGAGCGCTGTTGTCGATTCGAAATACGCAATCGAGATCACGGAGATCGAGTATCTCCGGCACGGCAACCGGTCGTTCATTGCCAGGATCTACCGCCCTATTTCAGGTCAGGCAGGCAAGGCGGGCAAGGGACCATTCCCGATGATGGTCGAGGCGCACGGTGGCGCCTGGGTCAGGCAGGACCGCATGCGCAACGCCATGCTGGACGAATTGATGGCGCGTGGCGGCGTGATCGTGATGGGCATCGACTTTCGCATGCCGCCGACTGATCCGGCCTACCCCGCATCGGTGGCGGACATTCATTACGCGGTGCGCTGGCTGAAGTCGCACGCCGCGCAGTTCGGCGGTGATCCGGACCGGGTGGGAGTCATGGGCACCTCCAGCGGCGGGCATCAGGCGGCGCTGGTGGCGATGCGGCCCGGTGATGCGCGTTATGGCGCCGTGCCCCTGAATGAGACGGCGGCGGGAGCGCCTGTGATGGATGCCTCGGTGCGCTGCGCCGTGTTGTGCTGGCCGGTCATTGATCCGCTGGGCCGTTATCACAAGGTCAAGCAGGAAGCGGCCGAAGGCAGCCAGGAAGCGCTGGAGACCATCAAGGCCCATGACCTGTACTGGAAGACCGAAGCCGCCATGGATGAGGGCAACCCGACGCGGTCGCTCGAGCGCGGAGAAAAGTCGAGCATGCCGCCGGTGCTCTATGTCCAGGGCACTGCGGACAAGGCGCACCCGCGGCCGCATCTGGAGCGATTTGTCGCGGCGTATCGCAAGGCGGGCGGGCGCCTGGAACTGCACCTGGTCGATGGCATGGAGCAGAACTTCATGAATGAGAATCCCGATGCCAGGGGCACGGCCGACGCCATCGAGCGCATCATCAGCTTCGTTCACGAGGAGACCGCCTGACGCTGAGTGGCATTGGTTAGCATAGCCGCGATCCCCGGCATCTCCATGGCGGGCGGGTAGGTCGATTCCACTGAGTTTCTGATGGGCATCTCTAATAATTCCAATATTGTCATTTCGAGCGAAGCGAGAAATCCGCTTTTCGTAGTGAGCAAGAAGCAGATTCTTCGGCCTGCGGCCTCAGAATGACAATTGTTGGAGGTTCCCTGATATCAATTAGCGTAATAAGTATCTTGGTTAGTTATCTAACCTATTAAATTGATTATAACTGTATCCTGACATCACAACTGCAGATAGACGATCCCGTCCTCGATCCGCGTGGCAAAACGCCCCGTGCAACCCTTGTCCGGCGCCACCGCCTCGCCATCGGCCAGACCGATCTGCCAGTTGTGCAACGGGCAGGCGACGGTCTTGCCGAACACGATGCCCTGCGACAGCGGCCCGCCCTTGTGCGGGCATTGGTCGCGCAGCGCGAACACTTCGTCCTCGGCGTTGCGAAACACGGCAATGTCGCCATGCGCGCTGTTGACCACGCGTGCCCCAAGCTTCGGGATGTCGGAGAGCGGAGCAACCCTGACCCAGGTGCGACTCTGTCCGGCGGGCGTGATGCTTACTGGGCTGTTCACTGGAAGGGCGCTCATACCGTCAATGCCTCGAATTCATGTTTTTCCATGCCCCGGGTGCGTTCCACCCACGGGTCCTTTTCGCCTTGCAGCGCAAATTGCAGTCGCGCGTGCAGGGCCTTGCGGCCTTCGGTGTCTTCCAGCACGCGTTGCTTGACATAGTCCAGGCCGACGCGTGCCACCCAGTGCACGGTGCGATCCAGGTAACGCGCTTGCTCGCGATAAAGCTGGATGAAGGCGCTGGTGTATTCGATGACTTCGTCGGCGGTCTTCACCTTGCACAGGAACTGCGCGACTTCGGTCTTGATGCCGCCATTGCCGGCCACGTAGATCTCCCAGCCTGAATCCACACCGATCACGCCGACGTCCTTGATGCCGGACTCGGCGCAATTGCGCGGGCAGCCTGACACCGCCATCTTGACCTTGTGCGGGGCGTACATCTTCCAGAAGGTTTTCTCCATGTCGATCCCCATCTGCGTCGAGTCCTGCACGCCGAAGCGGCACCACTCGCTGCCCACGCAGGTCTTCACCGTGCGCAACGCCTTGGCGTAGGCGTGGCCCGAGGGCATGGCGAGGTCGGCCCACACGCCAGGCAGATCCGCCTTCTTCACGCCCAGCAGATCGATGCGCTGGCCGCCGGTGACCTTGACCGTCGGGATCTGGTACTTGTCCACCACGTCGGCGATGCGCCGCAGTTCGCTCGCATTGGTGACGCCGCCGAACATGCGCGGTATCACGGAGAAGGTGCCATCCTTCTGGATGTTGGCGTGCGCGCGCTCGTTGATGAAGCGCGACTGCGGGTCGTCCTTCGCCTCGTGCGGCCAGGTTGAGAGGAGGTAATAGTTCAGCGCCGGGCGGCAGGAAGCACAGCCATTGGGCGTGCGCCATTCCATGAAGTGCATCACATCGGGAATGGCGAGCAGATGGTGCTCTCGTATGACCTTGCGTGTCTCTTCGTGGGTGTGATCGGTGCAACCGCACATCGGCTTGTTGAGGTTGGCCTGCGGCGTATAGGCGCCGCCCACGGTGGAGGCGAGGATCTGCTCGACCAGGCCGGTGCAGGAGCCGCACGACGAGGATGCCTTGGTGTGCTTTCTCACGTCATCCAGCGAGAACAGGCCCTGCTCCTTGATTGCCTTGACGATGGTGCCCTTGCACACGCCGTTGCAGCCGCACACTTCCATGTCGTCGGGCATCGACGCGGCGCTGCTCTGGCCCTGATGGCCGCTGTTGCCCAGATGGGATTGCCCGAACATCAGATGATCGCGGATCTCGGCGACATTCTGCTTTTCGCGCAGCATCTGGAAATACCACGAACCGTCCACGGTGTCGCCGTAGAGCACGCCGCCGACAATGCGGTCGTCCTTGATGAGCAGGCGCTTGTACACGCCACCCACCGAATCATGCAGCACGATTTCCTCGGTGTCGTTGCCGCCGGAGAAATCCCCCGCGGAGAACAGATCAACACCGGTGACCTTCAGTTTGGTCGATGTCACCGAACCCTGATAGCGGCCGATACCCATTTGCGCGAGGTGATTGGCGCACACCTTGGCCATGTCAAACAGCGGCGCTACCAGTCCATAGGCGATGCCGCGGTGGGATGCGCATTCGCCGACGGCGTAAATGCGCGGATCAAAAGTCTGCATCGTGTCGTTGACCACAATGCCTCGGTTGCAGTGGATGCCGGCCGCCTTGGCCAGGTCGTCGTTGGGCCGGATGCCGACCGCCATGCAGACGAGGTCGGCGGGAATCTCGCTGCCGTCGGCGAACCGCACCGACTTCACGCGGCTCTTGACGCCATCGCTGGCGGGGGTGCCGACAATCTCGGCGGTCTGCTTCTGCAACAGGAACCTGAGGCCTTTGGCCTCGAGGGACTTTTGCAGCATCCGGGATGCGGTCTCGTCCAGTTGTCGCTCCATCAGCCAGGGCATGATGTGAATCACGGTGACATCCATGCCGCGCAGCTTCAGTCCGTTGGCTGCTTCCAGACCCAGCAGTCCGCCGCCGATCACCACGGCGTGCCGGTAAGTGCCCGCGGCCTCGATCATGGCGTTGGTGTCGCCGATGTCGCGATAGGTCAGCACACCGTCCAGGTCCTTGCCCGGAATCGGCAGAATGAATGGATTGGAGCCGGTGGCGATCAACAGGCGGTCGTATTCCTCGGTGGTGCCATCTTCGGCGATGACCTTGCGACCGGGCCGGTCGATACGTGCCACCTTCTTGTTCAGATGCAGCCGGATGTTGTTCTGTTCATACCAGTCGACATCATTCAACATGATGTCCTTGATGGTCATCTCGCCCGCCAGCACCGGCGAGAGCAGGATGCGGTTGTAATTGGCATGCGGCTCGGCGCCGAACACGGTGATGTCGTAGAGGTCCGGCGAGATCTTCAGCATCTCCTCCAGCGTGCGCACACCGGCCATGCCGTTGCCGATCATGACAAGTTTCATTTTCTTCATGGCTATTTTCCCTTTTGCCGCCGTTAAGGTGTCATTCCGAGGCTGCAAGCCGAGGAATCTGCTTGTAGTCTTCCAAAAGCAGATTCCTCGTTGCACTCGGAATGACAGTGTTGGATAGTCATCATCTAGGCCACCTGACGCAGGCTTTGCAGCGCTGGTGCAGAGGTTTTTCCTGCAAACCGCACCACGTCGCCGATGACGATGATGGCCGGGCTGCGAATTCCCTTTTCCCGGGCGGCTTCGGCGGCGCCCGAAAGGGAGGTAATCACGCTGTGCTGCGTTGCCAGCGTGGCGTTCTGTATCAGCGCGACCGGTGTTGCGCCGTTCATGCCGGCATTGCGCAAGGCGTCTGCAATGTCCGCCAGATGCGACATGCCCATGTAGATGACCAGTGTCGTGCCCGAATGCGCCAGCGCAGCCCAATTGGGTTGAGTGCCGTTTTTTGTGTGCCCGGTAATCAACGTTACGCCGCGCGCGCAGTCGCGATGCGTCACCGGTATGCCCAGTGCTGTCGCAGCGCCCAGTCCCGCGGTGATGCCGTTGACGACTTCGGCCGCAATGCCGGCTGCGCGCAGGGCTTCAATTTCCTCGCCGCCACGCCCGAACACATAGGGATCGCCGCCCTTGACTCGCGCCACCGTGTAGCCCAGGCGCGCATAACAGATCATCTGCCTTTCGATGAAGTCCTGCGGCGTGGACTTGCAGCCACCGCGCTTGCCCACTTCGATGACGCGGGCGCCGGGCCGCAGGAACTGCAGCACCTCGCGGTGTACCAGGTCATCGATCAGCGCGACATTGGCCTCGCCAAGCGCGCGCACCGCCTTGAGCGTCAACAGTTCCACGTCGCCGGGGCCGGCGCCAATGAGGTACACCTTGCCCTTCTTGACCAGATTCATGCTGCCTTCCTCATGATGATCATGCGCTTGAGTTCCGGCACGCAGGAGCCACAGCTGGTGCCGCATTTGAGTTTGCTTTGCAGGACTGCAAGATCGGCGCCTTGCGCCACTTCGGCCATGATTTCCGATTCGGCCACGTCGAGGCAGTTGCACACGACGCGGCCGCGGCTTTTCGTTGCCGTGGTCGGAGGCGCCGACAGCGGTGCCAGCACCCAGCGCCGCACCGCTTCCGCTGACGTGCGCTCGGCCATGATTGCCTTGAGCCATTCACGCGCCGCCGTTTCGCCGGTCAGGCGCACCGCCGTAACGCGACCGGCTTCCACCATGACGCGTTTGGAAATGCCGCGGCGTGCGTCGCGATAGATCAGACTGCGGGCATCATCGAAGTGGAACAGCGTGTCCAGCTCGGCGAGCCGTGCCTCGCTTATCGGTGCCTTGTCGGCGGCGCGCAGTATCACGGCGGGGGCATCGCGGCCGAACAGGCCGGCTGTGGCGTAGCCGAATTCGACCAGCCTGGGCTGCACGCGCGAGAGCAGGCGTGGTGCTTCTTCCGCGGTCACCGTGCGCATGATGACGAGTTGCCAGGGCAGATCGAGCTTCTCCACCTGCACGGCGGCGTGTTTCAGTTCCGGCTGCTTCGAGACCGGATCCACGGCCGGCGTCGTGAGCGCATTGGCTCCGGCTGAGTTCATGAACTGGCTGCCCCAGTGCATGGCGAGGAAGGTCTGGCCGGGGCGCATCTCATCGGAGGTCGTGGCGCGCACGCTGATGGCACCGCGCCGGTTGCTGACGCGAACGATGTCACCGTCGCGCAGCTGGCGCTTTTCCATGTCACCCGCGTGCATGGCCAGCGTGGGCTCCTCCACGTGGCTGTACAGGCGCGCAATGCGGCCGGTACGACTCATGCCGTGCCAGTGATCGCGCAGCCGCCCGGTGTTGAAATGCAGCGGAAAGCGCGCGTCGGTCTTTTCGGCGGTGGGGCGGTATTGGGTATCGGCAAAGCGCGCCCGTCCCGAGGGAGTGGGGAAGCGGCCATCTTCGTACAGCCGCAACTTGCCGCGCGACGTGCCCGCGGGCAGCGGCCATTGCTGCGGCCCGGCCGTCTCCAGCATGGCGTAGGACATGCCGGTGATGTCCAGGTCGCGGCCGCGTGTGGTCTCGCGGTGTTCGTTGAAGATGCTTTCGGCGCTGGGGTAGTTGAACAGCCGCGCTGTATCCGTCCGCCCCAGCGCCTTGCCCAAGACCAGCGCGAAGTCACGCACGATGGTCCAGTCATGCAGCGCCTTGCGCGGTGGCGCGATGGCGGCGCGCACGCGCGTGATGCATCGCTCGGAATTGGTGACCGTGCCTTCCTTTTCACCCCAGGTCGTGGCCGGCAGCAGCACGTCGGCGAAGGCGGCGGTGTCGGTGTTGGCAAAGGATTCCTGCAGTACGACCAGTTCGGCCCTGGCCAGGGCTTCGCGCACCAGGCCGGCATCCGGCATCGATTGCGCCGGATTGGTGCAGGCAATCCACACGGCCTTGATTTCGCCGCTGCGTATTGCATCGAACAGTTCCACTGCGGTCTTGCCGGGTATGGCCGGCACATCGGGCACACCCCACAATGCAGCCACTTCGGCGCGATGCTGCGGGTTGGCCAGATCGCGATGCGCCGACAGCAGGTTGGCCATGCCGCCGACTTCGCGTCCGCCCATGGCATTGGGCTGGCCGGTCAGCGAGAACGGCCCGGCGCCGGGTTTGCCGATCTGCGCCGTGGCCAGATGCAGGTTGATCACGGAGGCATTGTTCTGGGTGCCGTTGGAAGACTGATTGAGGCCCTGGCAATATAGCGACAGCGTGGCCTTCGATTCGGCAAACCATTTGGCCGCGGTGACGATGTCCTCCGCCGGCACGCCGCAGATTTGCGCGACTGCGACCGGCGTGTACTCGCGCACCGTTTCCTTGAGCGCCTCGAAGCCCTCTGTGTGTGCCCGGATGTAGTCGAGGTCGCACAGTCCTTCCCACAGCATCACGTGCAGCATGCCGTTGCACAGCGCCACGTCGGTGCCGGGCAGGATGGCGAGGTGCAGGTCGGCTTCGCGCGCCGTGTCGGTGCGGCGCGGATCGACCACGATGGTTTTCAGGTTCGGGTTGGCACGGCGCGCGTCCTCGATACGGCGATAGACGATGGGATGGGCATAGGCGGTATTGGAGCCGGAGATGAACAGGCACTCGGCATGCGCGATGTCCTCGTAGCAGGCCGGCGGCGCGTCGGCGCCCAGTGTCGCCTTGTAGCCCGCCACCGCCGAGGACATGCACAGCCGTGAATTGGTATCGACGTTATTGGTACCGATCAACCCTTTGGCGAGTTTGTTGAAGACGTAATAGTCCTCGGTCAGCAACTGCCCCGAGATGTAGAAGGCCACCGCGTCGGGGCCGTGCTCGCGGATGATGGCAGCGAAGCGCGCTGCGGTGTATTCGAGCGTCTCGTTCCAGTCGGCGCGCTGACGCGCTGCGCTGCGGTCACGGCGCAGTTCCGGGAACAGCACACGCGAGGAGGTGCCCGCGGAGAGATGCAGCGTCGCACCCTTGGTGCACAGGCGCCCGAAATTGGCCGGATGGTCCGGGTCGCCCCGCACGCCGGTGATAACATTGTTATCATATTCAATGATAACGCCGCAGCCGACGCCGCAGTAACAGCAGGTTGATTTAATATCGGACATGATTAATAACGTGTCATTCCGAGAGCAGCGAGGAATCGGCTTCTGGCCTGGAGAAGAACAGCAGATTCCTCGCGTTGCTCGGAATGACAGTGGTTAGTGGCATCGTCACAATCAGTCCTAAGCCGCAACCTTCATCTGCTTCTGATACAGGAACTGCAGCACTTGAGCGCGCAGCGCCATGTAGCGCGGGTGATTGGCCAGCGCCAGGCGTTCGCGCGGGCGGGGCAGATCAATGGTCAGGATCTCGCCGATGGTGGCTTCGGGGCCGTTGGTCATCATCACCACGCGATCGGACAGCAGCACCGCTTCGTCAACATCATGGGTCACCATCACCACGGTGCTGCCCGGGCTGGCGGCGCTCGGCGCGACGATGCGGGTCAGTTCGTCCTGCAGGTGGGCGCGGGTCAGGGCATCCAGCGCGCCGAAGGGCTCATCCATCAAGAGCAGCTTGGGTTGCATGGACAGGGCGCGCGCAATGCCCACGCGCTGCTTCATGCCGCCGGAAATCTCGTGCGGGAACTTGTGCGCGGCATGGCCCAGGCCCACCATTTCAATGGCGGCCTCGGTGCGTGCCTTGAGCTGGGGTTTGGATTCGCTCTCTGCAAAAACGCGCTCGACCGCGAGGTAGACATTGTCAAAGCAGGTCAGCCACGGCAGCAGCGAATGGTTCTGGAACACCACGCCGCGATCGGGGCCCGGTCCCGAGATTTCACGGCCGGCGAGAATCATGGCGCCCGAGGTCGGTATCAGCAACCCGGCAATCATGTTGAGCAGCGTGGATTTGCCGCAGCCGGAGTGCCCGATCAGGGCGACGAACTCGCCCTGCTTGATTTCCAGGTCGATGTTCTTCAGGGCCGTGAACGGGCCCTTCTTGGTCTCGAACACCATGCCGGATTTTTCGATTTGCAGATAGTTGCTCATGTGCGTTCCTTCTTGGTCGATCCTGTTCGTTTATTCGTCGTCGCTTGTTCGTGACCGCTTATTCGTAACTGAAGCGCCGCGCCACCAGAATGAGCAGCTGCTCGAGCAGCAAGCCGACGATGCCCACGGTGAAGATGGCGATGATGATGTGCTGCACGTTGAGGTTGTTCCATTCGTCCCAGACCCAGAAGCCGATGCCCACACCGCCAGTCAGCATCTCGGCGGCGACGATCACCAGCCAGGCCACGCCGATGGACAGGCGCACCCCGGTCATCATGTAGGGCAGCACCGCCGGAAACAGGATCTTGGTGAACACCTTCCACTCGGACAGCTTCAGTACCTTCGCCACGTTCATGTAGTCCTGCGGAATCTGGCGCACGCCGACCGCCGTGTTGATGATCATCGGCCAGATGCTGGAGATGAAGATCACGTAGATGGCGGCCGGGTTGGCCGCCTTGAATACCAGCAGGCCGATCGGCAGCCAGGCGAGCGGCGATACCGGGCGCAACAGTGACACGATGGGCGCCGCCATGTCCGACAGGAAGCGAAAGCGCCCCAGCAGAAAGCCCGCCGGTATGCCGATCAGTGCCGCTGCGCCAAAGCCGATGCCGACACGCCCCAGCGAATTGAGGATGTTCCAGCCGATGCCCTGGTCGTTCGGACCCTTGCGGTAGAATGGGTCACTGAACAGTTCCACTGCCGACAGCCAGGTCGAGCCCGGCCCCGGCAGGCGCCCGCCGACCTTGGCCAGCACCGCCCAGGCCGCGATGAAGAGGGCCAACCCGCACATCATCGCGAATACCCTGATCAACCACTCCGGGGCGCGGCTGCGCTTGTACAGCGGCGTGCCGTCGTCATCGGCGACCGCACCCGGTCGCCGTGGTCCGCGAGCACCGGACCTGACGCTGCTTGCTTCAGGGATGGCCGCCGTCGACTCATTGGCGGCCGCGGGTGATGTGGCAGGAGGAACGATGTCTTTCAACATTTCGGGTACCAGGTTGACTGCACTCATACGTGCTCCATTGATGAAGTGATCTACGCCTTGATCTTGAATGACGCGGCGTACTTCTTCGGGTCCTTGCCGTCCCACACCGTGCCGTCGATCATCTTCACCGTGCGCATGGGGCTCTTGGGCATGGGCGTCTTGGTCATGTCGGCTGCAGCCTTGTAGATATCCAGGCGATTGACCTGCTTGGCCACACCGAGATAATCCACATCGTCTTTCAACAAGCCCCAGCGGCGATGCTGCGTGAGGAACCACATGCCGTCGGACAGGAACGGGTAGGTGACGTAGCCGTCGTTGTAGAAATGCATGGCATCCGGGTCGTCCCAGGTCTTGCCGATGCCGTTGTTGTAGCGGCCCAGCATGCGTTCCAGGATCACGTCCTTGTCGGTGTTGACGTAGGACTTGTCGGCCACCACTTCAGCGGTCTTCTGGCGATTGGAGAGTGAAGCGTCGATCCACTTGCCGGCCTCGATGATGGCGGCGGTCATGGCGCGCGCGGTGTTGGGATACTTCTGCGTGAACTCGGCGGTGCAGCCCAGTGTCTTTTCCGGATGGTCCTTCCAGATGGCCTGGGTGGTGGTGGCGGTGAAGCCGATCTTGTCCATGATGGCGCGGTTGCCCCAGGGCTCGCCAACGCAAAAACCATCCATGTTGCCCACACGCATGTTGGCCACCATCTGCGGCGGTGGCACGACGATGTTCTTGACATCCTTGAAGGGATCGATGCCGTAGGTGGCCAGCCAGTAGTACAGCCACATGGCATGCGTTCCGGTGGGGAAGGTCTGCGCGAACGTATAGTCACCCTTTTCCTTCTTGATCAATGCGGAGAGGCTGGCGCCATCGACGGCGCCTTTGTCGCGGAACTTGTTCGACAGCGTGATCGCCTGGCCGTTGTGATTCAGCGACATGAGAATGTTCATGTCCTTCTTCGGGCCGCCGATGCCCATCTGCACGCCGTAGATCAGGCCGTACAGCACATGCGCGGCGTCCAGTTCGCCATTGACCAGCTTGTCACGCACACCGGCCCACGAGGCTTCCTTGGTCGGCACGATCTTGATGCCGTATTTCTTGTCGAACTCCATCACCGAGGCCATCACGACGGAGGAGCAGTCGGTCAGCGGAATGAAGCCGATCTTGATTTCCTTCTTCTCCGGCGCATCGGATCCCGCTGCCCAGGCCGCGCTGCGAATGGCATCAGGCACCAGGCTCATGATGCTGACCGTGGCGGCTTGCTTGAGGAAATCGCGCCGGGGCGAAAGCGATTTTGCGACGCACTGGTCGGGCGCGACAGCGGTTTCCGGGGTAAGGCCTGCAGGTCGTTTTTCATTCATTGATGTCTCCAAAAAATCCCAAAAAAAAGGCGCTCACCGCTGGAGAGTTGCCATTGCGCCAAGCGCAACAGGACTACTCCCCAGTGGTGAACGCCATTGTTCACGTTGAGTCCAGCGTTGGACTCAACGTGACATATGCAATACTTGTTCCATGTGATTAGAAAAAAATAAACCACATAAAAACAGTTGATTAGAGAGTTCTAGGGTTCTTTCGTCTCGATTTGGCAGTGCACTATTGCAGTGCACAATGCGCCGCGCTGCACCACGCTGCTACGGCAAATCGGGAAGCGCCGCCACGCTGGCGGGCAGCGCTCAGCCAATGCAATCAGCCGATGAAGTCGGCCATGTCGATGACGTTCTTGGCGACGGCGCCCAGGCGCTTTTTCTTGCTCATCGCCATGCGCCGCAGCGCGTGATAGGCCTCGTCCTCGGTCATGCCGCGGCCTTTCATCAGGATGCCCTTGGCGCGATCGACCAGCTTGCGCTCGGACAGCTTCAGGTTGGCCTCGGCCAGTTCGGCCACCAGTTTCTGGTATTCCTCGAAGCGTGCCACCGCCACGTCGACGATGGATTTGACGCGTGAACCTTCCAGTCCATCCACGATATAGGCGGAAACACCGGCGCGCACTGCATCGCGAATGGCTTCTGCGCCGTCATCCACCGAGAACATCACGATGGGCCGTGGCTGGTCGCGGCTGACCATGACCACGTGCTCCAGCACGTCGCGCGAAGGCGACTCGGTATCGATGATGATGATGTCCGGTTTCACGTCCTCGACCGCCTGCAACAGCGCCAGCGGCGACTCCACGACTGCCGCGACCGAGTATCCGGCCCGCTCCAAGGCGGTGCGCAGGATGGTCGTTCGTTCAGGTGAGTCGTCGATCAACAGTACGCGCAGCATGAGTCCCCGCTTTCCCTCAGGCTCGATTGTGCAACATGCGTGCCATCACGGCTTGTATCCTACTTCGCCGTGGCGGCCGGGAGATTTTGCGGCACCGTGAGCGATCTGAAACTGAATACATCCACGTCGTCGGGGTCAACCGACACCAGTACGCCCTGTACTTCGCGGTCGCCGTAGACCATCAACCGCGTCGCGTTGTAGATCACCTGCCCTCCCTGCATGAGCGGCTTGTCGATGATCAGCCGGTGCTCGTCGCCATGCACGATCAGCACCGGCTTGCCGAACTTGGTGGCGTTGGCCTTGAGCGCCCGGATGGTGTCGGTGAATCCGGAACGCCAGTCTTCGTGAGCGTCCAGTGTCCAGCCCGGGTCGGCCTGAAAGGCAATCACCACGGCCCTGGCCCCGGTCTGCACGGCCCGCGCAAAGGTCGCATTGAGCCAGGCGACATTGGCGGCATTGCGTTCGAAATATTCGTTGGCCGCGGCCGGGTTGCGTTGCAGGTTGTTGTTGCTGCCGATGACATGCAGCGTGGCGAACTGCACGCCGCTCTTTTCCCAGCGGCTGTTCTCGACGAATTTCGCAAATTTCGGATCGGCGCTTTGCGTATCGAGCTGCATCGGCGCACGGCCCAGACTCATGCCGGGGGTCGGATAGAACACTTCGCGCACCCTGGCCAGCCGCTCGAGCGGATCATAGCCGCCGTTATCGGCGCGGTGGCAGTCGGTCCATTCATTGTCGCCGGGCGTGTATACCAGCGGTTGCGCGAACGTGGCAAACAGCTTGCGGATGAGTTCCATATGCGCATCGTCGCAGCGGCTGTGGCCGTTCTTGATGTCGCCGACGTGGATGGTGAATGCGG
>CANKAJ010000143.1 GCA_947479645.1 Betaproteobacteria bacterium | reverse complement strand
GGGCAAGCTGGTGAGCACGACGGGCACCATCAATGTGATCGCCGGGGGTGCGCTGAGCACGACCAGTGCGACCGGTGGTGCAGCGGAGATCGACACGGGAGGCCACGTACTGCTGGAGGCGAAGAACACAATTGGTACAGACGCCAACCGGATTGAACTGGCCAATGCAGCGAAGCTGGCGGCGCGCACGCTGGGTGGAGTCGCCACCGACAGCCTGTTCGTTCGCAAGTTGGGTGCGGCCAGTGCGCTGGAAGTGGGGACGGTGAACCGGGTCAATGCGACGGCGGTGGATAACGCGATCACCTCGCTGGGAACCAACAGCGCGAGCCTGGCGGGCCTGACCACGAGCAGCAACGGCAACATCACGCTGACCACGCAGGGTGGCAGTCTCACCGTGACCCAGGCCATCGCCGCCAACGGCAGTGGCTACGTCGATCTGCGTACCGCGGGAACGACCAGCGACATCAATATTAATGGCGCAACGGTGCAATCGGGCAGCGGTACCCTGCAATTGGTTGCTGGTCGCAGTATCTTGACCAGCACTGCTACGGGTACGACTGCCGAACTGCAGACGACGGGTAACGTCCTGCTTAAATCCGGGGATGCGGTAGGGGTTACGGCAAACCGAATTGACCTCAATACCGTAAGCAAGGTTGCTGTGAGTGCCGGCGGTGTCGCCACCACGGGCGATATTTTTGTAAATCAAATCACCGGTAATCTGGAAGTAGGGTCGGTATCTGCCGTGAATGCCGCAAGCACGGTGGATAACACGGTTGCGACTTTGAACGGTGCCAGCGGAACCAACAACAATGACATCACGGTAACTACGCAGGCTGGCAGCATGACCGTGAGCCAGGCGATTGTCGCCAACGGTAGCGGAAAAATTGACCTGCGTGCCGCGGGCGCTTTAAGCGATCTGACTCTCGGAGCAGCGATTACGACGACGACCGGGACGCTGCGTCTTGAGTCCGGACGCAGCATCAATCAGACGGCAGGCAGTCTTGCTGCTGCTGGCGCTTATGTGAATGCGGGTCTGAATGCCAGCTTGTTGCAGGCAGGTAACAGCGTTAAAGTGCTTGCCGTCAATACGGGTGGCGGGCTGGATTATCTGGATGTTGGTGACCTGAAAATTGATACTGTCACCGTGGTGGATGGCGCGAAGAACGGCGTTACATCCGGTACGCGTGCCTGGGTCCGTTCTCAACGTGACCTAACTTTATTGAAGCAGGTGATTGGCAACGGCAGCGGCTCCGAAGCGGTTGTGTTGGTGGCTGACGGCGCTTTCCGCAATCAGGCCGGTTCGACAGGCGTACTGGCGCCGAACAGCCGCTGGCTGATCTATGACATCAATCCCACGCTGGAATATCGCCTGGGTGGATTGCCGTTCAATTACCGTCGCATCGAGTCAACCTATGCCTCGTATCCACCGGTGAGCGTGGCTTACGTTGGTAATATTTATATTACAGACCCCACGGCTGTGCCGACAGAACAGTTCAGTCCCCCGCCAGTTGGCACGGGCACCCCGACCGTCATAGATCCGACGGCACCCGGGCTGGGAACGCCCCCAACGCCGCTGGTTCAAATGGGCCCGGGCGTTGGTGGCAATGGTAGCGGCGGCAGAGTCGATATTGCCAGCAATGCGAACAGTACCTTCCCGGTACAAGGTCCCTTGATGGTTGTGACAAGCCCGGGTGGTTATTTTGATGCTGCACTCAAGGACTTTACAGGCGGTGAGATAATCGAATCGGCAGTGTTGGCGACAGGGGCGCCGTTGCCGGAGTGGCTCAAACTGGATACGGTGAATCAGCACTTGACCGGGGTAATGCCCAAGGAAGGAACCGCGGTCGCTGTCAAGCTTCGCCTCAAGCGTAATGATGGTAAGCCAGGCAGGGAGGTCGAAGTACTGCTGACGCCGTCGACGTAAGCCCGGTGATTCGCGTGTTGAAAACCTCGCGTCAGACATTGACGCGAGATCTCAATCCTCAATCGCCATTTGGCACGTATGCATCTTAGTAGTGTGGAAATTTAGACCAGGGCCCACTTACCGGAGAAAATACCGGAACACCTTCCTGAGTCAGATGGAATTGGAAGTCGCTCTTCGCACAATTTGTTGCGTCAAGCCCTATTCGCTATTCTTTGCACGGGCTGCAGGCAATCATCATGAATTATCCGAAACCAGTTCACCATTTTCACGGCGAAATAGGCACATCTCCGTGACGACATAGTCCATTGGAATGTCATGCGGCTGAGGATAAAGCGTATCCATTCGCGCCAGTTCATGCGCGATTCCGATGACTAACGGACGTTTCGGCATTGCCGCCAGGGTGCGATCAAAATAGCCGCCGCCATAACCGAGTCGATAGCCGTGACGGTCAAAGCCCACCATGGGTAGCAGCATGGCTGTGGGAGTGACGGCGGGGCCGGATACCGGGTGGGACGTGCCAAAATTGTCGCGCGCCAGTTTGTCTTCCTGGCCATCCCATTCCCTGAAGAGCAATGGCTGACCGGATTTAACAACAACGGGCAGTGCGATGCGGGTGCCAGTCTCGCGCAGACGGGAAGCCAGCGGGCGGGCGTCATATTCGTTGCGCACAGGCCAGCAAATGGCGAGCAGTTCAGTAGCACGCTTGTCGAACAATCCATTGAACCCATGCGCCAGATGTCGGTCCATCCTATATTGCCAGTTGGTCAGTGTTTCCAAATCGATCCTCATGCGTTCATCAATGAGGCGACGGCGTTGCGATGCGCGCCAGGCGGTCAGGTTGTCGGGTGGATTATGCATTCACCAGGGAATATTCTTATGGAAACACTAAAAAGTCTCAAATATGGAGAAAGCGATCAGAGTGTTTCCTCTGAAGTGGGGGATATACAAGTGGGCATTGCCCTCTTGTTGGGTAATTCCTTATAAAATAAGGGCTTGATGTGTTACTCTTCAAGCGATCTATGAAGATTCGTCTCACTATATCATCCCTTTTCGCGGTGCTGCTGTCTGTATGCTCAATGCCGGGAGTGTCAGCGACGCCAGCAGCTTCCTTGCGCCTGTCAGCGTCGGACCAGGCGGTTCTGATCGCACGAGATGGATATCGGGCAGGCGACACCGCGAAGTTGAAGCGTGCGGCGCAGTCAGCAGGTGTCGCAACGCATGTATTGGAGCCCTACGTCAGTTATTGGCAACTGCGCCTCAGGTTGGAGGATCGCAGCGCGGACGACGTGCAGGCTTGGCTCTCCCGTAATCAAGGCGCATTACTGGCAGAGCAACTGCGTCGCGACTGGCTGAAGGTGCTGGGTCGCAAAGGCGAATGGGCGTTGTTCCGTCAGCAGGTTCCACTGTTGATTGGTGATGACCCTGAAGTCAATTGCTACAGCCTGATGGAGCGCTGGCAGAACAAGGATGAGTCGGCTCTGTCAGAGCTGAAACCGCTGTGGCTCGCACCGCGTGAGCTTCCCGATAGTTGTGCCTCGATTGCCAAATTATTGCTGCAGGCTGTGCCACAGCCTGGCGCCGCGTCCAGCGTTGCATTGGGAGGAATGGGGAGCGCGCAGATCTGGGAACGTTTTCGAATTCTGACAGAAGCCAATTTGCTGCCAGCAGCCAGACGCGTACTTGATTTTCTCCCTCGCGGCGAGGCGCCTGATTCAAAGCAGCTTGATGCGTTATTCAATATACCGGTTAAATTTCTGGAGCGTCCTGCTGTCGATCTGCAGCAGCGCAGCCAGCGTGAGTTGTACATATTGGCCACTTCGCGAGTCTCTCGCAACGACCCGGCGCTTGCTGCAAGTCATTGGGATTCAAAGTTGCGTGCACACTTCACCGCCGAGGATCAGGCTTACGTGTATGGCCTGATTGCCACGAGTGCGGCGCGCAAGCTCATGCCTGAAGCCATCGGCTGGTTTGCAGAGGTCACTGCTATCGGCGGCGATGCAAAGCTGAGTGATGAACAACTGGCTTGGCGTACCCGCATTGCCTTGCGGCAATCCAATTGGAGCGAGGTGCGTGTGGCCATTGAGCGCATGTCGGCATCCATGCGCGCTGATCCGACCTGGATCTATTGGCTGGGCCGCGCATTCAAGGCGCAGGGAGCAGAGCCCCTGGCGCAGGCGCAATTTGCGCGTATTGCTGCTCAATATCATTTCTATGGGCGACTGGCTGCCGAGGAATTGGGCGCGGCGGTGCAATTGCCGTCGCGTGCGGCTGCGCCAACTGCCGAGGAGATGACCGCAGTGGCGGAAAATCCCAGCCTGCAGCGTTCTCTTGCCTTGTATCGTCTGGACATGCGCACGGAAGCGACCCGTGAATGGATTTGGGCAGTACGTGATATGGACGATCGTACTTTGCTGGCGGCAGCCGAACTGGCGCGTCGCAATGAGATGTGGGACCGTGCCATCAATACGGCTGATCGCACTGTGGCGCAGCATGATTTCAATGCACGCTATCTCACACCCTATCGAGAAGTGCTGGCAGGGGCCGCCAAGGCGCGTTCGCTGGAGGAGCCACTGGTGCTGGGCCTGGTGCGCCAGGAGAGCCGATTCATGTCTTTCGCCAAGTCTTCTGTCGGCGCCTCAGGCTTGATGCAGCTGATGCCCAAAACTGCGGCCTGGGTGGCACGCAAGATCGGCCTTGCCAATTTTACCCAGGCCAAGGCGCACCAACCCGAAGTCAATGCCGCCCTCGGAGCTTTCTACCTGCGCCAGGTGCTTGATGAGCTGGATGGTTTGCCGGTCGTGGCTGCTGCAGCCTATAACGCCGGGCCGGGCAGGGCGCGCAATTGGCGTGATGCCAAGCCACTGGAGGGGGCAATTTACGCAGAGTCCATTCCATTCAACGAGACGCGCGACTACGTCAAGAAAGTCATGGCCAACACGGTCTACTATGCCGCAGTGCTGGGCGGCGAAACGCGCACCCTGAAAGCCCGTCTCGGTATTGTTGCGGCACGCCCGGACAGCGGCAAGCTGGTAGCGATGCGGCAGGATCCTGCGCCCTGACCGGGTGGCAAGTGGCGGGCTGAGTTAATTACCACGCAAAATGAACTGAAAGACTCGATGTCATCAGGGCGCTTTGCGCTAAAATTTGTACCGTATTTCCGCCTGGCTTCATCCTTGATAAGGTTCATATGAGCAAAATTCTCGTCCTCGGTGGTAGCGGCTTCGTTGGCCGGCTGGTCGTTTCTCAACTGGTTGAGGCGGGTCATCAAGTTGTCGTGCCGACGCGACAGCGCGACAGGGCCAAGCATTTGCTTATCCTGCCGACGGTGGACGTCGTGGAGGCGAACATATATGACCAGGTTCGCCTGACCCAACTGGCTAATGGCTGCGATGCGGTAATCAATCTTATCGGCGTTCTTCATAGCAGGTCAGGCGTGCCGTACGGGCGTGATTTTGCCCAGGCGCATGTCGAGCTTCCCAAGGTCGTGGTTGGAGCCTGTCGCGCAGCCGGAGTGAGGCGTCTGGTGCACATGAGCGCCCTCAATGCGCGTACCGACGGCTGTAGCGAGTATCTGCGTTCCAAGGGTGACGGTGAGGCCTGGGTTCTGGCCCAGCAGAAGAACCTCGATGTCACTGTGTTCCGGCCATCGGTCGTGTTCGGGCCTGAGGACCGGTTTCTCAATTTGTTCGCGGCGATTTGCCACTACCTCCCGGTGATTTTTCTTGGTAGTGCCGAAACGCGCTTCCAGCCGGTCTACGTCGGCGATGTGGCACGGTGCATAGTTGCTTGCCTTTCCAACCGTGACAGCTTGGGCCGTGCCTACGATTTGTGCGGCCCCAAGGTTTATACGCTTCGCGAGTTGGTGGCCTTTGCTGGTTTTGAGAGCGGACATCCGCGTCTCATATTCGGTTTATCCAAGCGGCTTTCACATGTCCAGGCCTGGAGCATGGAGCTGTTTCCCGGGAAGGTGATGTCGCGAGACAACTTCCGTTCCATGCAGGAAGACAGCATTTCTGATGAGCCCATGCCTTTTGGTGTTGTGCCAAAGGCGCTTGCAACGATCGCTCCAGCCTGGCTGCGCGGCAATGCTCCGCGTTCGCGCTACGGCCAATTCCGATTTCGGGCAGGTCGCTAGACTGCACAGCCCCCGTACGAGGATCGTTCATGTCGCTGGCAGGCGGCCGTTGTGCAGCGCTCCGCGTCGCCCGGCGCTGATCAATCGGAGTCCGTCGCAGATGTGGATGTTCATGAAATGAGTTGCCGGTGAAGATCTATGTCGTCGGTGGCGCGGTTCGCGATGAGCTCCTGGGGCTACCTGTCAAGGACCGGGACTACGTTGTAGTCGGTGCCACCCCCGAGGATATGGAGCGCCTTGGCTATCAGGCGGTCGGCAAGGACTTTCCGGTATTCCTGCATCCTGAAACTCACGAGGAATATGCGCTGGCGCGTACCGAGCGCAAGGTGGCGCGTGGCTATAAAGGCTTTACCGTCCATGCTGCCAGGGAAGTCACGCTGGAGCAGGATCTGGCGCGTCGCGATCTCACCATCAATGCCATTGCGCGCGATGATGAAGGGCGTCTGATCGACCCTTATGGAGGTCAGCGCGATCTGCGTGCCGGCATCTTGCGACACGTCAGCCAGGCATTTATTGAGGATCCGGTGCGGATTCTGCGCGTGGCCCGGTTTGCGGCCCGCTTCGGATTCAGCATTGCACCGGAGACAATGATACTGATGCGCCACATGGTGACCGAGGGTGAGGCAGATGCGCTGGTCCCCGAACGTGTGTGGCAGGAATTTGCCAAGGGCTTGATGGAGTCGCTGCCACAGCGTCTGTTTGAAACTCTGACCGCCTGCGGTCTTGCGGCCAAGCTGTTTCCCGAGCTTGACCTGGCGTTTGATGTCGATGCACAGGGTAGAACAACGCCAGCCAATGCAGCCACGCTGCTGCTCATTCGCGGACTGAATTTCGCAGTACGCCAATTGAGATCACTGGAAGTGCGATTCGCGCTGTTGGCGTTTGCCATGCGGCCGGCGAATTGTGCTGGCGCACGTGCCCTGGCCGAGCGAATGCGTGTGCCCGTGGAGTGTCGTGATGCATTGGTGCTTGCGGCCCGTCATGGTGAAGCCGTTCGTTCGGCAAATTCTGCAAGCGCTGCTGCCTTGCTGTCACTCCTGGAAGCAGGGGATGCCTTGCGGCGGCCCGAGCGGCTGCGCGTGCTGGTTGATAGCTGTGAATGCGCTGATTTCGGAGAGTGGGGTCGGGTCGAGGAGCCCTATCCGCCGCGACGCCTGATCGACCTGGTTGTATCCGCAACAAACGCCGTTAATGCTGGTGCGATTGCCAGAACCTTGGTCGTGCCGAACGGTGCTGATGCAGGTGGACCACCGAAAGCCGGTGGTGAAGCCATCGGTGCCGCGATTCGCACTGCCCGTCTGGCCGCCATTCAACGCGTGCTTGACTGTCCATGAAAATGGCGCACAAGGTTTCCGTTATTGCGACTTTTGAAGCGAAGTGGCGCAATGAGTGGCCCGCCGAGATTCACAATGGATGCGCGGCGGTTGCAATGAAATTCCTGAAGGACGCATCGCGATCGTGAAAGCACTTTTATCATCGCTGGTCCGCAATATTGTCGCGGGCTTCCGGCTGGCCTTGTTCATGCCTTTGGCGCGTTCTGATTTCCGTATCGGGGCGGAGCACTACGCGACCCTTGCGACGTTCAATGTACTGGTATGGTGCGCCGGCAGCTTTGTGCGAATCGGCAGTGATGGCGTCTTTGTTCCGTCTGCGCTACCGGCAATGCTGGCATACATACCGGTGGCATTACTGGTATGTCTGATCGTGTCAAAGCTGTTGCGTGACGATACATTGCTGCTGGTTCTGGCGGTCATGCTCGCTTCGACTGACTTGCTGTTTGAGATTGTCGGGACGCTGATCTATATCGGTATCGAGGAAGAATGGACAACGCTGCAGGTGCTTGGGCAAACGGGCATCTATGGAACCTACATCCTGTGGGCCATTGCCAGCGTGCTGCGCAGCGTGCATCTGCTTGTTCCCTGGCGTATGCCAGGTGCAAAGACTGCGGGCGTGCTGGTGACTGTCATGGTACTGGCCCTGGCTTATATCCCGCGCAATGAACCATGGACCGTTGTCGAGGAAGAACGCGACGAGACGTCGCAACCCGGGCTGATGCATGAGGAGTTCTTCCATCTTCAGGGCGGCCTGTTGCCGCGCGAAATCAATCGCCTTGCCGTGCAGCGGCCGGGCATTGCCGATCTGTATTTTCTCGGTGCGGCGCCCTACGCGCGCCAGGATACTTTCGTGCGCGAATTGTCGGTGGTCAGAAAACTCATGGAAGCGCATTTCGATACGGACAACCGTTCGCTGGCACTGGCGAATCATCCGTCCACCCTGGGCGCGCTGCCGCTTGCCACGGCAACCAATCTGCGCACATCGCTGATGCAGCTTGGCGAGATCATGAATACCGAGGAAGACATGCTGGTCCTGTTCGTGACGACCCACGGATCGGCACAGCATGAGTTGGCATTCGATTACCCGCCATTGCAATTGCGCCAGGTTAACCCGACGGCGTTGGCGCGCATGCTGGCCGACAGCGGCATCAAGTGGAAGATTATCGTGTTATCGGCGTGTTATTCCGGTGGATTCATCGAAGCCCTCAAGGATGACAACACGATGATCGTGACTGCTTCCGATGCGACACATACGTCTTTTGGTTGTGAAGCCAACAGCGAATTCACCTGGTTCAGTCGAGCCTACTTCGATGAAGCGCTGCGCGATGAGGCAAAGCGCGGCACCTTTTCTTTTGCCGGCGCATTCGAGCGGGCGCGGACAGCAGTGGCCGAGCGCGAAAAAGCGGCCGGTTACGAGGTGTCCAATCCCCAGATGTTCGTGGGAGCGGGCATGCGCGAAAAGCTCAAAACACTGGAAGCCCGCCTGGCTGACGCTGCCAGGGGCGCAGTGGTTTCTAACCCGCGCTGAATGCCCGCAGACGCCACCCAATGTGAATTGCAGCCGATGCCTGTGGTCTACCAGCCTTCAGCACCTGGAGATCCTCACGACTGGATACTGCGCACATAAGTGGTGATGCCGGAGAGCAGCATTTCCACTGCGATGGCTGTCAGGATCAGGCCCATCAACCTTCCCAGCGCATTCACCCCGCGATCACCAATGAATTTGCTGATGCGGGCGGCGAGCAGCAATACCGTGGTACTGACCAGAAAAGCCAGTGTAATAGCCACCATCCATTCGGGCCAGCGCTGCGGTTCGCGTGAAGATAGAACGATCACCGTCGCCATTGCCGATGGTCCCGCGATGGCCGGGATTGCCAGTGGCACGATATAGGGCTCGCTTCCTGCTGCTTCGGTGTTGCCGTCCCCCATGGGGCCTTCGGGGTGCTGGAACACCATGCGCAGCGCGATGATGAAGAGGATCACGCCGCCGGCGAGGCCGATGGCTGTTTCAGACAGGCGCATCAGTTCCAGCAGTGGACGCCCAATGAACAGGAATGCGATCAGCACCACATAAGCGATGGCGCATTCGCGCAGGATCACCCGGTGCCGGCGCGGTTCGCTGACACGTGCCAGCGCGGACAGCACCAGTCCGATGTTGCCAAAGGGGTCCAGCACCAGAATCAGCAGAATGGCGGCAGAGGCGATGTCCATGTGATGTCGGTTTTGTCGGCGGCTGCGCTTGCCTGCTAAAGCGTATGCGTCTTGTCGCCGCTGGCAAAGCCGAGCAATGGCAATTCGACGTGATGACCCAGCGCAATGATCTTGAACAATTCGCCCATTTCCGCGGGGGACAGCAGGCGTTGCGCGCTGTTGGTCAGCGACAAATAGGCGCTCGTCGGTGCGGCGGTGTTTCCGGCGGCACGCGGGTTCAGCACATCAGCCAGAACATCCGTTATTCCGCTATTGATCAGGAACTGTGCCTGCGTTGTGTAGCCAAGAATATCCAGTCCGTTGTCGCTCGCAGCGCGGGCGATGGCGCTGAAGTCGACGTGTGCAGTGATGTCCTGCAAACCGGGCAGGAAAAAGGGATTGGCGTGAGCACGATGGCGGTAGTGGCACATCAGGGTGCCTGTCGTGCGCTGCGGGTGGTAGTACTCGTGACTGGGAAAGCCGTAGTCGATAAACAGCGCCACGCCCTTGTCCATGCTTTTCGCCAGACTGGCGATGAAGGCGGACGCGGCGAAGGATACTTCGCTGCGATAGCCGGGCGCCAGTCCAAGCGGTGTTACGGTGCCGGCAAGCGTGTCAGGCGCATTGCGAAATGACCAGCCAAAGGCCTCCTCCGTAATCGCAACACCGGCTTGTTCGACTTCATGATCCGTGATGCGAAACACTTCAATCGGCATGGCATCCAGCACTTCGTTGCCAATCACCACGCCAGAGAAAGTGTGCGGCAGCTCACTGAGCCAGATGACGCGGTCGAGCAGGTGGGGGACGCGCGCTGCCAGCGTGTCGCGCTCGCGCTGGCGCAGATCGGCGGAAAGTTCGAGTATGAAATACTGGTCCGGCGGCGTGCCCAGTGCTTGCAGTTCTTCCAGCAGCGATGCGGCAAGCGCACCTGAGCCGGCGCCAATCTCCAGCAATATTCGCGGCAGTGACTCGAAAAGGGCACTGACCTGGCGTGCCAGCACCTTGCCGAACAGCGGGGACATCTCCGGTGCGGTGACAAAATCCCCCTCGGGGCCGAGCTTGCGCGCCCCGGCGCTGTAATAGCCAAGTCCAGGCGCATACAGGGCGAGTTCCATATAGGTTGAAAACGGCAGCCAGCCGCCAGCGGCTTCCATGGCAGTCCGGATGAGCTGGTTCAGGCGCAGGCTGTGGGCGAGGGCGTCGGCAGTAGGTTGGGGCAGATTCATCAGTGGGATGCTGCGGCATTCCGCTAAAATCCGCAATCACTCTGATATGTTCCGGGATGCAAGCATTTGATATCGCCAGCGCTGGAAGGCAAGGTCGTACTCATTACTGGTGGTGCGCGGCGCATCGGGGCGGCGGTCGCGCGCCGCCTGCATGCGGCCGGTGCGCGTCTGATGCTGCACTACCGGTCGGCTGAACAGGATGCCCAGGCGCTGCAGCGGGAATTGAACGAGACACGGGCTGATTCGGTGGCGCTGGTGCAGGCGGACCTGCTTGATATCGCTGGCCTGCCTGCCTTGGTCAAGAACACGCTGGCGCGCTTTGACCGGCTCGATGCGCTGGTCAATAATGCCTCAAGCTTCTATCCGACTGTACTGGGAGAGATTACCGGCAAGGATTGGGATGACCTTATCGGAACCAATCTCAAGGCGCCACTGTTCCTGTCGCAGGCCGCGGGTCCGGCATTGAAGAAGACCGGCGGATGCATCATCAATATTGTCGATATTCATGCCGACCGCCCGCTGCGCAATTACATGGTCTACAGTGTGGCGAAGGCCGGATTGGCCGGCCTGACGCGTTCGTTGGCGCGCGAGCTGGGTCCGGAAGTTCGCGTCAATGGCGTGGCGCCCGGCCCGGTGATGTGGCCCGAAGACGGTGCATTCGACGAGGTCATGCGCCAGCGCATTGTCTCGCAGACGGTGCTCAGGCGCACCGGTGAGCCTGACGACGTGGCGCGAGCCGTGTATTACCTGGTTGCAGAAGCGCCCTACGTGACCGGGCAAATCATCGCGGTCGATGGGGGGCGGAGTATTAATCTCTGAACCATGGCCTGTCTCTGATCCGATGCTGAAATAGCTTTCCATGCGCAGACCAGTCCAGCCGGCACATCTCGCTCCCATACTCGGCGGCATGACGGCAATCATGCCGCTGGCCGTCGACATGTACCTGCCGTCGCTGCCCAGTCTTGCGCAGTCGCTGGCGGCAGACCCGTCACGCGTACAACTGACCTTGTCGACTTTCTTTGTCGGCGTAGCGTTGGGACAGCTGTTGCATGGTCCACTGTCGGATCGCTTTGGCCGCCGGCCGCTGATGCTGATCGGGCTTGCGCTGTATGTGCTGGCGTCGGTCGGTTGTGGCCTGGTTACATCAGTGGAGGCGCTGATAGTGCTGCGCTTCCTGCAGGCCATTGGCGCCTGTGCCGGCATGGTGATCTCGCTCGCCGTGATACGCGACAGCTTTGCATCCACCGACGGGGCGCGCATGATTTCGCGCATGATGCTGATACACGGGGCGGCGCCCATACTGGCGCCGCTGATCGGGGGACTGCTGCTGGGTTTGTTCGGGTGGCGCGCCATTTTCTGGTTTCTCGGGCTGTACGGCGTACTGTGTCTTGCCGGAGTGGCAGTATTTCTTCCCGAGACGCGGCCAGTGCATACCAAGGGGCCGACTGGCGTGGGCTCGGCGCTGCGGGGCTTCGCCAGCGTGTTGTCACACCGGCGTTTTGTCGGCTACGCGCTGGCGCGCGCTTTCGCCTCGGCCGGGATGTTTTCCTATATCGCCGGTTCGCCATTTGTGTTCATCACACTGCATGGCGTGTCACCACAGCACTTCGGTTTTCTGTTTGGCCTGAACGCAGTAGGCTTGATCGCGGCCTCGCAAATCAATGTGCGTCTGCTGCGCCGGCATTCTTCGGAACGCATTCTGGGCGCCACGGTGGTTGTCATGGCCTTGTCCGGGGTGCTGCTGGTGACAGCAGCCTGCCTGCCCCTGAGCATGGGTACGGCGGGCTTTGTGGCACTGCTGCTGCCACTGTTTTTTTGCGTTGCCTGCAATGGACTCATCAATCCCAATGCCACCGCCCTGGCCATGGCGCCCTTTGGTGACCGTGCCGGTACCGCGTCGGCGCTGATCGGCGCCCTGACATTCCTGATTGCCGGGATCTCCAGCGCGGTGGTCAGCGCCCTGCACGGGGAATCGGCGCTGCCGATGGCGATCACAATTGCTTCGGTCGAGTTGCTGTCGCTGCTGTGCTACTTTTTCGTGGCGCGCGCTCCTGTCGTGGCGTCAGCGCCAACAACTGTAGCGCCATGAGGGTGCGGCGGTGGTCAGATCAGCTTGTTTCGCGCGTCTTCGGCTTGTAGAGGATAATGCCGCCCTATGAACGCACCCGAACCGCTTAATCACAGCACGCAGCAAAAGCAGCGCATTGAAGCCAACAAGCTCGACAAGCGCCTGTGCCGGCTGGCCGGCCAGGCCATTGGCGACTTCGGCATGATCGCCAACGGCGACCGGGTAATGGTATGCCTGTCCGGTGGCAAGGATAGTTATGGCATGCTCGATGTGCTGCTGAAGCTGCGTGAACGGGCGCCGATTTCGTTTGACTTGATCGCTGTCAACCTCGATCAGGGTCACCCGGGTTTTCCCAAGGATGTGCTGCCGAATTACCTGAAATCGCTGGGTATTCCGTATCACATTGAGGATGAAGATACCTATTC
>CANKAJ010000142.1 GCA_947479645.1 Betaproteobacteria bacterium | reverse complement strand
CCCAGCAGCAATTTTGAAAATGGCGTGCTGGCGCCAAACAACGCCGCCGCTGCAAGCGCAATCAGGGCATAGCGCTGGGCAGCGAAATCGACCATGGATTCAAACTAGACCTGACGCACACAGTCCACGAAATAGGAAGAACCGTCCTCGCTCTTCTCATCCACGAGGCCGTGAATATCGGTCTCGAAGCCGGGGAACTTGCGGTTGAATTCGCGCGCGAACTGCAGATAGCGCACAATGGTCGCGTTGAAACGCTCGCCGGGAATCAGCAGCGGAATGCCCGGCGGATACGGCGTGAGCAGCACGCTGGTGACGCGGCCCTCCAGGTTGTCGATCTCGACGCGGTCAATCTCCCCGTGCGCCAGCGCGGCAAAAGCATCCGAGGGCTTCATTGCCGGCTGCATGTCCGAGGTGTACATCTCGGTGGTGAGCTTGGCCACGTCGTTGGCCTTGTACATGCCGTGGATCAGGTCGCACAGGTCGCGCAGGCCGTATTTCTCGTAGCGCGGGAAGTGCTGGCAGAACTCGGTGAGGCCCTTGTACACCGGCTGATTCTTGTCGTAGTCGTCCTTGAACTGCTGCAACGCCGTCACCAACGTGTTCCAGCGGCCCTTGGTGATGCCGATGGTGAACATGATAAAGAACGAGTAGAGCCCGGTCTTCTCGACGATGACGCCGTGTTCGGCGAGGTACTTGGTAACGATGGCCGCGGGGATGCCGGTCTTGGCAAACTTGCCCGACACATCGAGCCCTGGGGTAATGACCGTCGCCTTGATGGGATCGAGCATGTTGAAACCGGTGGCGAGATTGCCAAAGCCGTGCCACTTGTCGTTGGCCTTGAGCACCCATTCCTCGCGCGAACCGATGCCTTCCTGGGTGACGTTCTTCTCCGGTCCCCACACCTTGAACCACCAGTCCTTGCCCCACTCGTCGTCCACCTTCTTCATGGCGCGGCGAAAATCCAGCGCCTCGAGAATGGACTCCTCCACCAGCGCGGTGCCGCCGGGCGGCTCCATCATGGCCGCCGCCACGTCGCACGACGCGATGATGGCGTACTGCGGCGAGGTCGAGGTGTGCATCAGATATGCCTCGTTGAAGCGCGTGCGATCGAGCTTCTTGGTCTGCGACTCCTGCACCAGAATCTGCGATGCCTGAGAGATGCCGGCCAGCAGCTTGTGCGTGGAATGCGTGGCAAAGACCATGGCATCCTTGGACCGCGGCCGGTTCTTGCCGATGGCGTGCATGTCCTTGTAGAACGGATGGAACGTCGCATGCGGCAGCCAGGCCTCGTCAAAGTGCAGCGTGTCAATGGTCGAGTTCAGCGTGTCCTTCAGCATTTCCACGTTGTAGAGCACGCCGTCGTAGGTGCTCTGCGTGATGGTCAGGATGCGCGGCCTCTTCCTCTTGGCGGCGCGTGCGAACGGGTTGGCCTCGATCTTCCTGGCGATGTTTTCCGGGCTGAATTCCTCCAACGGGATTGGCCCGATGATGCCCAGATGGTTACGCTTGGGTGTTAGGAACACCGGTATAGCACCGGTCATGGTGATCGCGTGCAGAATCGACTTGTGGCAATTGCGGTCCACCACCACGATGTCGTCCGGCGCCACATTGGCGTGCCACACCATCTTGTTCGAGGTGGAAGTGCCGTTGGTCACGAAGAAGCAATGGTCAGCGCCGAAAATGCGCGCGGCGTTCCGCTCGGAAGCCGCCACCGGGCCGGTGTGGTCGAGCAATTGACCCAGTTCGTCCACCGCGTTGCACACATCGGCGCGCAGCATGTTCTCGCCGAAGAACTGGTGAAACATCTGCCCCACCGGACTCTTCAGGAAAGCCACGCCACCCGAATGCCCCGGGCAATGCCAGGAGTAGGAGCCGTCCTGTGCGTAATCCACCAGCGCGCGGAAGAACGGCGGGGCGAGGCCCCCGAGATAGGCGCGCGCCTCGCGGATGATATGCCGGGCAACGAACTCCGGGGTGTCCTCGAACATGTGGATGAAGCCGTGCAGCTCGCGCAGGATGTCGTTGGGCAGGTGGCGCGACGTGCGCGTCTCGCCGTAAATGTAGATGGGAATGTCGGCGTTCTTGAAGCGGATTTCCTCGATGAACTTGCGCAGATTGAGCACCGCCGGGTCGAGCTCCGGCCCGGGGGTGAATTCCTCGTCGTCGATGGAGAGGATGAAGGCCGAGGCGCGGCTCTGCTGCTGGGCGAACTGCGACAGGTCGCCGTAACTCGTCACGCCCTGGATTTCCATGCCCTCGTCTTCGATGGCCTTGGCCAGCGCCCGGATGCCCGAGCCGCTGGTGTTCTCGGTGCGGAAGTCCTCGTCGATGATGACGATGGGAAAGCGGAATTTCATGCGGTTCTCCGTGGAGCGGATTGATCCTGAATGGGAAATGCGCCTGCGGACACGCCGCGGCAGCGCCTGGAAAATGCGAAGGTACGCGCTATCTCAGGACAGCAGACGGCGGTGGCAATGGCGGCAAAACTGCGCAGAAAAATCTGCGTTGCAAGCTGCTGAATCGGTGACCGGCATGGACAGGCCGGGTCGGGGTCCGGATCCCACGAAGCTAACGCATGTGGTCGCCCGAGACGAATGCATCGTCCGCGTGGCGGCAGTCAGGAAAAGGGATCACGAATGGATTCACGTTGATTTTCGGCGCGATTATACGCCCGGACCTTGCAGGGTCAAGAATAGTATGGGCTGTTTTGGGAGTGTTTTGTGATCCATCGGGCCCGCCAGGGCTTGCGGCAGAACTTATTCTTATCCTTAGCCCTGCACCGTTACGTCAGGGCACCGAGCGAAAAGCTTAGCCAGCTTGTCTTCCGCCTGCGGGTGCAGGTCCTGTCGGCTAGCTCGGCTTGAACGCTTCGATCTTTAGCGTTTTGACGACCCTGAAGTGTTTCGTATTGGACGTGACAATTGCAACTTTGTGTTCGATGGCAGTGGCAGCGATGAGTGCATCGGCGAGCTGCAGGTGATGCGCGAGAAAATGTTCTTCGACGAGCTTGACTGCGCGCTCGGAAATCGCCTTGTTTATGGGCAGGGTAGTAACCTGCCAGAGCGTCAAGTCAGCCTGCAGGTTCTTCAGTTCGCGTGCATTGCGCATGCCTTGCACGCGTTCCATGTAGGTCACGGCCGAAATCGCGAAAGGCTCGGCGGCCAGAAGCATTGCGGCCGTCTCATGCCCGCGCCAGTTCCAGATTATTACGTCGGAGTCAACAAGCCGCATCAGGCCGCTGAGCGCCGCGAGCTGGAGCGCGTTTGCCGCAAAGCGCGCACGTAATCTGCGGGATCTTCTACGTCAGTGCGGTCAGCCCACATGCCGAAAGTCGAATTGGGCTTCTTGGCCGTCTTTGCAACGGGCTCCATCTTGCGTTTGGCGATCGTCACGGTCAGCACCTCGTTGCCCTTCGCGTTTACACGCTGGCGCCACGCCTCGGGCAATTCGCTTGCAACGACCCCTTCAATCACCACGGTTGCTCCCATTGCGCCCTCTGAAGTTCGATTAAAGAACCAAATTATCCGCTTGTTTCGTATCCCCGACAACGCGCTACGAGGGTATGGCTGGTGCAGCGCTCGCCCGCAGGGAAAGCCATGGGCTAGAATCATTCAGCAAGATACCAATCGAGCCATCAATAAAAATCAACAGCCCGGCAACAGGATCGCGAACTGCGTCGCGAAGGGCTAGAACAGGACAAGGGAGGATACTGTGGATCAGACAACCAGGAATCTGGTGAATTACACGCTGAGCGCCGACTCGCTTTTGAGCGAATCGGCGCTGGGCAGGACAACGGAACTGCTGTTCGACAGCATCGCCTGTGCCGTCGTGGGGGCCGGTTCGGAGGCCGTCGCGCTGACGGCGAAAGTGGCGCGCCGGGTGCAAAGCGATCCTGGCGCGACCGTGATCGGCTACGGCTTCAAGACCTCGCCGGAACTGGCTGCGCTGGTTAATTCCATGATGGTGCGCGCCTACGACTATAACGACGCCCTGCTCGGCCATCCCAGCGACATGATCGGCGGCGTACTGGCCGCCGGCGAGATTGCGCATGCATCGGGGCAGGAGGTCCTGCAGGCCATTGGTCTTGCCTACGAGATTTACGGCGCCTTCGAACGCAGCGTTCCTCCGCGCATGAAGACCGGATTCGACCAGGGCACGTTCATGAACGTGGGTGTCGCCATGGCCGCCGGCAGGTTGTGGGGGATGACCGGGGAACAACTGGCCAACGCCGCCTCGCTGTCGCTGATACCCAATATCCCGCTGGGCGTCAGCCGCTGGGGCGACCTGTCGATGATGAAGGGTTGCGCGACGGCCTTCTCCGTGCGTAACGGCGTGTTTGCCGCGATGCTGGCGAAGGAAGGTTTCACCTCCGCTCCCGAGCCATTCTCCGGCATCTACGGCCTGCACTACATGACCAAACCTTTCGAGACACACCTCCCGCTCGACCAGAGCGGGCGGCAGCGCGTCGTCGAGATGACCTACGTCAAACCGCTCCCGGCCGAGAACAACACCATCGGCGTTCTGGAGATGGCGCCGCGGATCAGTGCATGGGCGCCGGCGGACCAGATCGAATCCATCGACATCGAGCTGGCGACCGGCTATGAGATCCACCTGGCCGACGAGCCCAAGTACGATCCGAAGACCCGCGAGACCGCCGATCACAGCTTCCCCTACATGCTGGCCCGGGCACTGGTCGATGGCGAACTGACGCTGGATTCATACACACCCGAGCGTATCGCCGACCCGTCCATTCGCCCGCTGATGCGCAGGATCAAGGTGCACGCCAACGCCGAGATGAGAAAGATCATGCAGGAATCCAAGGGCTGCGAGCCCAAGCCTGCCAGGATCAGGATACGCGCCAAGGATGGCCGCGAGATGACCGAAGACCTGATGGGACACAGCGGTCACCCCGATCGCCCGCAGGGTGCGCGCCGCGAGGCCATCGACCGCAAACTCGACATCTGCGCCAAGGCGATCGGTCTGAAGGCGGATCACCGGGAAAAGATCCGCGAGACCTGGTGGAACGTGGCCAGGGCGGCTGATATCGGCGAGCCGCTCAAGACACTGGCTGGTATCTGCTCCTTTTAAGAACTCATTTCAAAATGACTTGTCATTCCGAAGCCGTCCCCCAAGGGGACTTCCTCCGGGGCGAAGGCTGAGGAATCCGCTTTTGCTTTACAAGCGGATTCCTCGCTGCGCTCGGAATGACAGGCTATCGCAGCCCCATCACTCGGCCTTGATCCCCGTGGCCTTGATGATCTTCTTCCAGGCCTCGGTCTCGTTGCGCATGTAAGCCCCGTACTCCTCGGGCGTGGAGCCCAGCGGCAACATGGCATTGCTCTGCAGCCGCGCCCCCATGTCGGGGTCCTTGAGCGCCTTCAGGATTTCGCTGTTCAGCTTAACGATGACCGCTCGGGGTGTCTTCGCCGGCGCCAGCACGCCGAACCAGTTGACCGTCTCGAAACCCGGAATGGTCTCGGCGACCGCCGGCAGATCGGGCAATGCCGGCGATCGTTTCAGACTGGTGATCGCGAGCGCCCTCACGCGCCCGTCCTTGATCAGCGGCAGGCCGGTGCCCATGTCGGTGAAGGCAAACTGCAGGCGCCCGGCAATCAGGTCGGCAGCTGCCGCCGCCGTCCCCTTGTAGGGCACATGCAGCGCGCTGAGACCGTTGGGTTGCAGGAACAGCAGGGTCTTGAAGTTGGATGTGCTGGCCGCTCCCGCAGAAGGGTACGCAAGCTTGCCCGGATTGGCCCGCAGGTGTGTCATCAGTTCAGCGATGTTGTTGACGGGCACGGACGGATGCACCACGACCAGGCTCGGCGCCGACGCCACCAGCGCCACCGGCGAGAAGTCATTGAACAAGTCGAAGCCCGTGTTCTCCTCGAACGCCCGGGCCAGCGTCACCGCCGCGAGATTGAACAGCACGGTATAGCCGTCGGGTTTGGACTTGGCCACGAACACCGACCCGATGTTGCCGCTCGCCCCGGCCTTGTTTTCCACAAGGACGCTGGCGCCGGTCTGCGCCGTGAGCTTCTCGGCCAGCAGGCGGGAGATGATGTCGATGGTGGCGCCGGGCGGATAGCCCACCACCATTTTGACGGGAGATGATGGGTAGTTGTCCTGCGCGATCGCGGGCAGGCTGAGCGTCGCCGCCATCACCATCGCCATTGCCATCGCGGCGGCAATCCCGATGCGGCACAACACCGCTGACATTTTTTTCATGACTCCCCTCCTTCTCGGATACTGCATATCTCTCTGCTTTCAAGCGGGATTATTGCTATCTATTTCATTAAATAATACCCAATCCATAAGACATAACTGACTATTTATTATCTTCACTCTTCTGGCTGTATGTTGTTGTCCTGAGCCAGTTTTCGCCAGCGCACCGTCTCGCTGGCGATGAGTTTACTGAAAGGTTCCGACGGACCGCCCACCATGACATTGCCCTGCGTCTCGGCGAGGCTGACGATGTCCGGCGCATGCGCAACCTTGTCGAATATTTCATTCAACCTGGCGACCGTCGCGGCGGGCACCGCCCGTGGCACGAGGAATCCGGTCCAGTTCAGCCACTCCAATCCGGGTGCGCCCTGTTCGGCGATGGTCGGCAAATCGGGGAGCAACCTGGAGCGACTCCCCGTCAGGACGCCGATCGGCCGTACCTTGCCGGACTTGATATAGGGCATGCCGGCAACCAGGGCGGGGATGTAGGCATCCACGCGCCCGGCCACCACGTCCACCATTGCGGGTCCGCCGCCTTTGTACGGAACCAGCGTGACCTTGGTGTTGGTGACGGTCGACAGCCACGCGACCACCATATGAGGGGTGCTGCCCGATCCGAGCATGGCGAAGTTGACCACGCCGGGGTTGGCACGGGCATAGGCGACATATTCGGCGAAGTTCCTGGCCGGAAAGGACGAGCGGACCACGATCACATTGGTCTTGATACTCATCTGCGACACCGGCGCGAAGTCCTTCAGAGTGTCGAAGGGCAGGTCCTTGTACAGCGCCGGGAAGACCGTAAAGCTCGAATTGGTGATCAGCACCGTGTGCCCGTCTGCCGCCGCCCTTGCCACATAGCCCACACCGATGCGCGTTGCGGCCCCGGTCTTGTATTCCATGATGAAATTCTGACCCGTCAGCTCCGTCGCCTTCTTCGTGTACAGACGACCTTCGATGTCGACCGGCCCGCCCGGTTCATAGGGCGCGATGACCACCACCGGCCTGGACGGCGAGAAGGACGCAGCCTGCGCAAGCACTGTTGCAGGCAGGCACGACATAAGCGCGAATAGGGATGCAATCGCCCAAATTGATTTCATAGCCTCCTCCTTTTTTGCACTGATGTGCGATCTACAGAATACACCGGACTAGGATTCGCAATGGGGCCTTGGGGTGGCACTGGCTTTCTAGAAGATTACTTCCGAACCTGAAGACGGCGGGGAGGAAAATAACGAAATTCGAGCACCGTGCACTGGCTACCCTGATCGGGGTTGACGATCTAGGGCGAGCCGGACCGGGTATTGACGAGTTCAGACTTTTGCAAGGAGCTCTATAGTCCTAGAATGCCTTTCGCAATAATATTGCGTTGCACTTCGTTAGAGCCGCCAACTATTGAAATGGCGCGACTGTAATAATAGGTAGCGGCAATGCCGGGCGCCCATTCCGGGCCAAGAGCTTTATCTTTCACCGCTAGAAAATCTCCCTGCTGCGCCAAGGCATGTGGACCAGCAACTTCCATTAGAAGTTCGGCAGTCATTTGCTGCAGTTCCCCTCCCTTTAATTTGAGAATACTTGCCCTGGGATCCTGTTTGATTTCGTTCTTTTTAAGCTGGTCGGCAACGATCCGCATATTGGTAATTTCCGTCGCCTTAAGATCAATTTCAAGGGCGGCCAGTTTTTCACGAAACCGTGGATTTTCAGACAAAGGCTTTTTGTCAACCATCACCTGTGCTGCCAGACTTTTTGCTCGTTCAATACGGCCAGTCGCGAGCCCTATACGCGCAACGTTGATTCGGGAATTTCCCATCAAGAATTTCGCGTAATCCCAACCTCTGTTTTCCTCGCCGATGCGGTTCTCTACCGGAACAATGACCTTTTCAAAAAATACCTCATTGACCCGATGAGCTCCCATAATATGAACAGGACGGATCGTAATTCCTGGGGATTTCAGGTCGATCAATAAATAGCTGATGCCCTTTTGCTTCTTGGCATTATTGTCGGTACGGACCAA
Organism: Betaproteobacteria bacterium; assembly: GCA_947479645.1. GTDB lineage: Bacteria > Pseudomonadota > Gammaproteobacteria > Burkholderiales > SG8-39 > CAIYPG01. The sequence continues at coordinate 5,116 of CANKAJ010000142.1, read as the reverse complement.
GCAAAACATCCAGTTAGCCCTATGAGCTTGGGTAGTCCATAACTTCTGCCCGTTAACTTCATAAAACTCACCCTTCCGAACGGCACTTGTCTTGAGCGAGGCCAGGTCGGAGCCCGAGCCAGGCTCTGAGAAGCCTTGGCAGAACCAGTAATCAAGATTCCTGATTTTTGGGAGAAAACGCTGTTTTTGCATGTCAGTGCCAAAGGCAATGATGACCGGGCCCACCTGCGCGGTATTATGGTTTTCGGGTAGAAGCGCTGGGAACCGCAACAACTCTTCATTGAATATATAAAGTTGACTAGCCGTCCATCCTCTTCCCCCCCACTCTATCGGCCAATGTGGTACCGCGAAGCCGTTCGCATCAAGAATTCGCTGCCAATTGACGTAATCTTCGTGTTCAAGATGTTGACCCAGTTCTAACTTTCGGCGTAGAGCTTCGGGTTGTTTCGTCCTGCAGAACTCCCTAATTTCTGCTCGCAGCAAAAGGTCCTCTTCAGTAAAACGCAAATCCATAACATTTCCTTTTGAGGCAGCTCAATTCTCTAATTTGACTCCGGTATCCTGGGCAACTTTGCGCCAGCGCTCGGACTCAGCCACGATGCGTTGGCGCAATTCCGCGGGGCTGCTGCCGACTACAACGCCTCCGTTGGCTTCGATAGCGGCGATCACCGAAGGCATCTTGGCGATTTTCGCGAACGCCTCACTCAGCTTATTTACGATCGCCGCGGGGGTCCCGGCCGGCGTCAGATAGCCCGTCCAGTTGGAATAACTAAAGCCTGGAAAACCCTGTTCGGCCACCGTTCCCACCTCGGGCAGGGATGTTGCCCGCCGTTCGTCGGTAACGGCCAGGGCACGAGCCTTGCCTGACTTGATCAAGGGCATTACCGAAACAGTCGCCGTCAGCATTGCATCGAGCCGGTCGGCCATCAAATCCTGGATGGAAGGCCCGGCGCCCTTATAGTGAACAAACGTCACCGTGCTGCCGTTCATGCTGTGCAACCACGCGCCGACCAGATGTACGTTGGTTCCCGCGCCGATGGTTCCGAAATTGACCTTCCCCGGATTGGCTTTCGCATAAGCCATATATTCAACAAATGTCCTGGCCGGAAATGAGTTACGTACGATTAGGCCAGTGGGCTTCAGGCTCATCAGCGAGACCGGCGCGAAATCCTTCACGATGTCGAAAGGCAGGTTGCGGTCGAACGTTGGTAGCACTGTAAAGCTTCCCCCCGTTGCCAGCACGGTGTACCCATCGGGCGCCGCCTTGGCGACATACACCACGCCAATGGTGTTGCCCGCGCCGGATTTTGATTCGAGCAGGAAAGGCTTGCCCAGCAGCTCGGAGAGCTTCGCTATATAAACGCGCGACTCCAGGTCAAGGGGACCGCCCGCGGCATTCGGATTGACCACCAACACCGGTTTGACCGGATAGCTTTCTGCTAAACCCTGTGACTGCGCGGAACCACAAAGCAGCATGACAGACGCAGCTGCACAGCTAAATAATGGGCGCAAAAACTGCATGGCTTTCTCCCTGATTTTGCCCAACCCGCGAAGCCCTTCTGGCGGTTTGCTGTTTACAGTAGAAGGTTGTGAGCAGGGTGCTGGACTAATTATGCGGCCTTTTGGAATTGAGGGATAGTAGGCAAAAAAAGCGAGGACGAGAGCAGAAATCATTTTATGACCCCGGAACATGCGAAGCACCTTTTCTGCTTCCAACGAACCCACTGCCATCCAATGAATGGCCACTTTCACGTCGAAATAGTTGGTGTCGGGCTTGGCAACCCACTCCTGCTGCCGCCCCCGAACTGGCCGGAAACCGGTCAATCAATGGCGCTCAATCTTCAATCGCTTGAAGTCCGCAATGGTCTGGTCATGCTCGGTCTCGATGAACGCATTCAGCTCGTCCAGCATAAGGCGCCAGGAGTCCAGTCCGGCTTTCCCAAGCTTGCCTCGAACTCCGGGGAATTCAGCGTATCCGTAGGTATCTCTATCAATCGCTGAACCACAGGGCGCGGCATACCGGCAGATTCCAGCATGACATTCCAGCCATCGTGAATGAAATTCACGATGTTTTGTCGGCTAGACGCGCGGTGCGTCCCGCCCCTGTAAAAATGGCACCACCATTTTCGCGAACAGTTCGGGGGTCTGTACCGCCAGAAAATGTCCCGAGTCGACTTCGACAAAACGCGCCCCGCGTATTTGCCGCGCGATAGATTGAGACAACTCTGGCAGACGATTGAGATCGTGTGTCGCGCCAAGGACGAGAGTCGGGCTTTCAATGTTGGATAGCTCGGGGTTCAAGTCCATTTCCCCGATCATGCGATTCAGCGCGGCGAAACACCACGGATCATTAGCTAGCCACCGAGCGCGGCATCCTTCGAAACGCGCGATATTTCCGCGCAGCACCTCCGGATAGGAGGTGCTCAGACTTTGCGTCACATAGGAACGCATGCCTTCACGTTCGATGGTTGCCGCGCGAAGTTCCCTGGCCTCAGCCTTGCGCCCGCCGCTGCCGCCAGATGTAACGGGACTTGCGACTGCTAAGCGCGCGACGCGCGATGGATGTCTCGCCGCATATGCAAGCACAATGGCCGAACCGTAGGCCGAGCCCACTAGATGGCACGGTCCGGAAATGCCCAGCCCGGCAAGTAGGCCGTTGATGTCCTCAACGATCTCGTCGAATACGAACCCGCCGCGTATTTTTTCAGAGAGCCCGAAACCACGCTGGTCGTAGCGCAGCGTGCGAAAATGCTCCTGGAAGGTTGGCAGTGTTTCGTCCCAGCTATGCAGCGAGCCACCTGACTCGTGCACAAATATCACTGTCTCGTCTCCACGCCCCCCGAGTTCGTAGCATAGGCTTACGCCGTTGACTTCCATCCATTTCATCATCGTTATTTTCCCGAAAAGAGTGTGAAGCCGCCATTGTTCGGCAGCACACGGTTAGGTACTGCCTCGCCCATGTCCCTTCTGATGTTCAATCGCTTAATGTTCTGAAAAAGTTACCAACTTGATCTACTAAATCACCCGTCGTCGCCGGGACCTATCTCAAAAATATATGCATGAGGTCTTGTGCCCATAAGCGAATGAATCCTGGGCACGAGGCTAAGATGATTCCAGGGCCGGCGGCCAATCGTGAAGGAGAAGAGGTTGCTACCAGAAAAAAGCCGAAGGAATCGTGTCATTTGAGTACCCTCGTCATTTCTTGCCTTTTCGATGAGCCTTGGCCAGCGCCTCTCCCTCCACCCAACTACGGACCCAAAAGGAACATTCGCTGCATATGCAGCGGATATCTATGAAGGTGATTTCTAATCTTCCATTTTGATACGATTGTCCTGCACTACCTTCCGCCAGCGCGAGGTTTCGGTGACCAGTAACTGCCGGAATTGTTCAGGTGTGCTGCCCACCATGTCCGCACCGTCCGCTTCCATCCGTTTGACAACTTCGGGGGATTTCGCGACTTTGGTAAATTCCGCACTCAGCCGGTTCACGATGGTCTCAGGTGTGCGTGCGGGGGCGAGATAGCCCGACCAACTGGTGTAGTCATAGCCGGGCAGCCCGGATTCGACGAGGGTTTTCAGGTCGGGGAGGGACTTAGAACGATCCGCACTCATGGTAGCAATGGGAATCATCTTCCCCGCCTTGATGTAGGGGGACACGACGAACGGCAGGCCCGGCGCCGCTTCTACGCGACCAGCTACAAAATCGGTATACATGGGGCCAGCGCCCTTGTAGTGAATAAATGTCACATGGGTATTAGTCACACTGTGCAACCAAGCACCCACAATATGCAATATGCCCCCGCCGCCTGAAGTGCCAAAATTAATCTTTCCCGGATTGGACTTGGCATATGCGATGTATTCCGGAAAAGTCCTTACTCCGAGCGACGGATGAACCAGCAGCAGCGTGCTACGCCTTGTAATCAACGATACGGGCGCAAAATCTCTGACTGGATCATATGGAATCTTGTCAGCTGAAAAGAAGGCCGGATAGACGGTCAATGCCGCAGTGACATAAAGTATCGTGTAGCCATCAGATGCCGCCTTCGAAACATAAATTGTCCCGGTGGAGGCTCCCGCGCCCGGTTTGTAGTCAACGATGACTGGCTGTCCTAGCCCTTCGATCAATCGAGGAATGTACAGTCGTGTCTCGATATCCGATGACGCACCCGTCGCGTAGGGCAGCACGATAGTTATGGGCCTGGTCGGATACGCCCCAGCCAAGTTTTGTGCCCAGCTAAGGTTGAAACAAAGTGCGACCATTACACCTGAAAAAAGCATTAGAAAGTTTCTATTACGCATGGTGTGTTTCTCTGTGGGAGCAATGAATATTCGATAATTGATTCTAACAGCCTGACACGGAGGAAATTATGCAGCAAAACACCCACTTTATAGCCACTCCACTCCTTCTCCGAGCAAGGTGGAAGTCTTCCCAGGTTGAGCATCACTCAGCGCGTCAATATTAGGGACCAAGTTATCCCTCAAATATGCCCTATCAAATTGGCTGTGGGGGGGCACTTGGCGATCACCCTGCTTCATCATTGCCCCACATAAACCCTCACCCTCTCCCCACCCACCACCAAATCCGGCCACTTCGACATCTCCAGCCCGACAGTCCCCGCCTCCAGCGCCACCACATACTTCTCCGCGCGCACGCTGCCGTGCAGCGTCGAGATCCGCTTCCACGCCTCGCCACCGCTATAGACACTCATCGTCGGAAAGTCATTCAGATTTTGGTACGACACCAGCAGCACGTCGTCCTTGCCGTCCTTGTTCATGTCGCGCACCCAGGCGATGCATTTGCGCCCGGATGCCACGCATTGGCGCTCCATGTAGTCGGCCTTGGGGTCGCGGATCTTGTCTATAAGCGCATCATCCAGCACAGCTTCCCCGGGCAGTACCCGAATGCGCGAGCGCGCGGCGTCGCGCTCCAGTTTCTGCGGAGCCGTTTGCGCGTAACGCGTAGTCAACGCTAGTGTAGTGCTTCATTCTGTTTGGAACTTAAGCGGCTGTTGGCGCGAATGACCTTTTCAAGGATGTCTTGCGCCTTGGCAGTCCAGATGAAAGGCTTGGGATTCTTGTTATGCACGGCGATGTACTCCTTGATGGCGGCGGTCAGT
>CANKAJ010000141.1 GCA_947479645.1 Betaproteobacteria bacterium | reverse complement strand
TGATCCGTGGCAGATTCGCCGCCGCAGACGTGGCATTTGAACGCTGGCATGGCTACCTCCGTGTTTGATAATCCACCCACTCACCCGGGTCCGGCTCGTAAAGGGTAATGATTCTTGTCATCTCTGAATTCGCCAACCGGCAAACGCCATCATGTCTTCCAGGTAGAAGCGCCATTCACGCCCTGCCCGCTCAGACACGCAGCGCCTCTTTCTCAATGAAAGGGCGCAGCTCCGATCGAAGCGCCTTTTCCGTGACCAGATCCACCGGACGCCCGAGAAGATCTTCCAGATAGAACTGCACGCCGAAATAGCGATCAGACGTTGCCGGACCATCGAAACCCACCAGAATATCGATATCGCTGCCTGCGCCAGCCGCGTCGCGCGCGGTGGAGCCGAACACGGCAAGCTGCGTGACGCCAAACTGCCGTATCAGGACAGGTTTGTGTTGGGTCAACAACTGCAATGTCTGGGCGCGGTTCATAAGGGTCAAATGTCTTTGCTCAACGATGATTGTGCCAGCTTCCCATCAAGGCGGCACTTTCAGTCAATTGCAACAGGCTCCGGCTGCAGTAATCGCCGGACATGCCTCCCGGATTCGTGCAGGTGCTGAAAAGCGAAACCCACCGCGCCAGCCTTTGCGACAAACCGCAGCGCACGGCGAGTGACAGGCATTTTCACGCGACGTCGATCCGCGCCAACAATTCTGAACATTTAGTGTCGTAAACCGCCTTTTAACGAGCATCTCCAACGAATTCCGATGCCATAATTGGCCTCTTCAATGAGGAGGATTCCAGCATGGCTACCGCCATACCCGGCGCTGCACGGCACACGCAAGTCGGTTTCAAGGACCCACTCGCCGGTGACGAACTCAGTCAGGCACTGCGCAGCGGCAAAGCGCCTGCGAGCAGAAGCCGCATTTGCAGTTGGTCACCGGGAGCACGGCGCGCGCCGTCGGGCGCGGGCGCCGCGCAGCGCGTGGAGACGCCGCGCGAGCCGGCCGGCGGGCCAGTGCGCAAACCATCGCCCTCCCCTTGAGGCGAAGCGGCCCCGGCAATCAGTGCGGCATTGGCAATTTCGGATTAGACGCCAATGCGGACCAAGCCTATACTCGTCTCAGCGCGGAGAAATGACATGGCCAATCCCAATCAGGTTACACACCGTCATCCCGATATCCTCGGCGGAACGCCGGTTTTCGTTGGCACGCGCGTTCCCGTTCGCTCCCTGTTCGACTATATCGAGGGCGGGGAAACACTGAACGAGTTCCTGCATCAGTTCCCGTCTGTCAAACGCGAGCAGGCGATCGCTGCACTGGAGCTCGCCTGCGATTCTCTTGTGGCGGATGCGCATCCTTCTTGACGAAAACATCCCGGTGGACTTCGCCGGTGAATTGCGCGGCCACGAAATCAGCACGGTTGTTCACCTTGGCTGGAGCGGCGTGCTCAATGGAGAACTGATGCGTCGCGCACGTGAGTGCTGTGACGTATTCGTTACCCTCGATCGCAATATCGAATTTCAGCAGAATATTCCCGTCCTGCCGTTTGGCGTCATCGTCGTGCGCGCCGCATCCAACCGAATGGTTCACCTTCGCCCGCTGGCCGCCGCCATTCTTCTGGCCGTCGCCGCCGCGAAGCCGGGTCAGTTGCAGAAAGTCGGCGCCTGAGGCTGCGCCGGTGGGCACGCGCTGGCCGCAGGCGTCCATGAGGGGTTTTTTGCCGGAATGGCCGTCGCCGGCCGCAGCGCACTGCTGCAGCGAGCAGCAAAACGCCGCTGGCGATCAGGCGGCGCCCTCCGCGCGTCCTTCAAACCACCCGGCTTTCAAGTATGAATCGCCTGCGCCACCAGCCTCACTCCCAGCGCCCCGCAGACTTTGGCGATGGTGTCGTAGCGCGGCTTGGCATTCGGTCTGAGCGCCTTGTACAAGGCTTCGCGGGTCAGGCCGGAGGCTTTCGCTATCTCGCTCATGCCGCGCGCACGGGCGATATCGCCCAGGGCTGAGGCCAGCAAAGCCGGATCGTTCGCATCCAGAATATCGGTGAGATAAGGCGCAATTGCCGCTTTGCTGTCGAGATACGGCGTGGCGTCGAACTCGGGCAGGGACTTGATCTGGATGCGGCGGGCGCATCCCGCAGCTTTTCGGCATCCCGAATGCGCGGCCTGGTGGTCGCGCCGGGTTTTGACGGGCCGGAGTTCCAAGGCAAGCCTCTCTCAGGCAGCCAGCGGCTCTATCGAGGCGGCAATCTCGTTTTCCGAGACCATGCGGGCCGCGCGCAGTTCGTAATCCTTCTGCAGGTTCAGCCACAGCTCGGGCGTTGTCCCGAAAAACCTGGCCAGCCTGAGGGCCGTGTCCGCCGTGATCGCGCGCTGCCCCTTGACGATTGCGCCGATGCGGTTGGCCGGCACGTGCAGGACGGTGGCGAGCGCGTTGGCGGACAGCGCATGCGGTTCCATGAATTCAGTCAAAAGAAACCGGCCCGGATGCGTGTTGACCAGGCGCTTGCGCGGGCGCGCGATCACGTCCGAAAAATCGGTGCCTGCGAGGTCCTGTATGCGTATGCTCATTTGCGCGTCCTTCAGTGGTAGTCGGCTATCCCGACATCGTGCGCGTTGCCGGCCTCGAAATAAAAGCAGATGCGCCATTGGTCATTGACCCGGATGCTCCACTGGCCGCGCCGGTCGTGCTTGAGTTTTTCCAGCCGGTTCGACGGCGGCACGCGCAGGTCATCCAGGCTGGCTGCCGCGTGCAACAGGCGCAGTTTGTCGAATGCGCGCTGCGCAATCTCCGGCGGCAGGCCCTTCACGACCAAGCCGGAAAACAGGGCCGCGGACCGTTTGTCCTTGAAGCTCAGGATCACGGAATCAGTGTATTACGCGGTACGTACAAGGTCAATCTGTTCCATTTCACTGTTCCATTTCAGCCAAAGAACCGGTCCGGCAGTTCGTCACGGCTGATTTCCTGATGAACGGCAACGTCAGCGAGGATTGCAGCCAGAGTGCCGATTCTCAACGGGTCGTGAACCGGGAGGATGCTCGGAGGGACTGGCGGTTGTGAGCCGCAGATGACTGCCTGTCTGGCGCGCGGTGCCGTAACCGGCTCGTATCCTCCCTCCCTCACGGCCGCATCATAAACGCCGACGTTCCCGGCGTGAGCAGCGGCCCGGCCAGCCGCGAGAACTCGCACAGCAGCTTGCGCGTGTCGCGCGGATCGATGATCTCCTCGACCCAGAAGGATTCGGCGGTGCGGAACGGCGAGCGCAACTGGTTCAGGCGGTGCTCGATCTCGGCAAGCTTGGCCTTCGGATCGGCCGAACCCTCGATATCGGCGCGGTAGGCGGCCTCGATGCCGCCTTCCAGCGGCAAGGATCCCCAACGACTGGAGGGCCAGGCATAGCGCAGCGACAGCCGCCCGGTCGGCTGATGAATGGCGCCGGCGACGCCAAACACATTGCGGACGATGACGGTACACCAGGGCACCGTGGTCTGGTTGATCGCCGCCATGGCACGCACACCGGCGCGAATGGTTGCGGTCTTCTCCGCTTCCAGGCCGATAAGAAATCCGGGGCAGTCCACCAGATGCACCACAGGCAGATGAAAGGTCTGTGCCAGATCGACAAAGCGGATGATCTTGGCGCAGGCATCGGCCGTCCACGCGCCGGCATAGTGATAAGGATCACCCGCCATGATGGCGACCGGACGCCCTTCGATGCGCGCGAGGCCGGTGATGATGGGGCGTCCGAACATCTGGCCCATTTCGAAGAAGCTGCCCTTGTCGACCAGCGTCTCGACAATGGCGCGCATCTTGTAGACGCGCCGGCCCTCCCTGGGGATGACCTTCAGGAGCGCCTCATCGCGCCGCTTGGGATCTTCGTCGCAGGGCACCACCGGCGGCAACTCATGAACCGACGACGGCAGATATGAGAGAAAACGCCGCGCGCAGGCAAACGCTTCTTCCTCGGTGTCCACGGCATGATCCACCGCGCCCGCCTTGGTCTGGATTTCCCATCCGCCCAGTTCCTGCTTGGTGAGTTTCTGGCCGATGCGCTCCACCACCGGCGGACCCGCAACGAACATCGCCGAGGTGGTCTTGGTCATCACCGAATAATGGCTGGCCGCAAAGCGCGCCGCGCCGAGACCAGCAACCGAACCCAGCCCCAGCGCCACCACTGGCACCGTGCCCAGATTGACGGTCGCCAGATAATAGGCCTGCCCGCTGCCCACGCGGCCGGGCAGATTGGCGCGCCCGGTCATCTCGATGGTCTTCACCGATCCGCCGCCGCCCGAGCCCTCGATGATGCGCACGATCGGCAGGCGAAACTCGTTGGCCATCTGCTCGGCCATGACCGTCTTTTCCTTGATGGTGGCCTCGGTCGAGCCGCCGCGAATGGTGAAGTCATCGCCGCAGACCACCACCGGGCGGCCATCGATGGCGGCGCGGCCAAAGATGCAATTGGCCGCCGTGAAGCCGGTGAGTTTGCCGGCCGCATCATATTGCGCCTTGCCCGAAGTGGCGCCGATCTCATGAAAACTGCCCTCATCCACCAGCGCATCGACGCGCTCGCGCACGGTCAGCCGCCCGGCATCGTGCTGGCGCTTCACCTTGTCAGCACCGCCCATCTGCCGCGCCAGCGCTTCACGCGCTCGAAGTTCGTCCAGTTCAGCTTGCCATGTCATGGTGATTCCCTTTTTTTTTGCCTGGATGGAATGAAGCGCTTCGGTAGCGATAATACCCGCACCTGGTCAGGTGCTCCATTTCCGTGTCCGACACCGCGTGCAAATCGGCGTGCGACCCGGCGCCCGACAGCGTGACACTATTTCCCGCACCATGGGCTCAGGCGGCCCGTTTCACCACGTAGCGCCGGATCAGCACGTCGGCCGGAATATTCAGCCCCGAGGAGAGCCGGCGGACCATTTCCAGCGACAGCGGCCGCACCCGGTTGAGCACTTCCGCCACGCGGGCGCGCGAGCCGATATGGGGTTCGAGGTCCTTGCGCGCGAGCCCGCGAGACTCCATCACGTGATGCAGGAAGTCGATGGGATCCGGATCGGGTATCGGATAGTGCTTTGCCTCCCAGGCCTGGATCAGCAGCACCAGCACTTCCAGACGATCGGCCTGCCTGGATGCGACGGGCGCATCCCACAGCTTTTCGGCTTCCTTGAGCGCGGCCTCGTAGTCGCGCCTGGTTTTGATGGGTCGGAGTTCCATGGCAAGCCTCTCTAAATATCCACGGCATCTATCCGGTCGTATTCCCGGTGCTTGCCGACAAAACGCACATACATCATTCCACGATCGTAATGCACTGCGACCACCAGGCGGTAATCGTTGCCCTTGATATTGAACACCACGCGGTTCCCGGCCATGAAGCTGGCGCTGGCGTAGTCCGCTTTGATGCCGGAGGGGCGGCGCCAATCGGCCCGGCTTGCCAGCGCGTACCAGCTGCGCAGCGGAATCTCGGCCTGCGGGTGTTTTTTCCAGAAGTCGCGAAGCGTTCCGAGCGCGATGATACGCATGATGAAATGCTAACATGATCCCCAATTGGGAGCAAATGTCTGGTTCCAGTCCCGTGCCTTGCACGATACGGCTTGGGCCCGCGCATTGATGGCATAATTCTTCCCGTCACTACCTGCCCTGCCCCGGCAACAACGGTCCAGCACCAGACACCAGGGGCGAACGGGCAATCACTTCGTTGCCGCCACTCAGGGAAGTCCATGTCCACATCACACCGCAGCGTCTACCGCCACAGGGATCTCAAGCGCCTGTTCAGTCCCGCCAACATCGCCATCATGGGCGCATCACCCAATGCCGCTTCCTTTGGCTCGCGCACCATCGCGCGCCTGGAGCGCGACTACCAGGGCAAGCTCTATCCGATCAATCCCAAATACCAAAAGATCGGTGAGCGCGCCTGTTACGCCTCGGTGGGCGCATTGCCGGAACCGGCCGACTGCGTGGTGATCGCATTGCCGCTGGAGGCGGTGGAAGCCGCGGTGCTGGAATGCGTCGGCCACAACGTCGGCGGCGTCATGATCTATGCCTCGGGTTATGCCGAGACCGGGCAGCCCGAGCGCATCGCCATGCAGCAGCGCCTGGGTGACATCGCGCGCGAACACAACATCCGCATCGTCGGCCCCAATTGCATGGGCTACGTCAACTTCGCGCTGCGCGCCGGCGTCACTTTCACGCGCGGGGCGATCAAGATTGACTCCTACTATGCCGGCGGCGCCATCGGCGGCATCGGCCTGGTGAGCCAGTCGGGGGCAATGAGTTTCTCGCAGGGCCAGGGCGCGCATCGCGGCATTCCGATGAGCCACATGGTCGCCGCAGGCAATTCCTGCGACATCGATGTGGCCGACACCGCGGCCTATCTCGCCGAGGACCCCGCCTGCAAAGCCATCGTGTGCATCTTCGAGGGCCTTGCCGAGCCCGAACACATGCTCGAAGCCGGCCAGATCGCCTGGGCCAATGACAAACCCATGATCGTGTGCAAGCAGGGCATCGGCGAGGCGGGCGCGCGGGCCGCGCTATCCCATTCGGGATCGCTGACCGGTTCCCTCGACTCGTGGCAGGCGGCTTTCGAGCGCGCGGGCATCATCATGCTGAACGACCTGGACGGACTGCTCGAGACGGCGTCGTTCTTTGTCAAGGCACCCCGACGGCCAGCAGCACGCGGCATCGCGGCAACCGGCATCTCCGGCGGCGCGCTGGTTGCCACGGCCGACAACGCCGACGCCTGGGGCATCGCCATGCCGCAACCGCACGAAGCCACGCGCCAGAAACTGCAGGCGCGCATTCCCGAGTTCGGCTCGCCACGCAACCCCTGCGATGTGACGGCCATGGCGTCGCGCGACAACAGGATGATTCCCGATTGCGTGGATGCGCTGGCGAGCGACGATCATTACTGCACGGTGTTGTGTCCGCAAACCAGCGTGGTGCCCGAATCACCGGAAGAGCTGCGCATGTTCAGCGAGGCCTGCGCCAAACACGGCAAGCCGGCCACGCTGGTCTGGATGAACGGCTGGTTTGGCGGTTACGGCATGCAGGAAGCCGAAGCCGATCCGAACATGGCGGTGTTCTATTCGATGAACCGTTATTTCTGGACGCTGCGCGAATGGTTCCGGCGCGACGACCGCCGCATCGCTGAAGAAAAAAACGGACCGCGCCAGGTGGTGCGTTTGTCATCACCGGATGCGGCAGCGACGGCAAGCCGGCTGATTACAGAGTCAAAAAACAAATCGCTGACCGAACGCGAAGCCAAGACGGTGCTGGCCGCCTATGGCGTGCCCGTGGTGGGCGAAAGACTGGTTCAGTCTGCCGATGAGGCGGCGGCAGCCGCCACGGCGCTGGGATTTCCGGTGGCACTGAAAGTGGAGTCTCCCGATCTGCCGCACAAGACCGAGGCCGGCGTGATTCGCCTCGACCTGAGGACCGCATGGGACGCCAAGGCGGCTTACGACGCGGTGATGGCCAAGGCCAACAAGATATCTCCGAAACCCCGCATCAACGGCGTGCTGGTGCAGCCCATGGTGCCCGCGGGCACCGAAATCATGGTGGGTGCCAAGATCGATCCGCTGTTTGGCCCGATGCTGATCGTCGGACTGGGCGGCGTCATGGTGGAACTCCTCAAAGACGCTGCCGTTGAACTCGCACCCATCACGGTGAATGAAGCAAAAGCGATGCTGGGCAAGTTGAAGGGCAAGGCCGTGCTGACCGGTTTTCGCGGGTCCGAGCCGGTGGACCTGGACAAGCTCGCCGACGTAATCGTGCGCCTGGGCGAATTCATCAGCGACCAGAAGGATATCGTCGCGGAACTCGACGTGAACCCGCTGATCTGTTCCGGCGGCCGCATCATGGCCGTGGACGCGTTGATCGTGCGCAGCTGAATAACGCCTTTAATTGATAATAATTACGTTTCTTTTAATTATGAATAAACAGTAGTTATTGAAAATTGATCACTATTTAAAGCCAGAATCCATGCCCCTCGCCCACCGCCCCGTCTATCGCCATCAAGACCTCGCTCGCCTGTTCAATCCGCAGAGCATCGCGATCTACGGCGTCTCACCCAACGCGGCTTCCTTTGGCGCAAAGACCCGCGCCAATCTGGCTGGTTACCAGGGAAAGCTCTACCTCATCAATCCCAAGTACGACAAGATCGGTGACGAGCCCTGTTATGCCTCCATCGCCGCGCTGCCGGAGAAACCCGACTGCGTGGCCATCGCGCTGCCGGCTGAAGCGGTCGAACCTGCAGTGCTGGAATGCGCCAAGGGCGGCGCCGGCGGCGTGCTGGTGTTTGCATCGGGTTATGCCGAGATGAGCCAGCCCGAGCGCATCGCGCGCCAGCAACGCCTCGCCGCGATCGCGCGCGAGACCGGCGTGAAGATCGTCGGGCCGAACTGCATGGGCTTCATGAACTTTGCGCGGCTGACGCTGGCCACTTTCGGCGTTTCCGACATGAAACTCGCCGTGCCGCCGCGCCCGGGCATCGGCGTTGCCAGCCAGTCGGGCGCGCTCGGCTACGGCCTCGCGCAGGGCGTGCAGCGCGGGCTGGTGGTGAGCCACGTGATCACCTCGGGCAATTCCTGCGACGTCAATGTGGCCGACCAGATCGCCTATCTCGCCGAGGAACCGTCCTGCAGCGTCATCGCCTGCATCTTCGAAGGGCTGGCCGATCCACAGCAACTCATCGAAGCCGGCGAGATCGCCTGGAAGGCCGACAAGCCGGTGATCGCCTGCAAATTCGGCGCCGGCGAACAGGGCGCCATCGCGGCCATTGCGCATACCGGATCGGTGGTGGGATACAACGCCGCCTATCGCGCCGCCTGCGAGCGCGCCGGCATCATCATGCTGGATGATTTTGAAGGGCTGATGGAAATGGCTTCGTTCTTCGCCAAGGCGCCACGCCGGCCGGCCGCACACGGCGTGGCGGTGCTGTCACCCTCGGGAGGCCTGAGCATCTACGCCGCCGACCGCGCCGAGAAATGCGGCGTGCCATTGCCGCAACCACCGGACACTGTGCGCGCGGTGCTCGAAACGCTGATCCCGGAATTCGGTTCCCGGCGCAATCCGGCCGACGTAACCGCTGCGGTGGCCGGCAACCTGAAGGTGCTGACGCAGTGCTTCGATGCACTGGCGGCGGACCCGTCCTACGGTGCGCTGGTATTTCCGCAAGTGCTCTACAGCGAGCGCACCACGGAACGGCCGCCGGTGTTCGGCGAGCTGGCAGCGCGTCATCAGAAGCCCATCTGCATGCCGCTGCTGGGCGGCTGGGTGGGCGGCCCGGGCTACCGCGAAGCGGAAATGAACGCGCACACCATTCCCTTCATCACCATGGAAAGCTGCTTCGCCTCGCTGGCCGAATGGCACAAGCGCGACCGCAGACACCGCGACATCGAGGAGAACGGCCCGCGCCGGCGCATTCGCCTGTCACCCGCGAGTGCCGCCGCTGCTGCCGGCAAGCTTCTCTCCAGTGCCGGCAACAGGCTCGAGGACAGCGCGGCAAAAGAAGTTCTCACGACCTACGGGCTCACCACCACCGCAAGCAAGCCGGCCGGATCACTCGAGCTGAGCGTTGCCATCCAGATCGACGCGCAATTCGGACCCTTGATTTCTGCAACGCTGCATGGCGACACCGCGGTCGAACTGGCGCCGCTGACACCCGCGGAGGCGTTGGCCATGCTGCGCCGGCTGCGCAGTATTACTGCCCTTACCGCACCCGCCGAGGGCGCTCCGGCCGACCTCACCGCCATTGCCGAAGCCATTGTACGTATCGGAGAGTTTGGCGCGGATCAGCGCGAGCTCATTTCCGGCGCGAGCATCGGGCGGATCCTCTGCGCCGGGCGCAACGTGATGGTGCTGGAGGCGATGGTCACCCGCAGCTAAACACCGGCGGCCGCTGGCGGCGCATTCGTGTCCGCATTGATGTCCGCATTCGCGTCCGCATGGCCGACCACATTGCCAGCGGCATTCAGCGCATCAAACACGCGAATGGCCACATAGGCATCGTTCGCGGCATACAGAATCTGTTTGTCGGTCAGCCTGTGGTTGGACCAATTGGTGGTGCTGGTGCTCTTGGATTTCTGCATGCGCTGGTGAAACAGCATGGCGACCGCCTGTTTCGCGCCGATGGTCTTGGTGTAGCCCATTTTCCGGAACGTGGCATTCAGATCGATGATGCCCTGCGCCTGTATGCCGAAGCGCCGGCTGATGTGCTCGATGTCGCTGCGAAGACCAAAGCCGATCTTGGCGATGGCCTCGGCAGCCAGGATCTGCATCAGGGCCGGGTGGCATTCCTCCACGTGCACCTGAAACACCCACGCTTTGTCTGGTGTGGCGAATTGCAGCACGTGCGGGCCCTGGGATTCCTGCCCCTTGTGAAAAGTCGGCCTGGATTCGGTGTCAAAACCCACCTGGCGGGCTGCCAGCAGGTCCTCAAGCGCCAGTTGGGCCTCGGCAGCGGTTGAGACCACCTGAATACGCTCCATGCCCAGGCCTGTAAACGGCTCCAGCAAGGCGATTTCTTCCCTGCCAAGCAGGTGCATCGGTGCAGACATTCTATTTAAACCTTCAGAAACAAAGCCGGAAAACCGGAAAGTCCCGCAGCATGCCATGATTTGCATTACTGTATATTTATACAGTACACTATTTGAACTGACAAAACAGCTGACAAACATGGGCGCGGCCATCGGCACAAGGCGCATGCCCCCCCAGGACACCAGGAGAACAAATGCATCCAACCCATGCTTACACCACCACCCGGACGGCCGAGCGCAGGGAAATGCTGGTTTCGCTATTCAAGAAAGCGCTGACCGGGATTGCACTGGCCACGCTGGTCGCCGCCGCCAGCGCCCGCGATACCCATCCCAATACCCCCGCTGCTTCAGCCAGGCCGGCAGAAACGCAGAAATACGGCGGCAAGCCCGCGACTGCGCCAACCTGGGTTATTCATTACCGGGTGCGTTGAGTTCCGGAAACACCAAACGCAACGGACACCCAACGTCATACGCTGACATGGACGCTTGACCCTCACGCGTCCTCCCCTTACCCTTTGGGCACTTCAAAGGGGGTTATTCATGAAACAACGCAAGATTCCCGCCGCCTTCATCCGCGGCGGCACCAGCAAGGCAATTGTGTTCCACGCCAAGGACTTGCCCGCCGAGCGGGCGCAGTGGGATGCGATTTTTCTGTCGGCCATCGGCAGCCCCGATCCCTATGTGCGCCAGCTGAACGGCATGGGCGGGGGCGTTTCGTCGCTATCCAAAGTCTGCGTCATCGGCCCGCCTTCGCACCCCGATGCCGACATCGACTACACCTTTGCCCAGGTACAGGTAAAGGAAGCCCGGGTCACCTACGACATCAACTGCGGCAACATGTCCTCGGCCATGGGCCCGTTCGCGGTGGACGAGGGCCTGGTGAACGTCACCGGCAAGGAAGCGCTGGTGCGCATCCACAATACGAACACGAAAAAAATCATTCACGCCCGCTTCCCCATGGACGAGGGTCTGGCCGCAGTCGATGGTGACCTGACCATCCCCGGCGTCACCGGAACCGGCGCAGTGGTGAAACTGGAGTTTCGCGAACCCGGTGGCGCCGGCACCGGCAAGTTGCTGCCCACCGGCAAGGTCGTGGATACGCTGGATGTTCCCGGCGTCGGAAAAATACAGGTATCGATGATCGATGCGGCGAATGCCTGCGCGTTCATCAACGCCGCCGACATCGGCTTGAAGGGTACCGAGATGCCCGATGAACTCGATGCCTCCCCGGACACGCTGACCAAACTGGATGCCATTCGCACGGCCGCTTCGGTGGCGATGGGCATGGCACCGAACGTCGAGGCCGCCAAAAAGAAGTCGGCCCCCTTCATCGGTTTCGTGTCGCCGGCGCAGGATGCCATTCTTCTCAGCGGCGAGACGCTCAAGGGCGACAGTGTGGATCTCACCGCCCGCATGATGTCCAATGGACAGGCGCACCGCGCATTGCCGCTGACCGCATCGTTGTGCATCGCGGTCGCCGCGCGCATCGAGGGATCGCTCGTGCATGCCGCGACGCGCCGGAACGACGACCCCGAGGCACCGCTGCGCATTGCCATGCCTTCGGGCATGCTGACGGTCGCCGCCAGCGTGCATCAACACGATGGCCAGTGGCATGCCGAGCAGGGTGCGCTGCTGCGCACGCAACGCCGCCTCTTCGATGGCCAGGTGTATGTGCGCGACACGCGCGGGCAATAAGGCCAAGGAAGCCTAAGGAAGCGACCGCGGCGGGCCTGCCCTGATTGTCCAGGGAATGCGCCACGGTTCCTTAGACCTCATTTCAAAATGAGGGGATACTCCCCTCATGCTCCCCTACAACAGGGGCCATTTCAGTTACTTCTGAAATGACCTCTTACTTGAGCAGAATCGGCTGTGACGCAGCGAAAATTGAACTGATGCCAACGGATACGAAAGTGAAAGCGATGCCCGGTTGAAGCTGCGATTGCCCTCCGGGCCGATTTTCTACGGTTGGTACATTGCAATGGCCGGCGCCGGCACCAATTGCGTGGTGCTGGGCATCACCCAGTTCGGCTTCGGCGTATTCCTCGAGGAATTCCGGGTCACCTACGGCTGGAGCGTCACGGCCATCGCGCTGGGTTATTCGATTCGCACGCTGGAACAGGGGCTATTCGCGCCCTTCACCGGCTACATTGCCGACCGCATCGGCCCGCGCAAGATGGCGGTCACCGGCGTGATCATCATCGCGCTGTCACTGTTGCTGTTTTCGCAGGCGAAGACGCTGACCATCTATTACGCGGCGTCGGTGGTCATGGCGCTGGGACAAAGCGTGGGCGGCTCCAATGCCTTCACGCTGGCCATCATGCGCTGGTTCGTGAAACGACGCGGCAACGCCATGAGCGTGATCACCACCGGCAATGGTTTCGGTTATTTCGCCACGCTGATCCTGGCGGCGATGATCGCCGCGATGGGCTTTCATGAATCGTTTGTGGTGCTCGCCATCGTCGTGTTCGTCGTCGGCGTACCACTGGCACTGGTGATCAGGGACAGGCCCGAGCACCTCGGCCTGCTCGCCGACGGAGAAAAAGCCGGCGCTGATATGGACAGCGATGCCGTGAAGGCGAATCGCGCCCGTGCCAGCGGCGGTTTGTCCGTGCGTGAAGCCGTGCGCACTCCCGCCTTCTATCTGCTGGTGCTGGCCATGGCCGCCGGTTCCGCGGCACAACTGGTCTGGATCGTCTTCCAGGTGCCGCATCTCGTATCGGCAGGCTTCTCGGTCACTTTCGCCGGCACGCAGGCCGCCATTTATGGCATGGCCGCCATTCCCATGCGCTGGGTGGTGGGCTGGCTGGGCGACAAGATCGGCAGAAAAACCCTGTACATGCTGGCCGTCACGCTGGAGGGCTTGGGA